>JAGPDT010000011.1:0-14496 GCA_018057455.1 Flavobacteriales bacterium | reverse complement strand
TGGGCCAAGGCAATGCCATCGGCCACGCCCATTTGGGGGCCCAAGTGGCTGATCATGCCCACGATCTTGTGCTCCTGCGTGCCGAAATGAAAGCTGCGGTCACGGCCTTTGGTGAAGCCGTTGGCCGTGCCTTGGAACTGGCTGAAAAGCCGTGCCACGGGCACGCCCCGCGTAGTGAACACGCCGAGGTTGCGGTGCATGGGCAGGATGTACTCATCGGCTTCCATGGCCAAGGCCGCACCCACGGCCACCGCCTCTTGCCCAATGCCGCTGAACCACTTGCTGATGCGCCCTTGGCGGAGCATGCTCAACATCTTTTCCTCGATGAGGCGCGGGCGCAAGAGGTTTTCGTAGATTTCCAACAGCTCCTTGTCCGTCAGCTTCTTGCGGCCGAAGGTTTGTTGTTTTTTCTCAATGGTCTCCAGGAACATGCAGCGGTCGCCGTACTGGTGCAAGGCGGTTTCGGCCGCAAATGTACCGGCCCGCTGGGCAGGTTCAATGGATAGGCCACCACCTCAGCAAGAATGCTTCAGCCTCCGATGCACCAGATCCATCGGCAAGGCAAGGACCGGTAGGCCTCAAGCATGGCCTTTCAGTGCCTTGAGCCGCTCTTCAAAGCGCTGCTCGGTTACCGGGCGGTGGATCTTGGAGAACAGTTCCATGTACTCCGGACCCTGTTCCAGGGCGAGGTTCTTCCGGATATCAAAATGCACGAATGTCATCCAGCAGCATGCTTTCAATACAGTCTTGGCCTCATTCCACATCCGCATCTCCACTAGCACGTGCTTGGCGCCAAAACCGATCAGCTGGCTTTCCACGGCCACTTTCTCCATGAGCAAGGCCGGCCGGATAAAAGCCACCTGCGTGGTGCTCACCACCCAGGTCAGGCCCGTTTCCCGCGCGATCCGGTAGAAATCCAGCCCGTAATGGTCCAGCAGGTGGTCTTCCCGGGCATTCAGGAAGTAGTCCACGTAGCGCCCGTTGTTCAAGTGGTTGAACGGGTCGCAGTCCTGGAAGCGGATGGTCATCACGCTGCTCGGAACGGGGTTGAAGTCGGGCCCGGAGGTCATGGGTGATCGATCAAGGGGGATCAAGCGCAGCCCTGATCGCAGATGCGATCCTTAGGGCAGCATCAATAACAGGCCACTAAATTACGGTGGGGGCATTGTGTTGAAACGGCCTGTTGGCCGGCGTGGTGCCCGCGTACCACTTGATCCAGCCCGCGCCGGAAACATCCGGTCACTCCACCTCCGGCTTGTCCACCCCCATCATCAATGAATCCACGTTCACAAAGCGCACTTCAACGGCTCGCCCTTGGTTTTCTTGCCACTTGTGGATGTGCCGGGCCAAACGGACGGACTGCCTGCCCATGAAGTAGGACCAGTACACCAGCAGGTAGCCGTCCACATCCTGCCGCAGCACAGGGGCTTCGCCGGTGGTTCGGGATGTCATGAAGCGGAGGTCATCCGCCAAGGTCCACGCACTGTCGGCATAAGACCTGCAGTGCAAGTTGGCGAAGAGGGTGTCGGGCAGGCCGAAGCGGCTCCATTGCAAGTTGGGGTAGCCCCCCACATCGCAATTGGGGATGATCCACTGCGCCCGGCCTCCTTTGCTGTACCACCGCAGTTGCAGGGGCTGGTACATCACGCTGAAGGTCTTTTCCTTCATGGTGCCCCGCATCGCCTCCAAATGGTGGCTGTAGCGCTGTGAAAGCACCAAGTCTTCCTCCGCCGGGATTTTCATGCGCTGGGCAAGCCGGTCGGCCTTTGCAGGCGTTACATCATGATCGAAGGCATGCATGCCAGCCAATCCCACGAGCATCCGCCCGCAACCCGTGGACAAGAGCACGCACAGCCCTGCGATATGCAGGCGCATCATGGGGTGCCGGGGGACAAGCATCGAAACAAAGGTAGGAAACACGAACAGGAAGGCTTGGGCCATGGCCTTGGAACGGATCCTGCGCATCTTCGCGCCGTGCCGAACCTCCGCCCGCTCCGCATCTGGCTGCTCCGCATGGGCGCAGTGGCCCTGATCTTCTCGCTTCAGCGGGTGCTCTTTGCCTTGCTGAACCACGAAGCCTTCCCCGCCCCGCCGTTGCTGGCCTTTGTCGGAGGCATCCGCTTCGATCTGTTCGCCGTGGCATGGCTGTTCATGCCATGGACCCTGTTGACCTTGGCCGTGGAAAAGCCAGGCGTCATCATGGCCAAGGTCCAGAAAGGCTTATTCCACTTGGCGTGCACCATCGGCTTCCTGCTCAACAGCATCGACATCGCCTATTTCGGCTTCACCCTCAAGCGCAGTACCAGCGACCTGCTGGGCATCGCCACCGGCGGTGATGACCTGGCCAGCTTGCTCCCGGTGTTCATGGTGGACTACTGGTACATTGTGCTGATCTTCCTGGGTTCCATGGCTGTGGCCATTGCAGGCTTTCTGTGGACCGGCCGGCACGATGGGCAAGAACGCGCGAAACCTTGGTGGTTGTGGCGCTTGATCATGGCGGCCCTGACCCTGGTCGCCTGCCGGGGCGGACTGCAGTACATCCCCTTGGGCGTGCTGAACGCCAGCCAATATGCGGCGCCCGCCTACATGCCGGTGGTGCTCAACACGCCGTTCACCGTGATGACCAGCATGGGCAAGGCCCAGCTGGAGGAAAAGGCCTACATGGACCAGCCCGAGGCCGACCGCCTGTGGCCCGTGGTACACCGCTACGGCGACACCACCCTGATCCCGCACCGGCCCAATGTGGTGGTGATCGTGCTGGAGAGCTTCGGTGCAGCCTACAGCGCCAAGCTCAACGGCGGCGAAAGCTGCATGCCCTTCCTGGATTCGTTGATGGGCCAAGGCCTGTGGTACAGCCGCGCCTATGCCAACGGGCGCCGCAGCATCGACGGCATTCCGGCGGTGCTGGCCTCGCTGCCCAAGATGATGCCGGAGGCCTTCATAGAATCGCCCTACGCCCAGCAGCCGTTCACCGCACTGCCCGGTCTGTTGGCGGCGGAAGGCTATGGCACCAGCTTTTTCCACGGCGGCCACAACGGCACCATGGGCTTCGATGTCTTTGCCCGCTCGGCCGGATTCCAACGCTATGTGGGGCGCGACCAATACCCCGACCCCAAAGATGACGACGGCGTGTGGGGCATCCGCGACCGTCCTTTCCTGCAGTTCTTCGCGCAGGAAATGAACAAGGAGCCGCAGCCGTTCATGAGCTGCCTCTTCACGCTCTCCTCGCACCACCCCTACCGGCTGCCGCCCGAAGAGGCCCGGCTTTTCGCCGGCGGCGACCTGCCCATCCTGCCCACCTTGCGCTATGCCGACGATGCCTTGCGCCAATTCTTTGCCACCGCGCAAACCCTGCCGTGGTACGCCAACACCCTGTTCGTGATCACCGCCGACCACACCGCCGACCTGTTGCGCCAAGGCGAGGTGAGCGGCTCGGCCTACGACCATTGGATCCCCTTGTTCTATTTCATGCCTGCCACCATACGGCCGGAGCGGGCCGATCGCATCACCCAGCAGATCGACATCCTGCCCACCGTGCTGGACCTGATCGGCTACCCCAAGCCCTTCTTTGCGTTCGGCAGCAGCAGCCTGCGGCACGAACGCCTGCCCGCCGCCGTGGGCGAAAGCAACGCCACTTGGTTGTTGGTGGGAGACAGCTGCCAGATCCGCTCCGATGGCGAACAAGTGTTGTGGAGCACCGGCCTCCTTCGCCCGCAAGCCACCGCTTGTACCGATAGTGCCGCCTTGCTGCCCACCTTGCAGGCCGCCATCCAGCAGTACAACAACAACGTGCTTCGGCACAGCCTTTCCGCCCGATACCCATGAAAATCGTGGTGGTGATCAACCCCCGCTCCGGAAAAGGCCGCGCGGAAAGCATGCGGGCGCCGGTGGAAACAAGTGGTGGCATACTGGGTCATACGGTGGCCATCAAGACCGTGGAAGCCCCTGGCGATGGTACGCGGTTCGCCCGCGAAGCCATTGCCTCCGGTGCACAGCGCGTGATATCCATCGGTGGCGACGGCACCTTGAACGCGGTGGCCGCCGGCCTGGCGGGTTCCGAAGTTCCCCTGGGCGTGGTGCCCATGGGCAGCGGCAACGGCTACGCCCGATCGCTGGGGCTGCCCCGCAACCCGGAAGCCGCCTTGCAACTGGCCTTCGCCGGCACGGCACGGCCCATGGACGTATGCTACCTCAACGACCGGCTCTTCCTGGGCACCGCCGGCATCGGCTTTGATGCCCGCGTGGCCAGGGAGTTTGACCAACGCAAGGGCCGAGGCATGTGGAACTATGCCCAACTGATCATCAGGCACATCCTGGGCGCCAAGCCCATGCGCACGGTCACCAAGGCCAATGACCAAACCCGCGAGGACCACGTGCTGATGCTCGTGTTCTGCAACACCCGCGAATTTGGCAACGGCGCGGTGATCAGCCCGGGATCACGCCCGGACGACGGGCTGGCCGAACTGCGCATCGTTTCCAAGCCTCCCTTGCTGCCCATGCTCACCGCATTCATGCGCATGTACACCGGCCGCATCGACGGCAGCCCGTACATCACCAGCATCGCAACGGACCGGGCCCTGGTGCACCAGGAAGGTACCCTGGCCCATTTGGACGGCGAGCCCGTGGAGATCGGGCATGAGGTGCGGTTCCGCTTGGAGCCGAAGAAGCTGTGGGTGGTATGTTCCGGCACGGGCAATGGTCAAGACGAGTAAGCGGCACAGATCGAACTTTGTTCCGCAATGACCAAAAAGGAAAAAGCCGCATTCGTGCTCCAGACCTTGGCAAAGCTCTATCCGCACCCCGCGATCCCGCTGGACCACCAGGACCCGTACACCCTGCTGGTGGCCGTGGTGCTCAGCGCCCAATGCACGGACAAGAAGGTGAACGAGATCACCCCGCTGCTCTTCGCCAAGGCGCCCACGCCCGAACAAATGGCCGCCCTGGAGGTGGAAGCGATCCGCGAGATCATCAAACCATGCGGCCTTTCACCGGCGAAGAGCAAAGCGTTGCACGGCCTCTCGCAGATCCTCCTGGAGAAGCACGGGGGCCGGGTGCCCGGCACCTTCGATGAGCTGGAAGCCTTGCCCGGCGTGGGCCATAAAACGGCCAGCGTGGTGATGTCACAAGCTTTCGGCGTGCCTGCCTTTCCCGTGGATACGCACATCCACCGGCTGGCTTGGCGCTGGGGCCTAAGCACCGGCAAGAACGTGGAGCAGACCGAGATCGACCTCAAGCGGCTTTTTCCCGAGCCCTCCTGGAACATGCTGCATTTGCAGATCATCTACTTCGGCCGGGAGCATTGCCCGGCCAAGCAACATGATCCGCGCCAATGCCCCATCTGCATGGTGATCGGGCGGAAGGAGCTGTTCAAGCCTTGAAGGGGGCACTCCGCTTCCCTTGGGTTCCCGAAACGGAAAAAGCGCCCGTTGGGGCGCCATCCCGAAGCGCCGGCCGCTGTCAGTTCAGCACCAAGCCCACCTGCCCCACGGGCGGAACGTTCACCACCTTCAGCGCCTTGCTGAAGCTGAGGATCGCATTGACGGTAGCCGCCTTGGGGCCTGGGTCCATGGGCATTGCCTTGCGGTCACGGGAAGGTTTCCTGAGCGTAAAATGTGCCATGCAGTGGAATTTTGCTGTTTGAACGGGCTTCGCGTGGTGCTTATTGCGTGGCGGTCCGGAGAGGGTTGTGTGCACCTTCGGGGCCACCGGCGGCTTCACGTTGGCATTGCATCCACCGGAGCGATCCGCGGGATCGGGCCCGCAAGGGCCATCCGCTCCTTTGCACCACATGAGAACGCCGACCTTGGGAGGGTCGGCGTTCGGTTGGCCCGTGTGTCCGGCCTTCAGGCCCGCTGCAGCTCCATGTCGTGCTGCTTGATCAGTTTGCGCATGTTGATCAGCGCATACCGCATACGGCCCAAGGCGGTATTGATGCTCACGTCGGTGTGCTCGGCGATCTCCTTGAAGCTCATGCCCAGGTAGGTCCGCATCACCACCACCTCCTTTTGCTCGGCCGGCAGGCGGTCGATCAACGTGCGCACGTCGGCATCGATCTGCATGTTCACCAGGCGTTCCTCCACGTTCTTGTCCGGTTGGGCATGGGTGGCGAACACGTCATAATCGTCATTGCTGCGCACCAGGGGCATCTTCTTGTTGCGCCGGAAGTGGTCGATCACCAGGTTGTGCGCGATGCGCATCACCCAGGGGAGGAACTTGCCTTCTTCATTGTACTTGCCCGCTTTCAAGTGGTGCACCACCTTGATGAAGGCCTCTTGGAAGAGGTCCTCGGTGACCACCCGGTCGCGCACCATGAGGAAGATGTGCGACCACACCTTGCGCTTGTGGCGTTGGAGCAAGACTTCGAATGCGCCTTCATCACCGTTGGTGTAAAGGCGCACGAGGGCTACGTCGTCAAGTGACTTGGACAGCATGACCTTCTCCGTATTAGGCCCGAAGGGGGTAAGAAAGCTCTTCGGTGTAGAGGTCTATGCGATATGCTGTCCTGTTTGGGTAAGGTGGTTACCACGAAGCGGATGCCGGGTATTCAGAAAGGCAGACGCACGTGCTTGGCAAAACGTTGCCTGCGGACCTTCTATTGTACGGGCGTCCACGGGGGCAACCGTCCAAAGATAGAACTTCCGCGTTTATGCGGTCAAGGGGCCGTAATTTTGCGCCCCTTGTCCATGTCCGCTTCCACGAAGGGCGCCACCACCCGGCCATCACCCACGGCCTCCAACGGCCAGCCGCATGCACGGCGTTCCACTGCACCGGGCACCATCCGCGTGGAAGGTGCGCGCGTACACAACCTGAAGAACATCAGCGTGGACATTCCGCGGGGCAAACTGGTGGTGATCACCGGCCTGAGCGGCAGCGGCAAAAGCTCCTTGGCCTTCGACACGCTGTATGCCGAAGGACAGCGCCGCTACGTGGTGAGCCTGAGCAGTTACGCCAGGCAATTCCTGGGGCGCCTGGAAAAGCCCGACGTGGACCGCATCACCGGCATCAGCCCGGCCATCGCCATCGAACAGAAGGTGATGACCAGCAACCCGCGCAGCACCGTGGGCACCAGCACGGAGGTGTACGACCACCTCAAGCTGCTCTTCGCCCGCATTGGCCGCACCTACAGCCCCGTTTCCGGACAGGAGGTGAAACGGCACACCATCGAAGATGTGGTGGCTGGCGCCAACGCCTTCCCGCCCGGCGGCACCGTGCTGCTGATGAGCCCGGTGCACACGCCCGATGGCCGTAGTTTCCGCGAACACCTCGATGTATTGCAGCAGCAGGGCTTCGCCCGTGTGCATGATGGCAGGGACGTGCACCGCATCGAAGACCTGTTGATCGCCAAGGACCTGCCCGGCGGCCCCTGGAACCTGGTGTTGGACCGCATCACCGTGGCACCGGGCGACCCGGAGACGGAAAGCCGCGTGGCCGACAGCGCCGAGGCTGCCTTCTTCGAGGGGCAAGGCACCTGCGTATTGATGGGCCAGGATGAAAGCGGGAACCAAGTGCTGCGCGAATTCAGCGACCGCTTCGAACTGGACGGGACCACCTTCGAGGACCCCATCCCCAACCTGTTCAGCTTCAACGACCCGGTGGGGGCCTGTCCACGGTGTGAGGGGTACGGCAACATCATCGGAGTGGACCCCGACCTGGTGGTGCCCGACAAAAGCCGTTCGGTATTCGATGACTGCGTAGCACCGTGGCGCGGCGAAAAGCTCAGCGAGTGGAAGGACGATTTCATCAAGGCCGCGGCCCAGCACGACTTCCCCATACACCGCCCCTACCGCGACCTCAGCGAGGCACAGCGGCATGTGCTCTGGAACGGTGCGCCGGGGCTGCACGGCATCGATGCGTTCTTCCAGTACTGCGAGCAGAAGAGCTACAAGATCCAGTATCGCGTTTTGGCCAGCCGCTACCGGGGCAAGACCGGTTGCACGCTGTGCAAAGGCACCCGGTTGAAGGCCGAGGCGCGCCATGTGAAAGTGGCCGGGCGGGACATCACCGAGCTGGTGCGCATGCCCATCACCGCTTGCTTGGCGTTCTTCCAACAGTTGGAACTGCCCGCGGCCGATGCCAAGATCGCCGAGCGGCTCTTGAAGGAGATCGTGAACCGGCTCACCTACCTCAACGAGGTGGGCGTGGGCTACCTCACCTTGGAGCGCCGCAGCAACACCCTGAGCGGGGGCGAAACCCAGCGGATCGACCTGGCCACCTCCCTGGGCAGCAGCCTGGTGGGCAGCATGTACATCCTGGATGAGCCCAGCATAGGCCTGCACCCGCGCGATACCCATCGACTGATCCAGGTATTGAAGCAACTACGCGACCTGGGCAACACCGTGATCGTGGTGGAGCACGACGAGGAGGTGATGCGCGCCGCCGACCACATCATCGACATGGGCCCCGAGGCGGGCACCCTCGGTGGCGAGGTGGTCTTCAGCGGCACGCATGATCAGCTGGTGCACAGCGATGGCCTCACCGCCCGCTACCTCACCGGCCGCCTGCAGATCCCCCGCCCGGCACGACGCCGCCCCGTGAAGGACCGGTTGGCCATCGTGGGCGCCCGCGAGAACAACCTCAAAGGCATCAACGTGGCGTTCCCCCTTCACATGCTCACCGTGGTCACCGGCGTGAGCGGCAGCGGCAAGACCACCTTGGTGAAACGCATCCTCTTCCCGGCGTTGCGGCGTGAGCTGGAGGGCGGC
Organism: Flavobacteriales bacterium; assembly: GCA_018057455.1. Classification (GTDB taxonomy): domain Bacteria; phylum Bacteroidota; class Bacteroidia; order Flavobacteriales_F; family PHOS-HE28; genus PHOS-HE28. Next base: position 5,794 of record JAGPDT010000011.1, on the reverse strand, counting down.
GGAGGAGACCGGCCCGGCGAATTCAAGGAACTCACGGGCGACCTCCACCGGCTGAAGGCCGTGGAAATGGTGGACCAGGACCCCATCGGCCGCTCCTCCCGCAGCAACCCGGTGACCTACGTGAAAGCCTGGGACGACATCCGCCAACTGTTCAGCGAGCTGGACGTGTCCCACATGCGGGGATACAAACCGGCCTACTTCAGCTTCAACGTGGATGGCGGGCGCTGCGAGGTGTGCCAAGGGGAAGGCGAAGTGCACATCGAGATGCAGTTCATGGCCGACATCACCCTGCCCTGTGAAACGTGCCGCGGCAAGCGCTTCAAGGAGGAGATCCTCGATGTGAAATTCCATGGCCAGGACGTGGCCGACCTGCTGGACCTCACCGTGGACGATGCCTTGGCCTTCTTCCGGGAACACGAAGGCCAGCACAACAGCGTGAAGCGGGTATTGGAGAAACTACAGCCCCTGCAGGAAACCGGCCTGGGCTATGTGAAGCTGGGCCAAAGCAGCAGCACACTCTCCGGCGGCGAAGCGCAACGCATCAAGCTGGCCTCCTTCCTGATCAAGGGCCAGGAGGCCCAGCCCACCCTCTTCATCTTCGACGAGCCCACCACCGGCTTGCACTTCCACGACATCGCCAAGTTGCTCAAGGCCCTGAACGCGTTGATCGAAAAAGGCCATAGCGTGCTGGTGATCGAGCACAACCAGGAAGTGATCGCCTGTGCCGACCATGTGATCGACCTGGGGCCTGAAGCCGGTGAGGGCGGCGGGACCATCGTCTTTGAAGGAACGCCTGAGCAATTGGTGGCCAACGGCAACGGGCACACGGCCCATTTCCTGAAGGACCTCCTCCGGTAGGTCCTTCAGCGTTTTCAGCCGCTGCCGATCACGCACCTCTGCCCGCCCGCGTGGAAGGCATGTGGAGGGTCCACCCCATCAACCGATCTTGACGCTTCCGGCCACAAAGCTCCTATCCCCCCTTTCCTGCATGGAGATCCCGGAACCCTTCTTTCCGGAAACCTGCACCACCCAGTCCCCTTCTTCCTCGCGCTTCAGCAAGGAAACACGCACCGTGGTGTCCGAGTCCAAATAGAACTCCACCCCTGCAGACAGGTCCAGGTGGTCGGACGGGCCGGTGGGATGTGTAAGGCGTACCTGTGGAAACCGGGAATACGACATAGGGAAGGAGGTTGAATACGGGGCAGCAAGGTAGGAACGGCTTGGGTGCATGCCGGGTTCACTTGGCCCGGCTTCCCGGCATTGTCCCTCACTTCCTGCGCATCACCTTGCGGTACAGTTGCTTGCCCTGCACCAACACTTTCAGCCGGCGGCGGTGCAGCAGGATGCTGGCCTCATCCTCGGCATGTGCTTCCTGTTGGCGCCCATAGGCCTTGAGCACGGCGCCCATGGTGAGCAGGCCGATCACCGTTCCATCTTCCACCACGGCCAAGGGCCGCTTGCCTTCCGAACGCGCCAATTCCCCGGCTGCGGTGCGCAGATCGTCTTGCGAGCGCACCGTGCCCGGCATGGCGGTGAGGGTACCGATGGCCGTACCGGCCGGTACATGGCGCAATTCGGCCAGGGACACCATGCCTTCAAACGCCTCGGCTTCATCCACCACGAAGAGGTGCTCCGGCAGCCCCGTGGCCGAGGCCAACACTTCACCGGCGGTCAGGTGTACCGGCACCATTTGCACGCGCCGTTCCATCACCTGCCCCACGGACATCCGTTCCAAGGGGTCTGGTTCGTAGGACTCGGGGGCGCGCACCCCGCGGCGCGCGATCTTCTCGGTCATGATGGTGTTGGGCAACAGGAAGTAGGAGACCATATAGGAAGCGGCACAGGCGCCCAGGAGCGGTAGCAGCGCCTCGATGCGGCCGGTGGTTTCCAGCGCGAACACCACGCTGGTGAGGAACGCGCGTGAGGCCCCGGTGAACATGCTGGCCATGCCCACCAACACGGCCAGCGGCAACACCACGCCCGCGGCGGGGAACAGGTCCATGGCCACCATGCCCAGCAGGCAGCCCAAGGCGCCGCCCACGGTCATCATGGGGGCCAGTGTACCGCCCGAAGTGCCGCTGCCCAAGGCGATGCCCCAGGAGAGCAGCTTCAAGGTGGCCATGCCCACGATCAGCCCGATGGTGGCCTGGCCGCTGAGCAGTTCGGTGATGTTCTCGTAGCCCACGCCCAAGGTGCGCGGGGCAAAGTAGCCGATGACGCCCACGGCCACGCCGCCGATGGCCGGCCACCACATCCAGTGCACCGGCAGTTTTTCAAAGCCGTCCTCGATCCAGTACACCGCCTTGGTGATCAGCAAGGATAAAAAGCCGATCAGCAGGCCGATCAAGCTGTACGCGAACAAGGCATGGTTGCCGGGCATGGCTATCGCGGGCATGGCGAACATGGGGTCGCTGCCGAACAGCAGGTGGTGCATGGCTGCGCCGGTGATGCAGCCCATGGCCACCGGCACCAGCGAGCGCGGCGAGAACTCAAACAGCAGGAGCTCGATGGCCAGGAAGATCGCCGCGATGGGGCTGCCGAAAATGGCCGACATGCCCGCTGTGGCACCGGCAGCGAGCAGGACCTTGCGTTCATTGGGCGAGATCCGCAGCAGCTGGCCCACCATCGAGCCCAGCGCGCCGCCGGTGGAGATGATGGGGCCTTCGGCGCCGAACGGCCCACCCGTGCCGATGCTGATCGCCGAGGAAAGCGGCTTGAGCCAAGTGATCGAGGGCTTGATCTTGCTCTCGTTGGTAAGGATCATCTCCATGGCCTCGGGAATTCCGTGGCCACGGATCGCCTTGGAGCCGTAGAGTGCCATCAGGCCGATGATGGCCCCGCCCACCACCGGCACCAGCACCACCCACCCGCCCAAGTGATGTTCGCCCGGAGGAAAGTAGCCCAAGCTGAACCGTCCATGGAAGGCGAGGTTGGTGATCAAGTCGATCAGCAGCACCATGCCCTTGGCCAGAAAGCCGATGACCACGGCCGCGGCCAGGGCCAATGCGGTGATCCACAACAAGCGGCGCTTGTCCGTGCCTACCGGTGGCTTGCCTTGTGCTTGTCGCAGTGTCTCATCCAGGGTGAGCGATACCGGGATGCCGCTCTTCAGTTTCATATGCTCCTTCATGGGGCAGGCAAATGTACCGGCTGGGAAAAAAGCGGTACCACTGCCCGGCCACCTCGCTTTACCAAGCGTGGCACGGCCGCAAGGAGCTACTCGATCGTGAAACGCAATGCCGCGGCGCCACCGGCCCGCGACATGCGCAGCACGTACAACCCGCCGGGCAGGTCATCCACGGCAATGCCGCCGTCGCCCAGCATACCGCTCCGTACCAGGCGGCCCGATCCATCCATGATGGCGTACGTGCCCCCCTTGCGCCATGGCCCTGCGACGAAGATGCGGTCGGCGGCGGGGTTGGGATAAATGCCCAGGCCTGCTCCGGGGAAAGCCCTATCGCCCAAGCCTAAGGTGATATCACCATGCAGTTCTCCATTGATCCAAGATCCGATGATCTCCGTGCAAGCCGTTCCCATTCCGAAATTGGCACAGCACCGGCTCAGTCCTGCCCGTGTGTCGATCCTCCATTCATAGTTCCAGTCCACGGCCTGCATCACCTGGCAGGCTGTCTCCACAAAGTCGCCCCAGGACTGGAAGCTGAAGGAGGTGGTGGTGTCAAGGCCATTGGGCTCCAGCGTCAACTCCAAAGGCCCGCTGTGCCAGATCGTGCCGGGTTCCTCCAGCCACATCAGGTCCCACCCGTAATAAACGCCCTTGCCAGATGCCAGATCATTGGGTGCAGCGCCCAACAAACCATCCACGGCCGCCTTCCTGTACACCACCTGCAAGCCTTGGAACGGAACCACGCTGCCGTCGGCGAATTGCCGAATTCCATGGCAGGTGTACCTGACCGAATCCGAGTCCGCTTCCACAGCGACAATGCTGTCCCTGCGGTATGTTGTGTAAGGGGGATCGGCAATGCTCCACGGATGCACGTCCGTACGCCAAAGGAGCACGTCGCCCACCGAAAGATGGAAGTAATCCGCAAAAGCAGGTTGCCGATACTTGTACGCCGTGCCGTCCAACTCCAGGCCGATCAGCTGGAAGGCCTTGAAGGCAACCCAAGATGGGTGATAGAGGAACTGCTCGAACGGAACATATTCGACCAAGCCATGGTGTTTGCTCAGGCGCACTTGGAAGTTGTTGATCGGCGCCACGGCGCCGACCGCAGCCAAGGAGAAGGTCTTCACGCTGTCCTGGATGCCCAGGATGGATTCCATGGTGACACCGATACAGGTGATCTCGATGTCGCTGAACGTATTCGCTGCATAGGTGGAGGCCACGGTCCAGCTTTGGCCTGCCGAAGCCTTGGGCAGGAAGTAGAACGGCAACGTGCTGGTGCTGGAAAAATAGAATACCGTGTCGTTGCGCTCCAATAAGGAATCCATGGGGACGGAGTACCCCAAACCTTGGTACATGCTGCCCATCTGCTGCATCACCGGCCACGCACAAGCACCGAACAACTGCTCGTGTATGGATGTCCTGTTGTAGAGGCGGGTGCCTTCATTAGGATCCACCCGGACTGAATCCATGAGCACCATGTCTACTTGGATGCCTGCCTGCGACATATCCTGGAAATAACTGCGCTGCCCCAACGGAAACAGCTCCCACTGCGCCGAAACAGGCAGCATCACAAACGAAGCCAAGGCCAAGAAAAGGTGTTTCATGCCATTCGGTCCTGCAAGATACGTCCAAGCCTGTTTTTGGGTGAAGACACCCTGCCATGCCCGAACGCTTCTTGACCCAATGAGCGGCAACGAGCCATCCCCGAAAAATTGGCATCGTCTGGTCGCCTGATCACCAGCCTCCCCACCTTTGCAACCAAGTGCCCACTCTTTGCTACACGGCCTGATTCCCCTCCTTTCCTGGATTGCTTCATTTCATTCCTTTCATTCCTTTGCCAAACATGCCCATCCACCAGGAACACATCCACGCCCTCAGCCAGCTGGAGTTCCACGCCCGCCAAGTGGTGGAAGGTTTTCTCGCCGGCCTGCACAAGAGCCCCTTCCATGGCTTCAGTGTGGAGTTTGCCGAACACCGGGCATACAATCAGGGGGAAAGCACGCGCCACATCGACTGGAAGCTGTTTGCACGCACCGACAAGCTTTTCGTGAAGCGCTACGAGGAAGAGACCAACCTGCGCTGCCAATTGGTGATCGATGCCAGCAGCAGCATGTACTATCCGAAAACCTCGGAGAAGACGCCCAAGCAGTTCAACAAGATCGAGTTCAGCGTGTACGCTGCGGCCGCGCTCATTGCCCTGCTGCGCAAGCAGCGTGATGCCGTGGGCTTGACCGTGTTCGCCGACCACGTGCAGATCAGTGAGCAGGCCCGCAGCAACGCCGTGCACCTGCGCCACCTGATGGCCCAATTGGAGGAGCTGCTGAGCATGCAAGCCCCGGCAGAGGGCCAGCACACCAGCGCCGTGGACGCCCTCAACGACATCGCGCGCCGCACCCCTCGCCGTTCCCTGGTGGTGATCTTCAGCGACATGATGGACAACAGCGCCCGCAGCGCCGAACTCTTCGATGCCCTCCAACACCTGCGCTACAACAAGCACGACGTGATCCTCTTCCATACCGTGGACCGCAAGCATGAGCTGGAACTCGCGTTGGAGGACCGCCCCTACACCTTCGTGGACCTGGAAAGCGGCACCCAGGTGAAGGCCCATGCCGCCGAGGTGCGCGCCGAATACAAAGCCGCCATGGCGGCTTACTGGCACGAGCTGAAGCT
>JAGPDT010000010.1:63963-66430 GCA_018057455.1 Flavobacteriales bacterium | reverse complement strand
GTTTTGGGGAAGTTGAGCATCACGAACTTGTCAGTGATCAGCATGTGGGCTCGGGGAGCAAAGCGCTGGGGGGAATAGGCGCGAGAGCGGCCTCGGGCATTCCGGTCGTGTTGGTCATCGCTCCAGCAGTTCGAGTTCGTTGCCCAACAAGGTGTTCAGGCGGTTGAGTTCCGGGGTGAAATGCCGGTAGAGTTCATCAGCCAGCCCCTTGTCCAATTTGTCCGTGTACTCCACCACATGGCTGCGTACGTTGCCCAGTTTGGCATTTACGGCCATGGGCGCCACGTCCAGGGCGTTGCAGATCGAAGCCAGCAGCGCTTCGGGGTGCCGTTTCAGTTGCAGGTAGCTGTACACGGCGAGCTTGGAGGAGGGCACCTGCTGCTGGAAGCAGGCGAGCTGTTGGGCGTAGCAACTGCGGGCAAGGTACCGGTGATGACCGGGCACCGCACGGCCGGCCAATTCATCCTCTACGGCCTGCTGAAAGCTGCGGGGGTCGTGCAATGCCCCGCGCAACGGATGGCCCTTGAAGTTGCGGAACATGTTCCACGCGGAGAAGGCTCGTTTCACGGGGTCGCGTAGGATGGCCACGCAAAGCACGCCGGGGAGGTCCTTGGCAATGCGCGGGGCGCATCGTTCGGCTTGGTAGAGGTAGCTGGGCGAAGCTTCGAATGTGAAATGGCCGGAGGACTTGGCGGGGATGGGCGGGAAGAGGGAGCGGTAGTGGCCCATGCCCTTGGCATAGGCAGCATCATCATGGAAGAAATCCAGTTCCTTTTCCTTGGGCGGTGCGGCCTTGGGGTGCTTGGCCAGCATGCTGAAGAGGGCGGTGGTGCCGGCCTTTTGGGCGCCAATGATGAGCAGGCGCGGGGTCATGTGGGGGCGAATGCGCTGGAACGTACGCCGCAGGAGGTGGGTGCTGGTCATGCCGGTGGGTTGCTGGCGCTGGGGACCAGTGCAGGCTGGTTGCTCCAGGGCAGTTGCAGGCGCAGGTAGCCGCGGCGCTTGCCATGCCAAGCACCAGTGCGGGCCGGTTGCTGCACGGCGAATTCCACCAGGGCATTGGTGTTGAACAGGCCCTTTGCCCGATAGGCCACGCCCACGGCCAGGCGGAAGGTGCCTTCATTGAAGAAATGGGCAGGCAATTGGAAGGAGAGTTGGTTGATGCCATGCAGTAACCGACCCTCGGGCTTGTTCTCCCTGAAGTTGGTGGTGAACACCACCAGGTCGTCGGAACTGAGCACGCGCACGTTCACGTTGAGGTCTTCGGGGTCGGCGGCGATGTTCTCCAAGCCCAGCTCCACATCTACGCCGTGCTCCCAGTGGAAGTCATCGGCGCCATTGGCCGGGGTGGCCCGCAGGTAGCGCAGGCGGGCCAACTGGTGGCCGGGCATTTCCTGTTCGTTGTCCCAGGCTATTCCGGTGCGGTGCTGGTTGTGCTGGCCTTGGTAGGCCCCCACCACCTCCTCGGTATCGCCCATCATGCGAATGCGGCCCTTCTCGAGCCAGATCACGCGGGAGCAGAGGCTGCGCACGGCGGTCATGTTGTGGCTGACGAAGAGCACGGTGCGGCCGCTTTTGGCGCTGTCCTTCATCTTGCCCATGCTCTTGCGCTGGAACTCGGCATCGCCCACGGAGAGCACCTCGTCCACGATGAGGATCTCGGGCTCCAGGTGCGCCGCGACGGCAAAGCCCAGGCGCACGCGCATGCCGCTGCTGTAGCGCTTCACGGGGGTGTCTATGTGGTGGGTGATGCCGCTGAAGGCGATGATCTCGTCCAACTTGGCATCCACTTCGTGGCGGCGCATGCCGAGGATGGCGCCGTTGAGGTAGATGTTGTCGCGGCCGCTGAGCTCGGGGTGGAAGCCAGTGCCCACCTCCAGGAGGCTGCTCACCTTGCCCCGCATGCGGATGGTGCCCTCGGTGGGCAGGGTGATGCGGCTGAGGAGCTTGAGCAGGGTGCTTTTGCCGGCGCCATTGTGGCCGATGATGCCCAGTACCTCGCCCTCGTGCACCTCGAAGCCGATGTGGCGCAAGGCCCAAAAGTGCTCACCGGCCCGCTGGGGGTCCATCTCCGCCCCGATGGGCACGGTGGGGTCCGGGCGGCCCAGCAGGCGCGCACCCCAGGCCTTGAGGTCGTCGGTGAGCTGCTGGCGGTTGATGGTGCCCAGGCGGTAGCGTTTGCCTACGCCTTCTACCTGCACCATGACGGAGGGAGCGGACATGGGCGGCGAAGGTAAGATGGGTGGTGCACGTCACTGCGAGGCCGTGCATTTGGAAAGAGCCCCTACGTCACTGCGAGGCCTTTCGCATTTGGAAAGGCCGAAGCAGTCGTTGATCATGCGGTGCCAGTGGTGAATGGACCGCAGGTAAGTGAATCAAAGATCGCTTCGCCTGCGGCAGGCTCGCGAAGACGGGGGGTGTGTACGTCACTGCGAGGACCTGTGCACTCAACAGGGCCGAAGCAGTC
>JAGPDT010000010.1:61402-63863 GCA_018057455.1 Flavobacteriales bacterium | reverse complement strand
GGCCGAGACGGCCTCGCGATGACGGCGGGGGCGGAGGCAGGCTCGCGAAGACGGGGGGGCGTCACACCACGTCGGCAAAGGAGCGCTGCGCACGTTGGTACATGGCCAAGCCCAACACCAGGACTACCGAGGCAAAGGCGAAGGTGTACCACAGGCTGGCCCAGTACATGCTGGTGCCGAGCAAGGCGCTGCGGAAGCCCTCGATCACGGGCGTCATGGGGTTGGCGCTGATGAAGGCATGCACCTTGCTGCCGGGTTGGAGCTTGCTCAAGGGGAAGATCACCGGGCTGGCGTACATGAGCAGCTGGATGGCGAAAGCGATGAGGAAATTGAGGTCCTTCCACCGGGTGGTAAGGGCGGAGACGATGAGGCCGGTGCCGAAAGCCAGCATCACCAGGAGCACCACGAGCAGGGGCAACAGGAGCAGGGCCGGCCCCGGGGCCCAATGGTAGTTGCCGGTGAGGCGGTACCCCGCGGCGAACACGAAGAAGCACAGCAGCTGCACCAGGAAGGTGAACCCGGCCGAGCAGGTGGTGCTCATCGGGGGGATGAGGCGGGGGAAATACACCTTGGTGGTGAGGCTGGCGTTGGCGATGAGGGTGGCAGAGGTTTTGGTGACCACCGTGCTGAAGAAGGACCAGGGCACAATGGCGGCGAGGTAGAACAGCAGGGCGGGCATGCCGGGCACGGACATGCGGGCGATGAGGCCGAAGACCACGGCAAAGACGATGGCGGTGACCAGGGGCTGCACCACCACCCAGATGGGGCCGAGGATGGTCTGTTTATATACCGCGGTGAGGTCGCGGGCCACCAATTCCTTCAACAGGTCGCGGTAGCGCCAGATCTCGCCCAGTTCCAGCCGCCACCAAGGGCGGGCCGGGGCGATCACCACGTCCCAAGGGCCGTGGTCGGGGGCATCAGGCCTGGGGTCCACCGTCTTCGCTGTGTTGGGGGCCGTGGGCGTCCTTGGTGCGGCGCTTGCGCCCGTATCCGTAGCCATAGCCACCGTATCCGTAGGCATAGCGGTAGCCATAGCCGTAGTTGGAGTTGTAGTAGTACTTGCTCTTCTTCATGCGCACGCCGTTGAGGATGAAGCCGAAGTTGGGGGCGGGGTTGGCGGCGTGGACGTCCATGGCATTGCGCACGTGGTCCTTGTTGGCAAAGCGGGTATTGATCACGAAGAGGGTGGCGTCCACATGGCGCATCATCAGCAGGGCGTCGGTGATGAGGCCCACGGGCGGGGTGTCCACCATCACGTAGTCGTAGTGTTGGCGGCCGTGGTCGAAGATCGCGGTGAGCCGCTTGCTGAGGATGAGCTCGCTGGCGTTGGGCGGGCTGGCCCCGGCGAGGATCACGTGGAAGTTGTCGATGGTGGTGGGCATGATGCAGTCCTCGATGCGGGCCTTGCCCACGAGGATGGCGCTGATGCCCACTTTGTTCTTCATGCCCAGGCCGGTGCCCACCTTGGGTTTGTGCAGGTCCAGCTCCAGCAGCAGCACGCGCTTGCCGGCCTTGGCCAAGATGGCGCTGAGGTTCACCGAGCAGAAGGTCTTGCCTTCGCTGGGGCGGTAGCTGGTGAGCATCACCACGCGGCCGGCCCCTTCCACGGTGGCGGGCAGGTACTCCAGGTTGGTGCGGATGGTGCGGAAGCTTTCGGTGATGGCGGCCTTGGGGTCGCTGTCCACCACCACGTAGTGGTCCGCGGCCTTGTCGCTGGCGATCACTTCGCCGAACACGGCCGCATGGGTGGCGTTGCGCAGCTGGTCGGCGTTTTCCAGGCGGTCGTAGAACAACACGCGCACGAACACCAGCAGCATGCTCAGCAGGCCGCCACCCAGCAGGAAGGTGTAGAGGATCTTGGTCTTGTCGGGCCGCACCACGCCTTTGGAGCGGGCCGCCTCGATCACCTTGGTCTGGGGTACGATGCCCGCGCGGGCGATCACGGTGCTGGCGCGTTTCTCCAGCAGGAATTCGTAGAGCTTCTCGTTCACCTTCACCTTGCGCTGGAAGGCCTCCACATCGCGCTGGTTCTCGGGCACGGCGCGGATCAGTCCGGTGTACTCGCCGGCCTGTTGGTCCAGGTCGGTGATCTTCTGGGTGATGGCCTCGCGGGTGTTCTTCAGGTAGATGAGCAGGTTGGCCTTGGTGAGCTGGATGGTCTTCTGGGTCTCCAGCACCGTGGGGTTGTCCGGTTCCAGGGCGAAGGCGAACCGGTTGAGGTCCATCTGCATCTTGTACAGCTCGCCCAGGGTGGACTTCAGGAAACCGTCGTCGCTGAGCACGTAGAAGGAAGGGGGCAGGAGCTTGCCATCGCCGATGGTGGTGACGTAGGTGCGCAGGTTGTCCACGCTTTCGATCATCAGCTGGAAGCGGCGCTTCTGCACATCGAGGTCCACCAGTTGGTTGAAGTACATGGAGCTCTCCTTGTTGAGGTCCAGGATGTCCTTGCTGCGCAGGTAGC
>JAGPDT010000010.1:59043-61302 GCA_018057455.1 Flavobacteriales bacterium | reverse complement strand
TGGAAGTCGAGCTTGTCCAGGGTCCGGTCGATGAGGTCGTAGCTGGTGAGCACGCGCTTTTGGTTGACGATGTCGCCGTAGGCGCTGACGTAGCCGATGTTGCGGTACATCTGGCTCTGGTAGTCGTAGGCGGTCTGGTCCTTGAGCAGGATCTGCGTGGAGGCCCCGTACACATCGGGGATCTTGTAGGCGTAGAGGTAGGAGAGCACGGCCGAGAGCACCAGGGCAATGGCCACCAAGTACCAGTTCTTGGAGACGATGCGCCCGATGGTGCGCAGGTCGTTCACCTCGATGATGCCGCCCTTGGGGCCTGTGGGTGCTGCCATGGTTCTACGCGGGAACGCCCGGCGTGAGCGGGGGCGGCCTTTTGCAAGGGCGGCAAATATAGCCAAGGCCCGGGGCCTGCCGTGGCATGAGCACAGGCTATCGGGACATGACATCAGTGGGCAATGGCCATTGCTGTGCGACGCCCGTGGGGTGGATTGCTTTGCAGGATGCGGGTTCTACGTTGTGCGACCCATTTCGGGGCCACCATTTGAACCTCCTCGGCTGGCCCCAACGGGGTCACCGTGCGTTGTATCAACACGATGATCAGCGTTGGACCCCGAAGGGTGCCGCACTACATCCCGCGTTTGGCCGGCCTTAACGAGGCGAAGGCCCTGTGGCGCGTGCACCGCTTCGGGTTGAACGCCGGAACCGGCGGAATGGCAAGAGCAGGCAAGGGCCCGTCGGCTTTTTTCCATCGCCCCGGAATCGCCCCCGGTCGATCACCTGCCGGGACAGGCCGTTGGATACGGGGTGGTCCACCAGTGCATCGTTGATAACCTGCCGCGTACCGGCGGGCGGATTTGTTCCGTGCGGGGCTACATTTGTCCGCGGTGCTTGTTGCCTTTTATTCGTCCAGCCTTCATGAAGAACCCGTACCGCACTCTCCTCCTTGCGGCTTTCCTGTTGATCCCGTTCGCGGGGGCCTTGCTGGCCCAACCGGGCGGCGGTGGCGAGCCTCCGTGCTGGCCTCCGCCCTGCATTCCCATTGACGGCGGCCTCTCCCTGCTGATCGGTGCCGGTGCGCTCCTGGGCGGCAAGAAGGCCTTGGATGCCCGCAAGGCCCGCAAGGCCGAAGTGTGATGCCCGCCGGCATGCTGTCCGCCAAGGCCGGCCGCGATCCGCTGTTCCGCTTTCTGCTGGTGGCCGCCTCGCTCTACGCCGCCTGGTACCTGCTCTACTCCTTCGTGCTGCACCCCTGGGGTGCGTTGGACCACGCGGTGATCAACTCGCTGATCCAGGTCTCCGGGGGCCTGCTCACGGCCATGGGCCACACGCTGATCCCCGAGCCGGTGAACGCCGACAACATCCGCACCATCGGCATTGAGGGGGGGCACCTGTTGTGGATCGGCGATCCCTGCAACGGCGTGGGCCTCTTCGCCGTGTTCCTCATCTTCCTCCTCGCCTACGGCGGGCCGTGGAAGCACAAGTTGTGGTTCGGCGCGCTGGGCCTGTTCTCCATCCACCTGATCAACGCCCTGCGCGTGGCCGCCCTGTGCATCGTGGTGAGCATCAACTACGAGTGGCTCAACTTCAACCACGACTACACCTTCTATGTGATCGTGTACGGTTGGGTGTTCCTCCTGTGGTATCTCTGGGTGAAGCGTTACGCTCCGCGCAAAGCCCCGGCCCCGGCCCCATGAACCGCCGCGGCATCCGCTGGGACCGCCGCCTGGAGGCCGCCTTGGTGATCGCGTTGGGCATCTCCTTCGGCAGCTGGCGCGAGTTCGCCTTCATCAACCTCAACTACCAGATCGACCACCTGGCGCGCCACACGCCCTTCTCCTTCGCCCACTCCCTGGTGCAAGGCTGGACGCGCGGCTTGGAGCTGCACACCCTGCTGCTGATCAAATGGGTGGTGGCCTTCTTTTCCATGGCCGTGATGGCGGGGCTGTGCATCCTCCTGGCCCGGGTCCTCTTCGGCCAGTGGCGCCAGGCCAAGTCCATCCTGCTGGGCTTTGCGGCCTTCGCCTTGCTCTCCTTGGCCATGCACTTCGCCGCCCGTTGGGCCCCGCCCTTCGAACTGGTGAGCGTGCAGCTCGCCCACATGTTGCAGTATCCCGTACCGCTGGTGTTCGTGCTCTTGGCCGCCACGCTGCCGCGCACCATGGGCGGGGCGGGGTAGGGCCGAAGACGACGGCCGGTGCATTCAACCGGCCCCCCTTCCGTCATTGCGAGGGCCGGTGCATTCAACCGGCCCCCCTTCCGTCATTG
>JAGPDT010000010.1:0-58943 GCA_018057455.1 Flavobacteriales bacterium | reverse complement strand
CTTCCGTCATTGCGAGGGCCGGTGCATTCAACCGGACCCTCTTCCGTCATTGCGAGGGCCGGTGCATTCAACCGGACCCCCCTTCCGTCATTGCGAGGGCCGGTGCATTCAACCGGACCGAAGCAATCTTTCATCGGGCGAAGCCACAGTTGAATGAAAGATTGCTTCGGTCCCGCACTGGGGGGGCTCGCGATGACGCCGGACGGGAATCAAAGATCGCTTCGGCCCGGAGCCGCCTCCTGATCACCCGGCGGGCCGCAACCCGCCCCGGCCCTTCACCACAACGAAGCCTACTTTCGCGCCCGCCATGCCGGCCTGATGGCCCGTGGCGAACCGGACATGGCATGAAGAAGTTGATGGTGGTGGTGGGCACGCGCCCGAATTTCATCAAGGTGACCCGCTTCAAGGCGCTGGCCGCGGAACGTGGCCTGCAACTGCACCTGGTGCATACCGGCCAGCACTACGACGACCGCATGAGCACCGTGTTCTTCGATCAGTTCGGCCTGCGGCCGGACTGCATCCTGGACACGCCCCAGGCCACGCCCGCCGCACAGATGGGCCACATCATGATCGGCCTGGAAGCCGAGGCCCGGGCCTGGAAGCCCCACCTGATGATCGTGCCCGGCGACGTGAACAGCACCCTGGCCGGCGCCCTGGTGGCCAACAAGATGGGCATCCCCTTGGCGCATCTGGAAAGCGGCTTGCGCAGTGGCGACACGGGCATGCCCGAAGAGATCAACCGCATCCTCACCGACCGCCTCACCGACCTCTTCTTCGTGACCGAACAAAGCGGCCTGGACCACCTGAAGGCCGAGGGACGCCCCGAGGCAGCCGTCCATTTCACCGGCAACACCATGATCGACACCCTGGTGGCCTTCGATGCACAGGTGCAGGCCGCCCCCGTGCTCCAGCACCTGGGGCTCAAGGGCGGTGATCACGTGCTGATGACCATCCACCGGCCCGCCACCACGGACCACCCCGCCGAACTGGCCAAGTTGGTGGAGCTCATCGGCTTGGTGGCCAAGGACCGGCCCGTGGTGTTCCCCGTGCACCCGCGCACCACCGCCAAGCTGGAGGCCACCGGCCTGATGGACCGCCTCAAGCACCTCAGGAACCTGCGCCTCACCGGGCCCATGGACTACTTCAACTTCCAACGGCTCATCGCCACTTGCGCCTTCGTGATCACCGACAGCGGCGGCATCCAGGAAGAGACCACCTACCGCCAGGTGCCCTGCCTCACCCTGCGTCCCAACACCGAGCGGCCCATCACCGTTGCCATGGGCTCCAACGAGCTGATCACCTTCGACCTGCCCGCGTTGCAGCAAGCCATCGGCCGCATCGGGGCGGGCACCTTCAAGCGGGGAAGCGTACCGCCGCTGTGGGACGGCCATGCCACCGAACGGGTCCTTGACGTGATCGCCCGCCAGTGATCCTCTACCTCACATACAACGACGCCCCCGGCGGGGTGTACTGGAGCCAGGTGACCGATGTGGTGGCCTACCTCAACACCTTGGGCGGTGCACGTGTGCGGCTGGTGGCCCTGGTAAGCGCCCGCGATTACAGGGGCATCCGCCGCAAGATCAGGGCCCATGCCCCCGATGCCCTGGTGCTGCCCATGGTGCCCGGGGTGAAGCGCTGGCGCGGCAACCGGTTCCTGGTGTACCTGCTGTGCCGCTTCATGCGGCCTTCGGCCATCCTGGCCCGCGGGGTGCTGGGCACCTGGATGGCCCTGCGTGCAAGGGACCGGCGCCTGGTGGCCAAGGTGGGCTTCGATGCGCGTGCGGCTTATGCCGCCGAGTGGGAGGAGTACCGCATCATTGACGATGATGCGCTGATCGGCCAGTTCCGTGCGCTGGAAGCCGAGGCCGTGGCCCGGGCCGACATGCGCCTGGCCGTGAGCCGGGCCTTGGTGCAGCACTGGCGGGAACGCTATGGCTATGCAGGCAACGACCATGTGGTGATCCCCTGCACACTGGGTCGCGCACATGTGCAGGAGAGGGGGGAAACCCCGGTGGAGCGGCCGCTGCCGGAGGCCCATGCCGACGATGTCATCGCGGCCTACGCGGGTTCCTCGGCGGGGTGGCAATCCTTTGCCCTGCTCAACGCCCTGCTGCGCGAGGCCTTGGTGCAGCAGCCCCGGCTGAAGGTGTTGTTCCTGAGCCAAGCGGATGCTGCCATCGAGGCGCTGGTGCAGGACTTCCCCGGCCGGGTGGCCCGCCGTTGGGTGCCTTCGCAGGAAGTGCCGCTGCTGCTGCGCGGTTGCGACGTGGCGCTGCTGGTACGCGAGGATGCCGTGACCAACCGCGTGGCCTCGCCCACCAAGTTTGCCGAGTACCTGGCCTGCGGCCTGCCGGTGGTGATCAGCGAGGGCATCGGCGATTTCTCCGCTGCCGTGGTGCGCGAAGAGTTGGGCACCCTCTGCCCGGTGGGGGCGCCGTTGCCGCCGTTGCGGCGTCCTTCGGCCGTGGAGCGCATGCGGTTGCAAGCCTACGCCAGGGCCCACTTCACCAAGGAAAGCTTCCGCAGCGCCTACGTAGGGTTGTTGGCCAGGCTGGGTTGATCGCCCATGGGTCAAACCAGGACTTCGCGCAACAGCTTGTCCGTCACGCTGGGCAGCAGGTATGCGCTGTGGTCGGCATGGCGGTCGCACCTCACCTGGCGTTCCCCGGAAAGGATGCGCGGCAGTTCCTGCACCAGTTCCTCCACGCGCACGGTATCGCCCATGCGCTTCTCGCGGATGGTGCGGCTCACCACCCCGGGTTCGCCCACGTGCAGGATGGGCGTGCCTGCGTAGAAGATTTCCTGGAACTTGGTGCCCAGGATGTCCTTGTTCACTTGCGGGATGTAAAGGATCACCACGTTTGATGCCTTGATCAAACGGAAGACCTCTTTCGGCGGCACCGGTGGATGGAAGCGGACCTGTTCAGCGAGCCCGCGCGCGGCCACTTTGGTCCTGTACGCGCCTACGTCGTGGCCGGTGATGTACAGGTCCAGCCGGCAACAGGCAAATGCCCCGGGCCGATTGGTGCGCAACGCTTCAAACGCCCCCAGCAGCTGTTCGAAATACACATCGGCCTCACCGGCGCCGTACAGGCTGCCGGCATATACCATGCGGAAGATGCCGTCTTCGGCAGGGAAGGTGGCGGCATCAAAGTCGGCGGGGTCCACCGCGTGTGGCAGCACCTTGTATTTGGCCGGGTCGCCCGGATAGGTGCGTTGGAGGTGCTCCACGATCCGCGCATGGGGCGTGGTCACCTGGTCGGCCAGCTGCATCACGCGGGCTTCCATGGCCATTTCCCGTTGCCGGCGCCCGGCCCCGATCGAGGCCAGGCCGTAATGGTCTTTCCACGTCCACTCATCGCGCAGGTCCACCACCAGGTGCAGGTGCGGGAGGTCTAGTTTCAGCTCCGCGGCATAGGCCATCAGGCGGAAGGGCGCCCCGGTGGCGATCACCTGCCGGATGCCGTGCCGGTGCACCAGCTCCTTGGCCTTTCGGCGCAGTTGTTTGCGCCAGAAGATCGTGGGGTCGTACCAATTGCCCTTGCACAACCAGGGCAGCACCTTCATCCAGGCATGGTAGCGCAGCTTGTCGGCCAGGGAGGCCACCTCCACTTGGGTGAGCACCGCCGGGTAGCGTGCAGGCAGCACATGGTGCACAATGCCCGGCGTGTCGGCGTCCTCGCTCCACAGTGAAGCGGGCCTGCCGGGCCGGGTTCCGCAGCGCACCACATGCACCGTGTGGCCGCGCCGTGCCAGCTCCTTGGCGAACTTGGCCCAGCGCCTGCCGCCGATGCCCGCCACCGGCGGGAAAGCATGGCACACAAGAAGGACCGGTTCGCCGGGCTGCATGGGGCCGCGAAGGTAGCCGCGCAGGTCCTTGGCCCTGTTTGGTTAGCTTCGCGCCCTTGCCATGGAAAGGCACACGATCATCACCGGTGGGGCCGGGTTCATCGGCAGCCACTTGGTGGACAAGCTGCTGGCCGAGGAAGTGGGGCCGGTAACGGTGATCGACAACTTCGACCCCTTCTACCCCCGGGCCAGCAAGGAAGCCAACATCGCCGCGCACCGGGGCAATCCGGCGTTCCGGCTGGTGGAAGGCGACCTGTTGGAGGATGCGGTGCTGGAACAGGCCTTGGGCATGCATCCCGCCGCGGTGACCACCGTGGTGCACCTGGCGGCGAAGACCGGTGTGCGCCCCAGCATCAACCACGCCTTGGATTATCACCGGGTGAATGTGACCGGCACCCTGAAGCTGCTGGAAAAAGCGCGGGCACACCGCATCGCGCATTTCGTGTTGGCCAGCAGCAGCAGCGTGTACGGCGAGCACCCGCAGGTGCCGTGGAAGGAATCCCTGCGCGACCTCCGGCCGATCAGCCCCTATGCCGCCACCAAGCTTGCCGCCGAACAGTTCACCCAGGTCTATGCCCGCCTGCACGGCCTGCACACCACCGTGCTGCGCTTCTTCACCGTTTACGGCCCCCGGCAGCGGCCCGATCTGGCCATCCATGCGTTCTTCCGCAAAGTCCACGAGGGTCTGCCCATCCAACGCTTCGGCGATGGCACCTCGTGCCGGGACTATACCTATGTGGCCGATATCGTGAACGGCATGCATGCGGCCATGCAGCGGCCCCTGCACCATGCCGACGGACAAGGGGCGTTCGACATCTTCAACCTGGGCAATTCGGAAACGGTGGCCCTGCGCGACCTGATCGCCGCCATTGAGCAGCAATGCGGCCGCCAGGCCGTCATCGATGCGCTGCCGACGCAACCGGGCGATGTGCCCCGGACCTTCGCCGACGTGGCCAAGGCTGGAGCGCAGTTCGGGTACAAGCCCACCACGCACTTGGCGGAAGGCTTGGGCCATTTTGCCCGCTGGTACGAAGAGCAGCGGCGGCGCGGGTAGCGGGTCACATGAACTTTCCGATCGGGCGCCGGTGCACGTGGTGCGCGGGCAACACCACGCCGCAACGCGGTCCCTCCATCGGCCGATGACGCCGGCCGCCACAGGTGCTTGTGCCCTCTTGCCGTAAGGACCGGCGGCCGCAACCTACGTCCCTCCAGCGCTTGGTGCGTATACTCGCCGGATGCCCCTCATTGGCATCAGCCACAAAACACGCTATTGGCAGCACTACTGCTTCAGCCACCCGCCGCAGGGCTACCGCTATGTGCGCGGCCTGGACATCCCCTGGCACCTGTTGCGCGTGCATTCCCAGTTCCTGGCCCACACCAAGTGCTTTCTGCCGTTGCGCCGGGTCCACTTGTACCACACCTACAATGGCGTGGTGGCCAACAGGCACCCCTGGGTGGTGGAGGTGGAAAGCCTGCTGCCACGCTATGGCCCCATGCCGGCGGAACATCCGCGCCACCGGTGGGCCCTGCGCCAGCTGGCGGGCCACCGCTGCAAGGCGTTGATCTTTACCAGCAACAAGGCCATGCAGCTCAACCAGGAACCCTTGGCCGCCGCCGGGGTGGATCCCGGAAAGATGCACGTGGTCTACCGGGCCGTGGAGCAGTTCGCCCCCCAAGGCCGCGACCCCGATCGCTTCACCATCCTCTTCGCCGGCAACGGGTTCTACCGCAAGGGCGGGATCGAGTTGCTCAAGGCTTTCATCCGGTTGAACAGGCCCGATGCCCGCCTGGTGATCATCAGCCAGTTGGAAGTGGACTGGGGCGTGTTCCCCAAGCCCGAGGTGGTGGCCTGGGCGGAACATGCCATCGCACACGACACGCGGATCACCCTCCACCGCGGCCTGCCCCACGGGCTGCTGATCGGGCAGATGCGCGCCGCGGACCTCTTCGTGGGGACCACCTTCCGCGATCCCTTCAACAATACCGTCCTGGAAGCCATGGGCTGTGCCTTGCCCGTGATCTGTTCCGACGTGGGCGCTTTGCCCGAGGTGGTGCACAACACGCGCAACGGCTGGGTGCTGCCCGTGGAAGGCCGGACCAGTGATGACATCGCCGAGGAGGTGGCCCTGCGCATGCGGCAACTGATGGACGACAGAGGCCTGCGGGAACGCATGGGCGCCGCCAACCACGGCATTCTCAGCGAGCGCTTCTCCTTGCCGGTGCGCAACTCCGCATTGGCCCAGCTCTACGATCGGGCACTGGTCCGGCCTTGATCGCCCGCGCGGCTCGGCATTTCAGGTTTTCTTTGCCCTTCCGCCCCCCTTTGCCGCCCATGCGCATCCTGCTCGTCACCGATGGAATTTACCCCTTTGTGCTGGGCGGCATGCAGAAGTACGCCTTCGACCTGGCTGAGTCCTTATGCATCCATGGGGTGCAGGTGACCGTGGTGCATTGCGTCCCACCCGCCATGGCCGGCACGGAATGGCAACGGCCCGAGTTCGCCTCGTTCAATCGCCGCCTCGTGGATTTCCGCTCCGTGCCGTTCCCGACCGAGGATCGCTGGCCCGGCCACTATCTGCGCGCCAGCAGGCGATACGCTCGGCTGGTGTATGAAGCGGTGCAGGACGAGGCCTCCGGTCATGACGTGGTCTACTGCCAAGGCTTCACCGGACTGGCCTTCATACAAGCCCGTCGTGAAGGCCGGTTGCATGTGCCGGTGGTATCCCATCTGCACGGCTACGAGATGTTCCAAGTGCCGCCATCCTTGAAGGCACGCCTTGTCCGCGGACCGCTTCGCACCATGGCCCGGCGCGTGGCCCTGGGTTCCGATGGCGTGTTCAACCTGGGGAGGCACATCACCGGTATTTTGCGGGGGTTGGGCGTGCCCGCGGAGCGGATCTTGGAGTGCCCCAGCGCGGTGGATGCCCGGTGGCTGGTGGGCGAGGAGTCGCTGCCTGTGCACCCGGAGCGCACCTTCATCTTCGTGGGCCGTGATGAGCGCCGCAAGGGCGTGCCGGAGATCCACGAAGCCTTGCGTGCATTGATCCGGGGCGGAACACAGGGGTGGCGGTTCCACTTCGTGGGCCCCATGAAGGAACACGGCCGGGTGGTGGATCCCCGCGTGGTGTACCACGGTGCCGTGCGCGGGGAGGAGAAAGTGAAAGCCCTGCTGCAAGCGGCCGATGTGCTGCTGTGCCCCAGCTGGTCCGAAGGCATGCCCACGGTGATCATGGAGGCCATGGCCAATGGCAACGCCGTGATCGTTACCGATGTGGGTGCTGCCGGTTTGTTGGTGGACGGCAACGGCTGGTTGCTGCACGCACCTGACCCCGAAGCCATTGTGGCGGCCATGCACGAGGCGATCCTCCTGCCGGCCGAACAACTGCTGGCACTTAAGCGCCGCTCCCTGGAGCACATCCGGGCGCACTTCATCTGGGATCGGGTGGTGGAGCGCCAGCTCCAGTTGCTGGATACGGTGGTGCGGCGGGGCAAGCAGCAGCGGGAACTACGCGCATCCAAGCCGTGATCGGGAGCGGGCCCCAACGCAGAGCCGAAAGGCGATCAAGCAATCTGTTCCGAGCCCGCGGCCCCAAGCCTTGCCGCAGGAGGCGACGTTGAATGCCCGGCACCACGCGATAGCGGTGCAGCACCGGGCACAGGTGCCGGCCTCACAACGGCCCTTGCGGCGGATGCGGGAACACCGGAAGCCCGGGCCCACGTTGGGCAAGCCCCTGGCACGGCTGCCGCCCATGGACCTCCGGTTACCTTTGCCCACTTCCGGGGCGCGGGCCCCGCAAGCCGCATGAAGCGATTCCTACAGGCGCATTTCCCTCTGGTGGTCTTTATCCTGTTGTGGATCGTGGTGGTTGCCATGGCGCCCATCCTGCTCTATGCCGTGCTGCCCATCGGCGTGTTCCTGTTCCGTCGTGCCGAACGCTGGCCGGACATCTTCTTCGGATTGGTCATGAGCCTGGTGCTCTCGGACATGCTCCACGGCCTGCCCGGGATGGACGCCATGAAGACCGCCAAATACACCTACATCCTGGCCATGGGCCTGCTGCTGGTGACCGACCGCGCCCGCCTGATGCCCATGGCCCGGGTATTCCCCATCTTCCTGCCATTCCTCGTCTATGCCTTCCTGCCCATCCTGCGCTCGGAAGTGCCCATGCTGGCTTTCCAGAAAACCGTCTCCTACGCCTTGCTCTTCCTGGTGGTGCCCAATTATGTGCTCTACAATTTCAGGCTCCAGGGCTGGGATTTCTTCGGCAACCTGGTGCGGTTCCTCGTGTTCTTGCTGTTGGCCCAGCAACTGCTGCCCTGGGTGGACGGCAACGGCACCTACTTCCTGGCGGGCCGCTTCAAGGGGTTCTTCGGCAACCCCAACGGCATGGCCATCTTCGTTTACCTCACCTTGGTGCTGTTCGTGGTGGTGAACCACTTGCGCACGGACCTCTTCAGGCGGGCCGAAGTGGTGTTCTTCAGCTTGGTCCTGGCCTACTACCTGATCACCTGTGGTGCGCGTACTTCCCTGATGTCCGCCGTGATGTTCCTGCTCTTCATCCAGGTCTTCCGCATCTCGGTGTTCCTGGGCATCATTTCCTTCTTCGCTTTCGTGGGCATCGGCGAGCTGCTGATCGCCAACCTGCCGGCCATCATCAATGCCTTGGGGCTGCACGACTACCTGCGGGTGGATACGATCTCCGACGGTTCCGGCCGCTACGTGGCCTGGCAATACGCCTGGCAGCAGATCAATGAGCAGGGCGTATTCCTCTTTGGCGCCGGCTTTGAGCATGAGAACGTGGTGATGCAGCGCGCCAAGATGCTGCTCTCCAGCCTGGGCCACCAGGGCGGCGCCCACAACAGCTACCTGGTGTTCTGGCTCAATACCGGCATCGTGGGCCTGCTCCTGTTCCTGCGCAGCCTCTTCCTGGTCTTCATCAAGGCCGGCAAGAACACCCCCATCGCCCTGGCCGTGCTCTTCAGCGTGCTCTTCTCCATCCTCTACGAAAGTTGGCTGGCCGGTTCGCTCAACCCGTATACCATCCTGCTGCTGGTGATCCTCACCGTGATGTCCGAAGAGGAGATCATCGGCGCCAAGGAAGTGCCCGTGGCCGCTGAACCTGGAACGGCCGCGGAACAGCCGCCCCCCTTGGTCCTGCCTGCACGTTGAGCTTGCACCCGTACTTTTGGCCCGATCGATCCCATGCCCCGTATCCTCATCACCGGCGGTGCCGGCTTCATCCCCAGCGCCCTGGCCATCCGCCTGGCCCAGCTTCCCGGCCATGAAGTGGTGGCCGTGGACAACCTCACCACCGGCGACCTCCAAAAGCTCGAACCCCGCCGATATCCCGGCATCCACTTCATCAAGTGCGACGCCAACCGCTTCGAGGACATCAGCAGCGTGTTCTTCGCCTACCGCCCCGAATACGTGTTCCACTACGCCGCCGTGGTAGGGGTGAAGCGCACCACCGACCACCCCGTGAACGTGCTGCATGATATCGACGGCATCCGCAACGTGCTGGACCTGTGCAAGAACACCGGCGTGAAGCGCATCTTCTTCAGCAGCAGCAGCGAGGTGTACGGCGAACCCGTGGAGTTCCCCCAGAACGAGCACACCACCCCGCTGAACAGCAAGCTCCCCTATGCCATCGTGAAGAACGTGGGCGAGGCCTTCCTGCGCAGCTACCACCGCGAGTACGGCCTGGACTATACCGTGTTCCGCTTCTTCAACACCTACGGGCCCAAACAAAGCAAGGATTTCGTGGTGAGCAAGTTCATCCGGGCAGCCCTCAAGGGCCAGGATATCACCATCTACGGCGACGGTGGCCAAACCCGCACCTTCTGCTACATCGACGACAACATTGAGGCCACCACCAACGCCTTCCGCAACGGCGAGGTGGTGAACGACGTGGCCAACATCGGCAACGACCTGGAGACCACCATCCTGCAACTGGCGCGTTTGGTGCTGTCCATTACCGGCAGCAACTCGAAGATCGTGCACCTGCCCCCGTTGAAAGAGGGCGACATGACCCGCCGCATGCCCGACATTGGGCGCATGCGCTCCTTGCTGGGCCGTGAGCTGATGCCGTTGCAACAAGGCTTGGAGCGCATACTTGCCGATCCCTCGTACATCCTGGATTGAGCGCGCTCACGGCGAAGGCCGCGTCCCCCCCCGGGAGGATCCGGGCGGCACAGGCCCTTGGTCAGCCGCTCCGTGCGGCCCTTGGCTCGCCTGCGGAAGTCCGTAGGTGGATCATGGCCGGGGGCTGGGCCCCACCGGGCATCTTGCCCGGGATGCCAAGGAAAAAGGGGCCGAAGCCCCTTTTCTGCACACACGGCGCAATGCCTCAGAATTTGGCGCGGCTCCTGCGTCCGATGCGTTTCTTGCCGCGCATCCAGTTGTAGCGCTGGCGGTAGAAGTTGGACTGCCCCCGCAGCACGTAGCTGTAAGTGAAGGTCATGGTCAGGTAGCTGTCGTTGTGCGTGGGGTCGCCGCGCTTTTGGCCCATGCTGTACTGCACATGCTCGCCGGGTTCGGGCGTAAGCCCCCCTGGTCCGTAGATGTAGCCGCTCTGGTCGGCGAGTTGGGCCGAGAGTCCGTTGGCTCCGCCGGGCAAGGTGGCCGGGTCGGCGTACACGGTGCTGGCATCATCCAAGTAATCGCTGAAGGTGGTGCGCCAGCCGAAATCCCAGCCCACACGGTGGCGCCGGCTGAAGGTGAAATGGAAGCCCATGCCCGCAGGCACCGCAAAACCCAACGAGGAGTAGCCCGCTTGTTCGGTATCCAACTCCCGGAGGTTGTAGTATTCACCGGTGTGGTTGAGCTGGCCCTTGGGGTTGCTCAGGAACACCGAGGCACCCACGTAGGCGAATAGACGGAAATCCGTGCGGTAGCGCCCGCTGCCGCCCAGGTCATTGTCCTGGAAGAGGGTGAATTCCGGCCGGGCGTAGACCTCCAACAGGTCGTTGCGGAAATTCAGGTTGCGGCCCACGCGCGCTTGGTTGGTGCTCAGGTGGTCGGCGCCTTGCAAGCGCAAGTACATCAGGCCGCCGTTCACGGCAATGGTGCGGTTGATCTTGCGGCGGGCAAAGGCACCCAAGGCCCAGCGCGACTGCCCCAGCTTCATGTCCCACACGAAATCCTGGCGCGTTTTCTCCTTGCCCCCCATTTCGCCCAGGTAGTTGGCGCCGCCCAAGTGGCCCCCGATGTCCCAGTTGTACTGGGCCCGTGCCTCTCCAGCATAAATCAGCCCCAGCAGCGCCACCAGTGCCAAGGTAGTTTTTCCTGCCTGCATGCAATTCAATTCTCCGGTTGGTCGCAAACATACTTACCAAGGGCCATTATACGGTCATGGGCCCCATTGGATATCAACAGGATGGCCGTACTTCGCCGAGGGGCTACTTTCGCGGCCTTCACCCCGCTAGCGCTCCCACCGTGGCCAACCGAATCACTTCCCTGTTGGGCGTCCGCCACCCGTTGGTGCAGGCGGGCATGATCTGGAATTCCGGCTGGCGCCTGGCCTCGGCCGTAAGCAATGCCGGGGGCTTGGGCATGATCGGCTCGGGCAGCATGTATCCGCAGGTGTTGCTCGAACATGTGCGCAAGTGCAAGGCCGCCACCAGCAAGCCCTTCGCCGTGAACATCCCCATGTTGTATCCTGCCGTGGAGGAGCATATCCACACGGTGATCGCTGAAAAGGTGCCCATTGTGTTCACCAGCGCGGGCAACCCCGCCACCTGGACCGCCAAGCTCAAGGACGCCGGCATCACCG
Organism: Flavobacteriales bacterium; assembly: GCA_018057455.1. GTDB lineage: Bacteria > Bacteroidota > Bacteroidia > Flavobacteriales_F > PHOS-HE28 > PHOS-HE28. The sequence continues at coordinate 47,322 of JAGPDT010000010.1, read as the reverse complement.
TGGTGCATGTGGTGGCCAGCGCCAAGTTCGCCCAGAAGGCGGAACGGGCAGGGGTGGATGCCGTGGTGGCCGAAGGCTTCGAGGCCGGCGGCCACAACGGCCGCGAGGAAACCACCACCCTGGTGCTGGTGCCCTTGGTGCGCGATGCCGTGCAGGTGCCCGTGATCGCCGCAGGCGGCATTGCCGATGGCCGCGCCATGCTGGCCGCCATGGCCTTGGGCGCCGATGCCGTGCAGATGGGCAGCCGCTTCGTGTGTTCCCTGGAAAGCAGCGCACACCCCGCCTTCAAACAGCATGTGGTGGACAGCAGCGAGGGTGATACCCTGCTCACCCTGAAGGAGCTGGCACCCGTACGCCTGATGCGCAATGAATTCTTCGAGGAGGTGAAGGCGGCCTATGCCCGGTGCGCTTCCGTGGATGAACTCAAGCAGGTGCTGGGGCGTGCCCGCGCCAAACGCGGTATGTTCGAGGGCGACCTGGTGCAGGGCGAATTGGAGATCGGCCAAGTGGCCGCCGCCCTCCATGAGGTGCTGCCCGCCGCTGTGATCGTGGAAAGGGTGATGAACGAGTTCAGGGAAGCCAGGCAGCGGATGGCCGCCATGGATGAAGGCTGACCCCCACCACCGGCTTTTCCCCGGGCATGCCCACGCACGCCGGGCCGCGTCAATGGACCGTATACCGATCGGAATGAAGTTGCGTTGGTGCAACGTGCGCGTGAACCTGTTGATCGCCGGGGTCGTGCTGCTGCCGGTGCTGGCACCGGCAGCCGTGCTGGACCCGCCCAGCCTGCGCTGCGCCTCCGTGGGGGCCGCCGGCGAAGCGCTGCTCACTTGGGTGGCCCCGGCCGACCCCACCGGTGTATTCCTCCGCTATGACGTGTACCACGCCACCAGCCCCACCGGGCCCTTCACCTTGGTGGCACAGGTGCCCACCTACACACAGGTCACCTATACCCATGCCGCGGCCGGGGCCAACGCGGCCCCGCAGTTCTATTACTTGAATACCGTGTCCACCTCGGGTGTGCCCAACACCTCGGCCAGCAGTGATACTCTGGCCACGATCCTCGTGCAGGTCACCCAAAGTGTGCCCTTGGGCAGCTCCGTGGTGGACTGGAACCTGCCGCACAACCCGCCCCTGCCCACGGCCGCACCCATGTCCTTGGTGGACCTGGAGCACCCCATGGGCGCCTGGGTGCTTGCCGATAGCGTGGCCAATACACTGCACCATTGGCAGCGTGTGGTGTCCATCTGTGCCGATTCGCTGGCCTTCCGCGTGCACGTGCCCGATGCCAGCGGGTGCACATCCACCAGCAATGCCCATGGTGCCTTCTTCCAGGACATCAGCCCGCCCACGGTGCCTACCATGGTGAACCTCTCCGTGGATACCGCCACCAACCAAGCCGTGCTGCAGTGGAGTCCCAGCCCCGAAGCCGATACCGATGGGTACATCATCGTGCTTTCAACACCGGGGGGCAATGTGATCCTCGATACGCTCTATGGCCAGTTCAACACCACCTGGACCTGGCCGCTGAGCGATGCCGGTGCCGGCCCCGAATCCTATACCGTGGCCGCCATTGATACCTGCTGGAAAGGCATTCCTCCCAGCCCCAACACCAGTGCGGCTTCCGCGGCCCACACCACCGTGCACCTCACCACCACCTACGACCGATGCGCCGGTACCCTGCTGGTGGAGCGCACCGATTATTCCGGCTGGCCCGTGGACCACTATGAACTGTACCTGCAAATGGACCATGCCGGCCCGCTGAGCCTGGTGGCCTTGATGGACCCCGCAGACCACCAGCACCTGCTCACCGGCGTGGTGCCCGGTCGGCAATATTGTTTCGTGGCCAAGGCCGTGGGCCTGCTTGAAGCGCTGAGCAACCTGCACTGCCGCACCACCGCCTACCCGCCGGTGCCCCAGTGGAACTACCTGCGAACGGCCACCGTGGAGGCCGACAACACCGTGCTGGTGATCGACAGCCTGGACCTCACCGGCCATACCCGCCGCCTGGTGCTGGAGCGCAGCCACAACGGACTGCCATGGCAAGCGGTGGCCACGGCCATGCCCGGCACCGCCCCCACGGTGTTCTTCACCGATGCCGATGCCGATCCTGCCGCCCGCAGCTACACCTATCGTGTGCTGGTGGAAGATAGCTGCGGCAACACCGTGGTCACCAGCAACATCGGCAATTCAATCCTGCTCACCGTTACGCCGCAACTGGACGGCACCAACCACCTGCAGTGGAACGGCTACGTGCAATGGGCCGGTACCGTGGCGGGCTACAACGTCTACCGCAGCGGGGCCGATGAACCCTTTCAACTGGTGGCCACCACCACCGCCGGCCAATGGAGCTTCCGGGACGATGTGCAGGACTTGTGGCAATCGCCGGGCCGGTTCTGCTACTACGTGGAGGCCCTGGAAGCCGGCAATCCTGCGGGCATCAATGCATCCAGCACCAGCAACACCGCCTGTGCCGTGCAGCAGGAGGAGCTGTGGGTGCCCAACGCTTTCATCGAAGGCGGCTACAACAACACCTTCAAGCCGGTGCTGGCTTATGCCGATGCAGGTGGATTCGAGTTCGCCATCTTCAACCGTTGGGGCCAGCAGATCTGGTCCACCACGGACCTGCACCAGGCATGGGACGGACGCGTGAACGGTACGGTTGTGCCGCTGGGTGTGTACGCTTGGTACTGCTCCTTCCGCAATGGCGCCGGCAAGACCGTGGAACGGCGTGGCACGGTCACCTTCATCGCCGGCCGCTGAACCCTTGCGGCCAGGACAGGGACAACAGGCAAGACCGACGTACGGCTCCGCCCGGTTGCTCCCGCGGGGTCGATTTTTCCGGGGGGGCCTGGGCCCGACCTGAACTTGCTTCGGCGTCGTTGCATGCACGCCACCTCGCAAGCAGGGTGCAGGGCCTGTCAACCACGCAGGCCTTCGCCATGCCTTCGGTGGGGGCGGTCAACGCACCACGCGTAGGGTCCATGCCTGGCGCCCATTGGTGAGTTCAACCAAGTAAACGCCGGGGGCGTTGGCGCTGAGGTCCACCACGGGCGGTGGTGCTATGCCCCAGTGGTAGGAACGAACTGTGCGGCCCAAGGCATCCAGCACCCGGGCGCCGGTGTAAGGCATGGCGGCACCAGGCACCCATGCAAAGCGGCCGTCTTGGTCCAAGGGCACCAACCGCGGTGGCGCTCCGGTGCCCGCAAATGCCAGGCCCACAATGGAGGTGAACAGGTCACTCTCCCACAGCCCACGGCCGTAGGTGGCCGCCCGGAGCTTGCCTGCGTTGAGGTTCACCTCCAGCTCATTGACAACCACATTGGGCAAACCTTGGCCGAAGGGTTGCCAGTCCGTGAACGTGTTGTTGGTGTAGAACACGCCCATGTCCGTGCCCACGTACAGGCCATCGTCGGTGCCCGGTTCGTACACCACCGAGTTCACCGGCACGTTGGGCAGGTTCATGCTGTGGTTGGCCCAACTGAGGCCACCGTTGGTGCTGGCATATACTTTCTCGCCGGCCTCACTGCCGGAGAACGAGACGTATACATGCAAGGGGTCTTCGGGGTCCACCGCGAAGGAGGTGGGGGTGAGCTGGGGCAGCCCGTTGAGGATGTTGGTCCAGCTTAGGCCCCCGTTGAGGCTGTGCTGCATGAGGTCCTGCCGGGCCGCATAGATCACCTCGCTGTTGGAGGGGGCCATGGCGATGCAGCGCACGCCCAGGTCCTGGTTCCAGTTGGTGAGCATCTCCCAATTATCCCCGCGGTCCCACGAGGACCAGATGTTCCTGTATCCGGCCAGCAGGTGCGTGGTGTTGTTGGGATCGATCAGAAAGGGCGTGACCCATGGACCGTCTTCCCATACGTTGCCACCGATGTAGTCCCAGTCCTGCCCGTTGTTGAACGAGCGCAGCAGGCCGCCGTTCTGCGAAGAGCCGTACACGATCTGCGGCTCCCCCGGGTCAATGGCGGCCTCCATGCCATCGGCTCCGTAAACGTGCGTCCAGTTGCCGTTCACCAGGCGGTTGGTGCCATTGTCCTGCGCACCGGCCATGAATTTGTAGGGCAGCAGTTCGGAGCCGCCCAGGCGGTAGAACTGGGTGATGTTGAGCCCGGCGCTGAGGTCGGTCCAATCCTCGGCACCATTGGCGCTGGCATAGAGACCGCCATCGGAGCCGCAGAACAAGTGGCCATTGAGGAAGGCCAAGGTGTGGATGTCGGCATGGGTGTAGCCGATGTCCGAGGGAAACACCCAGTGGGCCTTGATGTCCCAACTTTGGCCGGCATTGGTGCTCTTCCACACGTTCACACCACCGGCGTACACGGTGGAGGCGTCTTCGGGGTCCACGGCCAGGGCCATATCGTACCAGGCCTGCCCGCCGGTATCGCTGCCATCGGTTTCGTAGCCGAAAATGTTGGGGGCGTTGGACTGCAGGGTGAAGGTGAGGCCGCCGTTGGTGCTGCGGTACAGGCCCAGGAATCCGTTGTCCACATCATTGCTGCACAGCACATACACCCATTGGGGTTGGCTGGGTGAAACGGCGATGGCCATGCGGCCAATGTTGCCGCCGGAGGGCAGCCCGTTGGCAGGGGGCACGGAGAAGGTGGCGCCGCCGTTGGTGCTGCGGTTGAAGGTGAGGGCGCTGGCGTACACGATGGAATCGTTGCCGGGCTGGAACTCCACGTCGCTGAAGTTGCCGGTGCGCACCTGGGCCCAGCTGTCGCCGCCATCGGTGGTGAGCAAGAGGCCGTTGTTGGCCGCGCAGAGCATGCGCTGCGGATCGGTAGGGGCCATGCGCAGGCAGCGGGTGGTGCGGGCCTCGTCCAGCGTCCAGCTCAGGCCGGTGCTGTTCCAGGTGGCGCCGCCATCGGTGCTTTTGAGCACCCCTGCGCTGTAGGTGTCGGCGCCGTCGCCGTCGCCCGTGGCGATGTACACCACGGAGGGGGCCGTGGGGTGCACCACGATGCTGGAGACACCCATGGAGGGCAGGTCGGTGAAGAGGGATTGCCAGGTGTCGCCGCCATCGGTGCTCTTCCACAGCCCTGCGGCGGGCGTGCCCGCATAGAGCACATCGGGGTCGGTGGGGTCCATGGCCACGGCGTTCACCCGGCCGTTGCCCGGGTTGTAAGAGGTGGTGTTCCAAGCCAGCGGACCCAAGGGTTGCCAGTTGGCTTCGCTGCGCGATCCGGTTGGAGCTTGGCGCCGCAGGTGGGCCACATCGGCCATGGCTTGTGCAAACACGGCCTGGCTGGGGCGCTCCCCGCTGGGCCAGGTGCGTTGGTCCATGAACCAATACCACCGGTTGAACTGTTTCCAGCCCTTGCTGCGCTCATAGGCCCGCCCGGCCCAGGCCGAATCGAAGGACGCCTTCACCTGGGGCAGTGGCGTTTCGCCGTCAAGCAGCAGGTTTACCCAATGCTGGCCATGGCACCGGGGCGTGTACAGCATGGCAGCGAGGAGCACGGAGCTGGTGAGCAGCAAGGGGCGCATGGGGCGAGTGGTTGGGGCTGCCAATTTACCCCCCATTGGGCACCAGCACGCCAACCCATGGATGGCGTTGGGGAATCGGTGGGGCATGTGGCGCGGGAATCGGGCGACAGCGCTCCATCATCCGGTGTCCATCCCCGATCCAAACGGGCTGCCGCACCTGGTCCTACCGGAAAGGGCGGTAGGCTCCGTTTGCATGGCGCTGATGCCGAGGTGTCCCCGACGGAGGTACTTCGGCTTCCGTCCGGTACGGCCAGGCACGGCGGTACGGTTTGTTGCACCACGGTTTTCGCCCGAGGTCGCCGCTTCCAGGTCTTCGGCTGAGGTGAACCTACTGGTAGTTGTTATTGATGAACTGAAGCACGGCCTGGCCCTTGGGTGTAATGCCTTGGCGATGGGGGCTGAGGTTGCCGGGGTTCTTGCCCTTGGAAGGGTTGTAGAGCACTTGGTCCAGCAAATAATCGCCTGCATGGAGGTGCTGGAGGATGTTGTGGTAGTAGCTGCGGATCTGCGGGCCTACGTTGTTCATGTCGGCCTCCTTGTCCAGGAAGCCGGCTTCGGTGACCGCAATGTGCCGGCCGTGGGGCAGCAGGGCCCGCAAGCGGTCTATCTGGTCATAGTCGAATTGGCCGATGCCCGCCACGTTGCGCGCGTAGAGGTGGATGGTGGCGTTGAGGTCGCGGTCGGCGTAGGTCTTCTTCACGGCCTGGGCCACCACGCGGTTCCAGTTTTCCATGCGGTCTTGCGCACCGGTACCTTCACGGGAGGGTGCGAAGATCACGTAGTAGGGCAGCTGGAAACGGTCCAGCTCTTTCCAGAAGGCGGGCAGGATCTCGTTCACGTAAATCTCCGGGGTCACCCTGCGGGTCACCTCGCCATGCTGGGTCTCGCCCTTGTCGAACTTGGGCAGGTAGTATTCGTTCATCATTTCGATGAAGTCGAAGTTGGCCCCGGCATCCATCCACCGCTGGATGGTGGCAGCTTGTGCGGCGGGCGCCTCGTTGCCGTTCACCACGTAGATCAGGCGGAAGCCATGTTTCTGCTGCAAGGCCGCCCATTTGCCGATGGCGTGGTCGGTCCAGTCGGTGCCTTTGGTGGTTTGGGACACGGTGCCGCCGGTAACGCGGATCGCCAAGTTGGCCTTGGCACCCGGCGCGGTGATGCGCGCGAGGTAGTCGTCGGCATAGCTGGTCTGCATGTCCACGTCCACGTTGCCTTTGGCGTTGAAACCGAAGATGGGCCGGTCGCTGGCTTGTTTGGTCGTGGCCGGTACCGTTTGGGTGGTGGTGCCGGAGGTTGGGGGAGCGGGCGGTGCTGGCGGCGGCGGCGGGGCTTCCATGGAGGTGGAGGCCGTGGGTGGTGCAGGTTGCTGGGCGGGCGTGTTCATGTTGGCACAGGCCATGGCCGTGCAGGCCAGCAGGCCAATGGGGAGGATCCGGGACAGGTGAAGCATGCTGCTGATCATCAGGGTGCCTTTTGGTTTGTGGGGCTGCGTCAAGGGGCGGGTGCCCGCGTTTGCTTGCAACAAATTTGGTCGTTGGCAAGGATCGTACCAAGCCACGGCTTGATTTTTTCCCGTTCACCGCATCCGGAAGTCCTCGGTGACCCATTGGCCGCCCACCGTGCGCTCGGCAAAGTGAACGGCCCCATGGGCATCCACCAGCAGCACCGTGCTGCAACGCGTGCCGTAGTGCGGGGAGCGGATGAAGATGGACGAGGCCGCGCGTTCCTGTTCCAGCAGCAGTCCCGTATCCGGCAGTTGGTCATCGCCAGCCCGGGCTTCATCGGCCAGCAAGGCGAAAAGGCCTTCTTCCAAATGGTTGTCCGGCCGGCCCACCAACGCTTCCATGGCCCGCCGCGCCTTCTCCACCTTCGGCCATGGGGTGTTGAGGAAGGCATTGCTAAGGCTGTGGATGCCCGGTGCCAGCGGGGTGGAGGCTGGTTGTATGTTGTTGTGGTAGTGCAGGTGGTCCACCGTTCCGTAGATCAGGTTGAAGCCCGCGAAAGCCGCGGTTGAGCTGGTATTTACACCCTGCTCCAAGGCGTGCTTCACCAACAGCCCCCGCGATGGGCCTGGTGCGTGGGGGCGCCGCATGTCGCGGTGGTTGGTGATCGCGGCAAAGCGCCCCGCACGCGTGACGCCCAGCCAAGTGCCACCGGCTTGCAGGTCGCGCCCGGCCAGCAGGTGGGGGCTTTCCGGCCAAAACCGTGCAGGCTCCGCAGGGCGGTCCAGGAACTCATCACGGTTGGCGGCCACGATCAGCGGAAAGTGCGGGTGAACCTTGTAAGCCAGCGCAATCAGGCACATGTCATAAAGGTATCCCATGGATACGGTGTTTGGGTGGTGCCGGAGCCATGGAGGGGGGCGAACGTATGGCGGGAATGGAAGGTAAGGGAGGCAAGAAGAGGACACGTGGAAGGGGACGAAAAGGAAGCAAGGGAGCAAGAGGATGCGGCACGGGCCGGCCACCGTTGGTCGGGGCTGATGAACGTCAGCTTGCAGGGTGGGGATGAGGGTGACCTTTGTTGCCATGATTGCCCTGACCCCAGTGAAGGAACCGGTGGAAACGGCCGGTGCCCTCACGGACCACGACCTGGTGGAGGAGATCCACCGCCTGAAAAAGGAGCGCAACGCGGTGATCCTGGCCCATTACTACCAGCAGCCGGAGATCCAGGAACTGGCGGACTTCGTGGGCGACAGCTTGGGCCTGGCGCAAGCCGCCGACAAGACCGGCGCCGGGACCATCCTCTTCTGCGGGGTGCACTTCATGGCCGAAACCGCCAAGATCCTCAACCCGCAACGCAAGGTGCTGCTGCCGGACCTCAACGCGGGGTGTTCCCTGGCGGACAGCGCCCCGCCGGAGAAGTTCCGCGCCTTCCTCGATCGCCACCCCGGCCATGTGGTGGTGAGCTACATCAACTGCAGCGCCGAGGTGAAGGCCATGAGCGACATCATCTGCACCAGCAGCAACGCCGTGCGCGTGGTGCAAAGCATCCCTGCGGACCGCCCGGTGATCTTCGCGCCGGACAAACACCTGGGGGCCTACGTGCAGCGCGTTACCGGGCGCCCATTAGTACTGTGGGACGGCGTGTGCGAAGTGCATGTGGACATCAGCTTGGACAAGCTGAAGTTCCTCCTGGGCAAACACCCGGATGCCAAGTTGGTAGCCCATCCGGAATGCCCGCCGCACATCCTGGCCGAGGCGGACCACGTGGGCAGCACCAGCTCCCTGCTGGATTTTGTGCAGCGCGACCCGGGCCACACCTTCATTGTGGCCACCGAGGGCGGCATCCTCCACAAGATGCGCGCAGCCGTGCCCCACAAGCACCTCATAGCGGCACCCGCCAACGCGGAGAACTCCTGCGCCTGTGCCGAGTGCCCCTACATGAAGCTGAACACCTTGGAGAAGGTGCACGCCGCATTGCTGCACGGCAGGCCGGAGATCACCATGGATGAAACCGTGCGGGTGAAAGCCTTGCGCGCGCTTCGCGCCATGCTGGACCTGGGTTGACTCCCCGATGGACGCCATGGAGAAGGACGTGATCGTGGTGGGCGGCGGCATTGCAGGCATGGCCTTCGCAGAACGCCTCGCCGACCTGGCCGGGCCGGAGGTGCGCATCCTGTTGTTCACCAAGGCCCCCGTGGAAGCCAGCAATTCCTACTTGGCCCAAGGCGGCGTGGCCGCCGTGGTGCTGCCGGAGGATTCCGTGGAAGAACACGTACAGGACACCCTGGCGGTGGGCGCCGGCCGCTGCGACCCGCACGTGGTGCGCTTGATCGTGGAGGAAGGCCCGGCCAGCATAGCCCGCCTGGTGGGCGCCGGCGCCCGCTTCGATGCCGATGCACAAGGCCGCCTGCAACTGGCCCGCGAGGGTGGCCATTCACAGGCGCGTGTGGTGCACCACCGCGATACCACCGGGGCCGAGATCGTGCGTGTGCTCCACCAGCGCGTGGCATGCGATCCCCGCATCCGGGTGCTCGAGCACCAGTGCGCCTTGGACCTGCTGATGCATGGCGAGGGCGACCTGAGGCGATGCACCGGCCTCAAGGCATTGGACATCCGTACCGGCGAGGTAAGCCTGTATTCCGCCGCTGCCGTCGTATTGGCCACCGGCGGGCTGGGCCAGGTATACCGCCACACCACCAACCCCGCAGCGGCCACCGGCGACGGCATTGCCATGGCCATCCGCGCCGGCGTACCCCTGCGCGACATGGCCTTTGTGCAGTTCCATCCCACCGCGCTGTACGACCCCGCCAACGGCCCCACCTTCCTCATCAGCGAGGCCGTGCGCGGCGCCGGTGCACGCCTGCTCCACCCCGATGGTGCACCGCTCATGCAAGGGCAGCACCCCAAAGGCGACCTGGCCCCGCGCAATGTGGTGGCCCGCGCCATCCACCGCGCCATCCAGGGCACCGGGCACCCCCATGTGTGGCTGGATACCGCGCCCATTGGCGTGGAGGCCTTCGGCCGCCATTTCCCCAATATCGCCAACACCTGCGGCCAGCGCGGAATTGTGGCCGGCCGCGACCCCATTCCCGTGATGCCCGCCGCCCACTATGCCTGCGGCGGCATACGCACTGATGACCACGGTGAAACCGCCTTGCACGGCCTCTTCGCCTTGGGCGAATGCGCCAGCAGCGGCTTGCACGGCGCCGACCGGCTGGCGTCCAACTCCCTGCTTGAGGCCTTGGTGATGCCGCGCCGCGCGGCTGAAGCCATGGCGGCGCGAAAGCTGCACCAACCGGTTGGGGAACGTGGACCCGGGTCCGGGCGCCACTTCACCATGCAAGGCATTGCTCCGTTAGCCGATCAGCTGATCCAAGAGATCAAGGACCTGATGACCGCACAGGTGGGCATCCTCCGTACCACCGCAGGCCTGCAACTGGCACAACAACGGCTGGCCGCCATGGAGGCCGCCTGCCACCGTGCTTTGGCCGCCCACCGGCCTGCTTGGGCATGGGCCCAGGTGCGCGATATGGCCCAGGTATCCGGCGCCATAGCCGCTTCCGCCTTGGAGCAACGGCAGAACGTGGGGGCCCATTGGTGCCAGGACCTGGCCGATGCAGCCGGTGCCGGTGCCACGGGGCATGCAACCGGACCAGGTGCCCCTGTCACACGCCACTGAGCCCGCCAGCAAACAGCCATCATGGCCCGGCCGAAGCACCTTCGATCACCAATCCCGCAACGGAAACTGGGCGTGGCTTGGGTCTTGGGCTTGATCGGCCTGCTCACCGTGGCTTCCGGCAGCGCCGTGCTCCTCAATTTCGCCGGTGCCGGGAACCAGGCCGGCCACGTGGTGCCGTTGGTACTCTGGATGAGCATCTTGTCGGGTGCACTTTACATCGCCGGTGCCATCGGGCTTTACCAACAGCGCACATGGGCGCCGTTCCCGTTGCTGCTGGCCTTGGCCTTGCTGGCCGTGGCCGCCATCGGCTTTTTCCTGCATGTGCGCCGGGGCCTGCCCTATGAGCCGCGCACAGTGGTCGCGCTCTCCTTCCGCATCTTTGTCACCGCACTCTTCCATCGTGCGGTGCGCCACTTCTCCAAACATCAACCACCCTACGACCAACCCGCCTGACATGAAAGCCTCAACCATCGGTTCCGTACTCCTGATCGCCCTCTTTGCCGCAGCCTGCGGCGCGGCCGAAGCACCGCATGACCACGACCATGGGCACGACCATGACCATGACCACGACACCATGCAGGCCGGGGATCATGACCATGCCGAGGAAACCGCCGGCCATGCCGTGCAGCTGGACCATGGCCAAACCTGGTCCGCCAACCCGGAGACCACCGAAGGCATTGCCGCCATGAAAGCCTTGGTGGACGGGTACAATACCGCCAGCGGCAACAGTGCCCTGCTGAAGGACAGCCTGGTGGTGGAGTTCAAGGACATCTTCGCCAAGTGCACCATGACCGGTGAAGCACACGACCAGCTCCACAACTACCTCATTCCGCTCAAAGGCATGCTGGACAGCTTGGGCACCACCCCCGACGCCGCCAAGCTCGGCGCCATGGGCAACTACCTGGGCACCTATCACCAGTATTTCCATTGAGCCGCGGCCTGTGGCCCTTGCCCGGCCTGGTGGCTCTTACCGCTGATCACCCATGAACCTCGAACGACAGGTGCGCGTCACCAAGCGCTTCCATTTTGAAATGGCCCACGCCCTGCGCTGCCATGATGGCCTGTGCGCCAACATCCACGGGCATTCCTACGTGCTGGACGTGACCTTGGAGGGGGTGCCCATGGACCGCGACCATCACCCGAAGAACGGCATGGTCATCGACTTCTCCGAGCTGAAGAATTTGGTGAACAGGGCCGTGATCGACGAGTACGACCATGCGTTGCTGCTGCACGAGCACGACCGTGCACAAGCAGCCTCCGGCCACGAGCTCTTCGGCCGTACGCGGTTCACGCCTTGGCAGCCCAGTTGCGAGAATGTGCTGCTGGACATTGTGGAGCGCCTGCAGGGCGCCCTGCCGGACAAGCAGGCCCTGTACGCGGTACGCTTGCAGGAAACGGCGTCCAGCTGGGCCGAGTGGGGCCGGCGCTGAGCTTGGGCAGCACCGGCTGCACCTCAGACGTTGGACAGCTTCACCAAGCGCCGGTGGTCGGTGATGCTGATGTCGCGCCCCTGGGTGTTGATCAGGCCCTCGTCCTTCAGGTCGGTCAGGCAGCGGATCAACGATTCCGTGGCGGTGCCCACAATGGCGGCCAGCTCATCGCGGCTGATGCGCACCCCGAGCTCGCCCGTGGGCTGGCCACTGAACCGGTCGTGCAGTTGGAGCAGTGCCTGGGCCACGCGCTGGCGCACGCTGGCGTAAGCAAGCTGAAGCAGGCGCTCCTGTTTGGCGCCCACCTCCTGGCTGAGCATGCGGATGAAACGCATGGACACGTCGCGGTCGCGGTATAGCAGGCGCAGCAGGTCCTCGCGCGGCACCAGGGCCACCTCGCTTTCCTCCATGGCCTCGGCCGTTTCCACGGCATGGCCGCTCTCCAACAGGCCCAAATACCCGATGAAATCGCCCGGTACGTGCAAGCCGGTAACGAGTTCCTTGCCGTCGTTGTTCACCTTGAAGGTGCGCACTTTGCCGGAGACCAGGAAGGGCACATGGCGCAGTTCATCGCCTTCGTGGAAGAGCACCCCCTTGCGCTCGAACACCTTGGTCTTGCGGTCTTTGCCCAGGTCCTGCAAGGCGGCCGAGCCACGGGCCTGCTCCATGAAGTCGTTGAGTCCGTTGAGGGTGCGGTCGAATCCCTTGCGGAAGAGGTCGCTGCGCTTGAGCCGCCCCTCGATGGCGTTCAACAGTTCGCTCTCCTCGAAGGGCTTGGTGAGGTAGTCATCGGCGCCCAGCTCCATGCCCCGCCGGACATCACTGCGCTCGGCCTTGGCCGTGAGGAAGATGAAGGGGATCTCCGCCGTGTCCGGTGCGCGGCCCAGCAGGTGCAACACGCCGTAGCCGTCCAGCTCGGGCATCATGATGTCGCACAGCACCAGGTCCGGTACTTCCTTGCGGGCGAGGTCCACCCCGCGCTTGCCGTTCTCGGCCTTCAACACCCGGTACTGGGCCAGTTCAAGGATCTCCGCGGTGTTGTCGCGCACGTCCGCATCGTCTTCAATGAGCAGAATGGTCTTCATGGTGGTTCATTTGCCCGGCAGGCGCATGTAGAATGAGCTGCCGTGGCCGGGCGTGCTGGTAAAGGTGATCTCCCCGCCCATCAGGTCCACGTAGCGCTTCACCAAATGCAGGCCCAGGCCGGTGCCTTGGATGGTGAGCACGTTCTGGGCGCGGAAGAAAGGGGTGAACAGATGAGGCTGGTCTTCCACGGGTATGCCGATGCCGCGGTCGGCCACGGTGATCAGCAGTTCGCCTTGGTTGATCGAGGTGCGCAGGCGGATGGCCGAACCTTCGGGCGAGTATTTGATGGCGTTGGTCACCAGGTTGGTGATGGTGTTCAGCAGCATGGTGCGGTCCACGACGATGGTGCGCTCCTCGCTGCCGTGGTCGTACTCCAAGGCCTGCCCGGCCTTGGCCGTGCCGCGCAGCTCCTCCACCAGGCCGATGCAGAAGTGCACGATGTCCAGCGTTTCGGGCTGGATCACCACGTCGCTCTGCCCGATCCGTTCGAAAGAGAGGAAGTCGTTGAGGATGGAGGTGAGGTCGCGCACCTTGCCCCGGATGCGCTGCACGTGCTTGATGATCTTCTCCTGGTCGCCGGCCTCGGCGTAGCGCGCGATCAGGTCGGCCGAGCCCATGATGGTGCTGAGCGGCGTGCGGAATTCATGGGAGGCCATGGACACGAAGCGCGATTTGAGGGCGTTCAGCTCCTTTTCCCGTTCGTAGGCGATCTCCACCGCGCGGGCGCCTTTGGCCAGCTCGGCGGTGCGTTCCTCCACCCGCTTTTCCAGCTCGGCGGTGTTGCGCTGCAAGGCCTCCTCGGCATGCTTGCGCGCGGTGATGTCCGTTACCAGGCCCATCACGTACAGCTCATCGTCCACCGTGAAATGGTTCAGGCCCACTTCAACGGGGAAGATGCTCCCGTCCTTGCGCAAGCCGAACAATTCACGGCCATGGCCCATGTGCCGCTTGCTCGGCCGTACATTGAATGCATGGCGATGGCCTTTGTGCGCCTGGCGGAAGCTTGCCGGCATCAGGTCCTCGATGGACTTGCCCAGCAACTCACCTTCGGCATAGCCGAAGAGCTCCATCAGCCGTGGATTGTACATCCGTACGGCCCCGGTGCGGTCCACCAGCACCAGCCCTTCAGCGGCCGTGCTGAAGAGCATGTCGCGCACCCGTTCCAACTGGACCGGATCAACGTTGGTTTCCCCGTGCACCATCAACAGGGGGTGAAGTTATTGGTGGGACGGATGCGAAGTGCCGGACAGCGAAGAACGGCCCGTGCGTTCGTCGTAGACGCGCCACCGGCTGATGGGCCGCACGTAGAGATTGAGCGTGATGGCACGGCCCGGCCCCATGTTGGTATGGCGGTGGATGCAATCCTTGGTGGTCATGTACGCCAAGGGGCCGGTTTCCAGCTTCCGTTGCCCTTGCAGCTTGAGTTCGCCATTGCCGGCAAGCTTGTAGCGCTCTTCGCACACGCTGCCCAGCACGGGTTTGATCCATGCCATTTGGCTGTCGTAGTCGTGGATGCTGGTGCGCTGGCCCGGTTCATAGCAGATCAGCAGCAGCTCATGGGCGCGGCTGCGGTGCAGGCTCTTGCGGGTGTATTGCCGCTGGTCCCAAATACAGAAAGGGGAGAGACTTTCCGGCGCCACGGACAGGCGTTGCATCACTTCCGTGTAGCCTGCCGGGCGCGTTTCCTCACTGAGCAAACGGATCAACTCCTCGATCGTACCGATCGTTCCCGCCTCGGCGCGGTCGTCCAGCAAAAGGGCCATCGCCCAAGATTAGCGGTCGGCCCGGGTACGGTGCATGATCTTCATCAGCTTGTGCTTGCCGGCGGCCTTGGCCAAGGAGCCGTTCACTAATTTTGTACGAACACCACCCGGCACACGATGCGTATCCTGCTCCCCACCGATTATAGCGACCATGCATACCATGCCGCCCAGTATGCCGCCGGGTTGATGGGGGTGGAGCATGTGTCATACGTCCTGGTGCATACGTACATGGACGCCGATCCTTCGGTGACCTCCTGGGGCAGCATGGCCGAGGAGCTGTACAGGGCCGCCAACGAGGGCATGGTGCATTGGCTGGAACGGATCCGGGGGTCGGAGGCGTTCCGCGGAGCCAAGGTGGGCAAGGATGTGGTGTTCGGCCCGCTGACAGGGGTGCTGAACGAAATGGCCCGGGAGAAATCGGCGGACCTGGTGGTGATGGGCACTCAAGGCCGATCCGGCGGCGGCTTGCTTGGCAGCAACGCGGCCAGCGTGGTGAAGCAGTGCCATGTGCCCGTGCTGGTGGTGCCTTCCAAGGCAGGGCTCAACGGGGTGCACCGTATCCTCTTTGCCGACGACCAGCGCCGGGTGAAGCCCCACGACCTGAAGATGCTGCTCCACATCGCCTTGCGTACCCGCGCCGAGGTGGTGCTGGCCCATGTGCTGCGCAACGCCGAGGAGCTTCCACGCACGGCCTTGGTGGCGCTCTTCGATGAACTTTTGCAGGCCGTGCCGCACCGCTATGTCTCGGAGGAAGGAAAGGACGTGGCCGGCACCATTGACATGCTGGCCGAGCGCGAAGGAGCGGCCATGATCGCCGTGCTGCACCGCCATGCCGGTTTTCTGGAGGACCTCTTCCGGATCAGCACGGCCAAGCGTTTGGCGCTGCACACCAACCTGCCCCTGCTGGTGATGCAGCATGAAGGGAATGGGGATGATGACCTGCCATAGGCCAATTGGGCTCGGGCCGGTTCAATCCAAGAAGCGGTGGCGCAGGGCAGGGGAGGGCACCATGCATTGATCGCGGCGGCCGAACCACCGGTAGCGCTTGCGCGCCACCAGGTTGTACAGGGCATCGCGCAACGGCCGGGGCAAGATGATGAGACCATAGGCCAACGGCCAGGATCCGCCCAGGTCGCGGGCCACGTGCAAGGCGGCGGTTGAGCGGACAAGGAACACGCCTTTGCGGTGGTACACCAGGGTATCGGAGGATCCGGCCTTAGGTGCAAGGTGCTGCAGCACCTGCCGGCCAGTGGCCGATTGCAAGGGAGCGAACATGAACCGGCTGCGGCGATCGTGCCGGATGATGAACTGCACCAGCCCGTTGCACAGGTTGCATACCCCGTCAAAGAGCAACAGGTGCTCGGGCAGGGGGGACACCGTGGTGGCTTTGGCCGGGACCGTGTCCATGCCGTGCGTTTTCAGGGGTTGGCCTTGGCCAATACGCCGCACAGGTGCCACAGCAGCCGTGCACCCACGTTGGCATCCCAATCACCCTGGGGGCCGGGCGTCACTTCCACCAGGTCGAAACCGATGATGGCCTTGCCACTGGCGGCGAGCTGTGAAAGCAGATAGGTGGCTTCCTCAAAGGCCAGCCCGCCGGGCACCGGGGTGCCGGTGTTGGGGCAGAGGGCGGGGTCCAGCGCATCGATGTCGAAGCTGATGTGCACCTGGTCCGGCAGTTGGGCAATGATGCGGTCGCACTGTTCCTTCCAGCGCGCACCTTCGTACTGCTCCCGGCGGAGCTCGGCACTGCGGTGGATGCGCACGCGCAGTTCCTCGTTGGCGAACACGCGGGCTTCCTCTTCGCAGAAATCACGGATGCCCACCGACACGATGCGCTCCACCTCGGGGATCTGCAGGGCGTTGTACATGATGCTGGCGTGGCTGTGCGTGAAGCCTTCGTAGGCCTTGCGCAGGTCCAGGTGGGCATCCAAATGCAGGATGCCGAAGGCGCCATGGCGCTCGGCCAAGGCCCGGAAGTAGCCCAGCGGGGTGCTGTGGTCGCCGCCTACGAGGCCCACGAGTTTTTCCTGGTCCATCCAGTAGCCGGTGCGCTGCTGCACCCAGTCGTTCATCACGGCGCTTTCCTCGTTCACCAGCATGAGGGCCTTGGCAGCGCGCTTTTCGGCCGCTTTCCCTCCGCCGTTCACCAGCACGTCGATCACCTTCGCCGCCTCTTCCTTCAGGTGGGTGCTCTGCTCTTGCAAGGCCCCGGGGAGTTCGTCCATGGCAATGCCGCGCTTCCACAGGTCGGCGAATTCCGGGTGGAAAAGGTCCACTTGGAACGAAGCTTCCCTGATCGCCCCCGGGCCATTGGCCGTGCCCGCGCCGTAGCTGGTGGTCACTTCCCACGGTACGGGCACCAGCACGATGTCGCTTTCCTCCGGTGTGAAGGGCAGGCCGTAGATGCCTGCTTGGGCGCTGCCGGGGCTGTTGGGGTCGAAATGGTCGATCTTGGATGCTTTGCTCATGCTGGTCTGCGCTTGGGGCTGCGAAGTTCGGCATTACCGGGCGCGGCCGGACCGGAGAACGGAAACGGCCCCGGGGATCACCCAGGGCCGTTCATGGCACAACCAACGGAACCCCTCGTTGCCGTTGATGGCCCATGCCCAACGCTACGGCCTGAGGCCAGCGGTGAGCATTTCGATCAGGTTGGGCATGTGCGCCGCGGCCAGTTCGGCCGTGGTGGCGGCTCGCTCTTGCAGGCGTTCGGCGGTGATCTCCAAGCGGCTTTCCTGGTGATTGCCGGGGTTCTCAGCCGGTGCGGGTTCCCTTGGAGGTGCCGGCGGACGGCTGTCTGGTGCCGCTGGTGTGCCCGTGCCCAGGGTCAAGCCTTCGGGCGTCATGGTCCACAGATGGTCCACCATCTCGTCATCATAGGTGTTGGTGGTGTTGGCGATATCATCCAGCATGCGGCGCGAGGATCCCCGCAGGAACACGGACTTTCCGTTGGGCACTTGCAGGATGAAGCGGGTCTCTTGGCACCGGATCCGGTCGGCCAAGGGGAATTGCACCAGTGGCGACAACAACAGGGCATCGCCTTGCTGCTGGTAGGCGTACATGGTCCTTTCGGCCCTGGACCGCGCCGCCTTGGCCGTGGCGCCATGCGCCTTGCGCACCACCAACAGGTGGAAGAGGCTGTCGCTGCTGGCCTCCACGTCCACTTCGGCCCATGCGGCGCTGATCCGGTCTTTTTCGATGTGGATGCCATCGAGGTCCACGTCCATGTTGCTGCCTTCGTGGTCGATGCTCCATCCGTAGGCGCTGCTGTCGGCCGGTGCCAGCCTGTCCAAGTAGATGATGCCGCTGCCGGGTTGTTCCAACGCCAGTTCGGTGCGGATGCTGTTCTCCCGGCGGAAATCCTTGCCCAATGCGACCCCCGCCGAAATGGTGGGAAGGAGGGCGAGCAGCCACACGGTGGTGAGCGTCCAGCCCAACCAGCGCGGTGCGGGGGTGCCCAGGAGCAGGCGGAAGCCGGCCAGGAAGAGGGCCACGATGGGGATCACCACCAGCAGAAAGGCGCCAATGCCGAACCACAAGGCGTGGGTGCGGCTGTTGAAGACTTGGCCACCCAGGTCCAACAGGCCGATGTCGTCGTTGCTCCAAGTGGCTTGCCACAAGCCTACGGAGCCGCCAATGACGCCGGTGAACAGGCCCACCAGGAGCGTGAAGGCGAAGAGGAGCACCACCACGCCGAAGAGTTTTCCGATGACATCGCCCAGTTGGCGGCCTGTTTGGCGCGCCGTGGGGCCCCACGGCCGGCCAAGGTCCTTGGCTTCTTGGGCCATGCGCTGGCTGCCGGTCTTCACCCGATCGGCACCCTCATCGAACATGCGCTTGATGTTGTCCACGGTGACCGCCTCGCCCTGCATCTCCAGTTTCTCGGCAGCTGTGTTGGCTTCGGGCACCAGCACCCACATCACCAGGTAGATCACCGCCGGGAAGCCCCAGCCGGCCAGCAGCAGCACCAAGAAGAAGATGCGCAGCCACAACGGGTCCATGCCGATGTAGTGGCCCAGGCCCGAGAGCACCCCCGCCACTTTCTTGTCGTCCGGGTCGCGGTACAGGCGCTTGTGCCGCCGTGAGCTGCTTTGGTACTGCTGGTGCGCACCGGCGGCAGGTTCCTCGGCGGTCTCGTCGTTCACGTAGTCCTCCGGCTGGCCCATCACCTGCTTCACGTGGTCCACATCGGCCAGGGATACCGCTTGCCGCCCTTGCAGGCGCTCGGTGAACAGCTCGGCGATGCGGGCCTCGATGTCGGCCATGATCTCCTCGGCTTCGCTGCTGCCGCTGAACTTGGCGCGGATGTTGGCCAGGTAGCGCTGCAGCTGGTCGTAGGCATCTTCCTCGATGTGGAAGACGGTGCCGTTCAGGTTTGCTGTGAAGGTCTTTTTCATCACGAGGGGTTGTTGCGGGTGGTTTTTTTCACGGCTTGCATCAGGTCGGCCCAGGTATCGTCCAGCTCCTTGAGGAATTTCAGGCCCACCGGGGTGAGCTTGTAGTACTTGCGGGGCGGGCCGCTGCGGCTCTCTTCCCAGCGGTACGTGAGGTAGCCGGAATCCTTCAGCCGGGTGAGCAGGGGGTAGAGCGTGCCTTCCACCACGATCAGCTTCGCGTCCTTCAGCTTGGCGATCACGTCCGAGGGGTACATCTCCTCCGCTGAGAGCAGCGAGAGGATACAGTACTCCAGCACGCCCTTGCGCATCTGTGCTTTGGTGTTCTCCACTTTCATCGCTTGGTGCTTTCGGTCCTCCCCGGGTGATGCCCGGTAGTTGACGATGCAAATATATATGCACAAGATGGTACTATGCAACACAAAGTACTGTTTGTGATGGACGGCGCATGGGGTGGGATGGGCGGCGGAGGCGCGGTCGGTGGGCTTGGCCCGCGTTGATCGCCGCTGGTGAGGCCGGGTGTCGCAGGCCCTGGTTCGTTTACGGGACCGGGGTGGTACCGCAGTTCCAGGCGTGGAGTGGTTCGTTGTTCCTCGTCCGCCGGGGGCCTGTGTCGCAGGTGCCACACCACTGCGCTTTTCGAGCCACGGGCAACGCCTCCGGGGTTCTTCGCAGGTCCTCGAACGGATGGCACACCGGCCTACCCGGTGGGCTGACAAGGCGCGACGAAAGGCGGATCCTGGGCGGAGCAGCCGGCTGGGGAGCAACGAGGCAGGGCGAATGGGTGCCTGGTGCCCAAGGGGGCTGCGCAAAGCGTCGAGGATGCCGGAGCGGGGTCTTTCTTGGTCTCCTTATGCACCAAGCCCGGATGAAAAAGGGCCGGCCCTCGCGGACCAGCCCTTTCCAGTGGGTTGGATCAAGCTCAATCCAACATCAACTTCCTGGTCACCGTGCCTTGGTCGAAGGTGAGGGTAACGAAATAGGCGCCGGGCTTCAGCCCGTTGCGCTGCAGGGTGAATGCGGTGTTCTCCACGTTTTCGGCCTGCACGCGGCGGCCATTCACGTCGTACACTTCCACCATGCGGATGGTCCCGTTGGCACTGGTGATGCGCACGTTGCCCTGCGCTGGGTTGGGGTACAGCTCCACACCAACGGCAAGGGGGCTGTTTTCATCCACGCCCACCAACGAGCAGGGGCCCAGTTGCAGGGCGCATACGATGCGGGGGGTCATGTAGCCCATGATCGTATCGATGTACATGCGGCCCTTGGTACCGCTGAAGTTCGGGTTGCTGGCCTGGCTGGCCTGTCCGGTGGTGAGGGTGCCGGGGCCGGGGCCGTCCAGGTCCACGTTGGCCAAGGGTCCGGCGGGGTCCCACCATTGCCAAGGGCTGGCTTCTTCCAGGGTGCCCGGTGATAGGGCCGGCCAATTGGGGGTGACCAAGGGGTACAAGCCTTCCAAGTTGGTGTTGATGTGCACGCTGTTGGTGCCGTGCACCTGGTTGGTGTTGTACAGCGAACGGGCCTTGTCCGTGAAGGGGTCTCCGTTGGGCAGGGTGGCGAAGCTGGCGTTGTTGCCATAGTCGTTCACCAGGTCCATGAAGACGTTGCTGCCCTGCACGTCCACGACTTGTTCGCCGGTGGTGGGCACGATCACCGTGCCGGCCCCGAAGGGGGCGAAGGGGTCGAACACCGTGTGGAAGGCCACCATGGGGACGTCACCGGCAGCCAGCCAGCTGGTGTCGGCCAAGGCACCACCGGCGTTCACGCAGAAGTTGATCCCGCTGTCGAAACCGTTGGGGCGGTACAAGGCCAGGGATCCGCCGAAGCCTTCGAAGTTGCCCACGGTGGCGGTGTCCACGTAACTGATCGTCGGGGTGAACGGGTCGGGGAGGAATTTGTCGATGAAGAGTTCCCCGGGTTCATCCAGCGTGGCCGTGGCCAGGGTGATATACCCCCCGGTGCCTTCCCCGTAGAGGATGATCTTGTCCGGGTCGATGGCATAGGTGTTGGCGCCCGCCGCATCGGCCTTCAGGTTGCGCACGCATTGCTTCACATCGTGGATGGCGCGGTAGATGGCGTTGAGCAGGGTGCCCCGGCGGATCTCCAAGGTGCTGCCCAAGGGGTTCCAGCCCATGCGGTAGCTCATGCTCACGGCCACATAGCCACGGCGGGCCATCTGCTTGCACACCTCCACGGCGCTGCTGTCCTTGCGGGTGCCATTGGGGCTGCCGTTCAGGGGCGGGGGCAGCGCATTGCCCGTGTGCACGAAGATGAACAGCGGCCGTTCCGTTTCGCTGTCCACGGCCTGGTCGGGCTGGTACACGTCCATCTTCAGGTTGGTCACTTTCACCACGGTGCTCTCGTCAACGGGATCGAAGAAGGCGGCCGGAATGGGCTGGCCTGAGCTGACCAGGCTCTGCAATTGCATGACATCCGGGCCGTAAGTCGCCGGGTTGGTGAAGTCGGAGGTGAGGAAGTCGATGTTGGTGCCGAAGGTCACATCGCTGGTCGCCGTGATCTGTGCCGGGGTGAACACCTCTTCGAGGTAGCGGTCCTGGGCTTGTGCGCCAAGGGCCATGGCGGCCAAGGGAATGGTCCAGTGTAGTTTATTGAACATGGGCATGGTTTTTTTGGGTTTCGGAAAGGTAGTGGTTTTCAGCGTTTGGAAAGTTCGTAGGTGAGTTGGACGTAGGCCAGCCTGCCGATGGCCGGGCCGCCGTAGACCAGGTACACGTCGTTGTTCAGCGCGCGCTCCAGCCGGTCTCCGGAAGGCACTCCTTCCTGCCACAGGGGCAACAAGCCGAAGAGGTTGCTGGCGCCCAGCTTCACGGTGAGGTGCTGCCGGGGGAATTGCATGTTCACTTGGGCGTCCACCATGTCATAGCCCGGTATGGGGCCGGTGAATTGGGGCGATCCCTCAAAGAGGTAGCCCTCCACGTATTTCCAGTTCACGCCGTAGCCCAGGCGCTGCAGGGTGGTGAAGGGGATCCGGCGTTCGCGGGCGTTGAGGCCGGCGTTGAACTTGTTCAGCGGGGTGTTGAAAGCGGGGATGATGGGGTCGTCTTCCCCGGTGGTGAGCTGGTTGTAGCCATAGTTGAAGGTCCAGGTGAGCTTGGGGCGGTACCAGTTCATGCCCAGGTTCACCCCGCGGGTCACCACGGTGCTGGTGGCGTTGGCCGCCACGCGGTAGGCCTGCAGGCCCAGCGGGGGGGTGTTGCCTGCCTGGGGGAAGTAGGCTTGCAGGCCCACGATGTACCCGATGAAATCCGTGTACCAGCTGTTGTATGCGCCAATGTCGAAGTAGACGTTGTTCCAGTGGGTGCCGCGGTAGCCCACTTCGATGGTCTTTACTTGTTCGGGCCGCAGGCGGTCCACGTGGAAGTAGTCCAGCAGGCTGCGGTTGAGGTCGTTGTCCCGGTACACTTGGAAGCTCTCGATGGTGAACAGCGAGTCGCGGCCCGCCTCGAACTGGCCGTCCACGTTGCCCAGCAGCAGGGCGCGGCCCACGTTGTAGTACAGGTACTGGTCGGCCAGGGTGGGGTTGCGTACGGCACTGCTGAAGCTGAGGCGCCATACATGGGCCGGCGTGTTGGCGTACACCAGCGAGAGGGCGGGGGAGAGCAGGGCCTTGAAGTTCCGGTTCTTGTCCAGGCGCAAGGTGGCGGTGCCGGTGAGCCGTTCTTGCATGAGCCTTTTCTCCAGGCCGGCAAAGGCCCCGAATTCGCTGTTGCGGATCACCACGTTGCCGGTGTCGCGGAAGATGGTGCCGGCGCTGTTGGGCAGGTACTGCCGGAAGTTGCCGCCCACGGTGACCTCCCCGAAGGCGGGCTTGAACTTGTATTCGCCCATGGCATGGGCCAAGGCGCTTTTGTCGAAGAAGAGCGACCCGCCTTCGGTGAAGCGCTTGCCGGTGATCGCGTCGAATTCCTGGTTGAACCGGTCGGTGCCGGGCGCGAAGAAGGGGTCCAGGAAGGCCGTGTTCAGGTTGTTGGTGTAGTTGACGGCCTGCTCATGGAAGCCCTCGAAAAGGGTGTGGTTGTCCTGCACGAACTGGTCCTGCCAGGCGATCCATTGGGCTTGTGTCCAGCCCATGCCTGCGGCCTGTGTGGCGGTGATGTAGTCCGGCAGGTGCACCAGCGGGGTGATGGAGTCGCCCCAGTATTTGTTGTATTCGAAGTTCCAACCGTTGGCGCCCCCCGTGGCGCCGGCGGCCTCTTGCAGCCGCAGTGCCGTGGTGTAGATGTCGTAGGTGCGGCCCGCGTCCTCATGGGTGACGTAGGCGCGTAGGAACCAGGTGCCTTCCTGGCGCAGCTCCACGCGGTGCTGGAAGAACTTGATGTCCTTGAGCCGGTAGCGGTTGTCGCCTTGGTACACGGTGCTTCCGGTGCTGAAGTTGCTGGCCAATACCAGCTCCAGGCTGTCGCCCAAGCGGTGGTGGAGGGAGGCGCCGAGCTTGAGGTTCTGTGTGTTGTAGTCCACCAGGTCGCTTTCGGCGTAGCCGTTGCGCAGGAATTTGCCCAGCCCCGGGTAGCTGCGGCGGCCAAAGAAGGTGCTGTAGTTGTTGTTCACGCTCACATCTTCATCGCCGTAGATGTTCACGGCGTCGAACCCGCCCGGGTTGGTGGCATCGGTGGGGCTGTCCGAGGTGGGGCCGTAGTTCTCCGCCCACCAGTCATCGGCGCGCAGGGCATAGGCGTTGAGCTTGTAGGCCCAGCGTTGCGGTTTGGTGCTGTCGCCCAGTACTTCCGCCCAGCGTACGGCCACCTCGGCCATGTTGCGCCCACCGCCTTTCACGCTCATGCTCAGGCCCGGAAAGGTCCATGGGCTTTTGGTGGTCATGTTGATCACCCCGTTGAAGGCCCCCGGCCCGAAGAAAGCGGTACTGGCACCGGCGATCACGTCCACCTTGAGCACGTCCAGGTCGCTTGCCCCCAGGAAGTTGCCCAAGGAGAAGTTGAGGCCGGGGCTCTGGTTGTCCACGCCATCGATCAGTTGCAGGGAGCGCACCGGGCTGGTGCTGTTGAAGCCGCGCGTGTTGATCACCTTGAATCCAAAGCTGGCCGCGGTCATGTCCACCCCTTTGAGGTTGCCCAAGCCTTCGTAGAAGTCCCCTCCGGCCACGTCCTTGATGGCCAGCAGGTCCATGGTCTCCACCGTCAGGGGGGCCTGCTTCTGCCGGTCGCTGATGCGCTCGCGTACCACTTGCGCTTCCTGCAACAGCACGGCATCGGCCACCAGGGCCACCCGCAGTTCCTTGTCCAGCGTGGTAACCCGTACATGCTGTGTGCTGTACCCGAAGAAGACCACGGTGAGCGTGAAGGGCGGTGCCTTGTCCACGATGAGATCGAAGCGGCCCTCCAGGTCCGTGCTCGCGCCCCCGGGGATGTCCATCACCTTCACCACCGCCCCCACCAGGGCTTCGCCCGTGGCCGCATCGCGCACACTGCCTTTCAAGCGCAGCGGTTGCGCATGCACCATGTTGCACAGCAGGGAGGCAACCAAAAGGACCAAGGTGGATTTGAAGCTCAAAAGCAGACGGGTATGGGGTGGATCGCCATTCCGGTGGAGGAAAGGTAACCGGTGAAATGGCAGGCGTAAATTATGCACGCATACTAATTCCGCAACTTTTTCTTCGACCCCGTGCATAACCAGGGCGTGGAAGCGGACCAGGAAGGATCGGCGAAGTGTTGCCGAGGGGCGCTGGTGCAAAGGGTTCGGGCAATTACATTGGCGCCCCTCCATGGCCACCGACATGACCGGATTCAAACGCTCCCTTACGCTGCTGGATGCCGTGATGCTGGTGGCCGGTTCGATGATCGGCAGCGGTATCTTCATCGTCAGCGCCGACATGCTCAGGCAACTGGGCTCGCCCGCATGGATGATCACAGCCTGGGTGGTTTCCGGGGTCATGACGGTGTTGGCGGCGTTGAGCTACGGGGAGCTGGCCGCCATGATGCCCAAGGCGGGCGGGCAGTATGTGTACATCCAACGGGCCTTTGGGAGGCTGCCGGCGTTCATGTATGGTTGGACGGTGTTCACCGTGATCCAAACGGGCCTCATTGCCGCGGTGGCCGTGGCTTTCGCCAAGTACACCGCCGTGTTCGTGCCGGCCCTGGGCGAAGGGGTCATCCTGCTCGACCTCGGGTTCCTGCAGGTCAACGCTTCCCAGCTGGTGGCCATTGCCAGCGTGGTGTTGCTTACCGCCTTCAATGCGCGGGGCGTGCGCAATGGCAAGCTCTTGCAGACCAGTTTCACCCTGGCCAAGATCATCGCCCTGCTGGGGTTGATCGCCGCAGGTCTCTGGCTGGGCGGTGGAACGGGCGTGTGGAGCACCAACTTCAGCGGGGGGTGGGAGGCCACCGGCCTGCGCACCGCGGCCGATGGCACGGAGGGCCACGTGCCGCTCAGCGGGCTGCTCCTGGTATCGGCCTTCGGGGTGGCCTTGGTGGGTTCGCTCTTCAGCAGTGATGCCTGGAACAACGTCACCTTCATCGCCGGGGAGATCGATCGGCCCCAGCGCAACATCCCGCTCGGCCTGGTGCTGGGCACCGCCTTGGTCACGGTGCTCTACTTGCTGGCCAACTTCGCCTACCTGGCGTTGCTGCCCACCGTTGATATCCAGCACGCCCTGGCCGACCGCGTGGGGGCTGCGGCGGCAGCGGTGATCTTCGGCGACCAAGGGGCCCTGATCATGGCCGGCCTCATCATGGTGAGCACCTTCGGCTGCAACAACGGGATCATTCTTTCCGGGGCCCGGCTCTATTATGCCATGGCCCAGGACGGCCTGTTCTTCCGCCGGGCCGGCGAACTGAACAAGGCGGCCGTGCCCGGCTTCGCCCTTTGGGTGCAGTGCGTGTGGGCTTCGTTGCTGTGCCTGAGCGGCCGCTACGGCGATCTGCTGGAATACACCATGTTCGCTTCACTGCTCTTCTACATCGTCACCATTGCCGGCTTGTTCGTGTTGCGTGTGCGGGAGCCCCATGCCCAGCGGCCTTATCGTGCTTGGGGCTACCCCGTGCTGCCGGCAATCTACATCTTGGCCGCCGCCGCCTTCTGCATCAATTTGCTTTGGAGCAAGCCGCTTTACACCGGTTTCGGCCTGGGCATCGTGGCGTTGGGCGCCGTGGTGTACGCCGCTATGCCCCGCCGGGCCAAGGAGGCTGGGGCTGGCACCGCCGCATCGTCCCATGGATAGGCCCGTGGATCGAACCCGTGCCACCCGGCTCCGGCGTTGCGCACCTGATCTGCTTGGCACAGGCAAGCCGAAGGAAGCAGCCGAGTTTGGCACATGAATTGTTTTTGACCTGGGCCTAACCCAAACCAACGCCGCTCCGGCGCAAAGACGAAGTACCATGAAGAAGCTGATGACGACCATTGCCTTGGTAGCCCTGACGGCCACCTTCGCACAAGCCCAGGAGAAGGTGGCGCGCAACGCGGAGGCCCGGGCCGAAGCCAACCACGAGCGCATCGTGAAGAGCTTGGGCCTGGACCAGGACCAAACGGCCAAGGTCAAGGAGATCAACGCCGATTACCGGGTGAAGCTTGAAGAGCTCAAGGCTGCCCGCGAGGCCGGCACCGATGTGAGCGGCAAGAGGAAGGACCTGGAAAAAGCCCGCCTGGCCCGCTACAAAGGCGTGCTCACCCCGGAACAATACAGCAAGCTCGAAACGAAACTCAAGGAGGAGAAAGCCGAGCGCAAGGCGAAGAAGCAAGGTGCCACGAAGCAGGCCGAGTGAACAGGACCCCCTCCATGCACTGGAACAGCCCCGGACAGCCCGGGGCTGTTTTCGTTTCATGCTACCTTGCCGACCCTCATTCTCATCTTGTCACCATGCCTTTGTCCATCACGTTCCACGGTGCCGCCCGCATGGTCACCGGCAGCAAACACCTGCTGGAGCTGCCCGACGGCCAACGCCTTTTGTTGGACTGCGGCATGTTCCAAGGCGAAGGCCCGGCCAGCGACGCCCTCAATCGCCGCTTCGGCTTCGACCCCCGGCGCATCGATGCCCTGGTGCTCTCCCACGCCCATATCGATCACAGCGGCCTTATTCCACGGCTGGTGGCCGAGGGCTTCAAGGGGCCGATCTATGCCACGGAGGCCACACGCGACCTCTGCGAGATCCTGCTTGCCGACAGCGCCTTCATCCAGGAGAACGATTACCGCTACGATGCCAAGCGGGCCAAGAAGCAGGGCAAGGCCATGACGGAGATCGGCCCCTTGTACACCAATGCCGACGTGGAAGCCGCCATGGCCCTCTTCCGCATCGTACCCTACGACACGCCCTCGGAGATCCTGCAGGGCGTCACCCTCACCTTCATCGATGCGGGCCACATTCTGGGCAGCGCTTCCGTACACCTCACCGTGGCCGGAAAGGAAGGGGTCCGTCGCATCACCTTCAGCGGCGACGTGGGCCGCTATGTGGACCGCCTGCTGCCCGATCCCAAGCCCTTTCCGCAGGCCGACGTGATCATCTGCGAGAGCACCTATGGCAACCGCGACCACCAAGAGGCCTCGGCCTCGGCCGAGGAGCTGCTGGGCCACGTGCAGCGCGTGTGCGTGGAGCAACAGGGCAGGCTCATCATCCCGGCGTTCAGCGTGGGCCGCACACAGGAACTGCTCTATCAACTCAACCACCTGTTCAACGACGGGATGCTTCCGCGCGTGCCGGTGTTCGTGGACAGCCCCTTGTCGATCAACGCCACCTCGATCTACCGCAGGCACGCACAGCTCCTGCAAGCCGATATCCGGGCGGAATTGGAGCAGGACCACGACCTCTTCGGATTCCCCGGCGTGGAATTCATCCGCGAGGCGGCCCGCAGCAAGGCGCTCAACACGCGCAAGGGCGCCAGCATCACCATTGCGGCCAGCGGCATGATGGATGCCGGCCGTATCCGCCACCATTTGTTCCACGGCCTGCCCGGTGCCAACAACGCCGTGCTCATCGTGGGCTTTTGCGCCCCCGGCACCTTTGGCGCGCAGTTGCTCAAGCGGCCTGCTGCGGTGCACATGTACGGAGAGGAAGTGCCCGTGCGCGCCGCCATCCTCACCATGGAAAGCTACAGCGCCCATGCCGACCGCGGCGAGCTGCTGCGGTGGATCGGTTGCCAGGACCCGTCCTTGGTGAAGCGGGTCTTCCTGGTGCATGGCGACATGGAGGCCATGGAAAGCTTGCGCGACGCATATGCCGACCGCGGTTTCCGCAAGATCGCCATCCCGCACCAAGGCGAGCGTGTGGAGGTGTGATCAACCCGCGAAACCAACGGCTTTCTTCAACCCGTCGGGCAAGGGTGGCAGTTTGCGGCGCTCGAACAGGAAGCTGCTCAGGTCGGCCACTTCGCTGAAGATGTGGTGGCTGTCCATGGCGCCTTTGAGATAGTTCTTGCCTGTGCTGCCGCCGGTGCCCACGCGCAGGCCGATCATGCGGTGCACCATGCTGATGTGCCGTGCCCGCCACGAGGCCATCACCGTGTCCAGGTCCAGCAGCGAATCCAGGAAACGGAAGGCTTGCTGGAAGATGGGCTCGTCGCGGTAGAGCATGATGAAGAGCGCGCTGCGCGCCGCAGCCGGGGAGAAGTGCCGTTCGGGCGATCCGTCCACGAAGATCTTGCGCCACAGCGCGGCGTTGCCTTCCTCGCCCTGCACCAGGCTGCCCACATAGAGCTTCTCCAGTTGGTCGAAGAACTGCGCTTCACCGGGCCAGTATTCCGGTTGCAGGAAAGGCATGCGTTCCAACCAGGCGTTCACCAGCTCCAACAAGGTCTGTTCGCCTTCCAGCGCCTCGATCTGCGCCTTGTGCTCAGGCTTCAGCTGGCTGGTGTAGTACTGCCGGCCGAAGCGCGCCTCCATGCGCAGGCCCAAACGCGCTTCCAGGACCTTGAACTGCATGCTCTGGAAGCCGCTGGCGGGCCGCAGCATGTCGCGGAAATCCAGGAAGTCCAAAGGGGTCATCGTTTCAATGACCTCCCACTGTTTCACCAGCACGTCCAAGATGGTCTTCACACGCTGCAGCCGGTGCACCACCACGTTCAGTTCACCGGCGTTGTCGTCCACGCGCTGGTGCTTGAAGATCCCCATCACGCTGTCCACCTCATACAGCACCTGCTTGAACCAAAGCTCATACGCCTGGTGGATGATGATGAAGAGCATTTCATCGTGCGCGTGCTTGCCGTGCTTGTCGCTCTCGAGTTGCTGGGCGCCGAGGATCTTGTCCAGTTGCAGGTAGTCGGGATAATACACGTTGCTCATGCCGTTATGGGATCGGGTGGAGGCCAAATGTAACCGCCGCGGTGCGTGCCCCTGCAGGCGGTCATCCGTGCCTATATTTGAACATGGACCTGATCAAATTGTGGATTGCAACCGGGCTGGCTTGTGCGGCTGCCGGATCGGTGGCGCAAAGCAGCCAGGAGGCATTGGGCACCTCTTCGGATGCGGCCCAACACCTGTTCAACGGCGGTTTCCAAGCGGCGCCGGACACGGTGTGGGACTTGGCCTCGGTGCAAGTTCAACCGGAATTCCCCGGGGGCATGGAGGCCATGTACGCCTACATCGCAAAGCACACCCGGTACCCCGGTGAGGCCTTGGACGCCGGCCAGGAAGGCAGGGTGTTCGTGGAGTTCGTGGTGGGCCGCAACGGTGTTGTGGGCCATGTGCAGGTCCGGCGCGGCGTGGCGCCTTCCTTGGATGCCGAAGCGTTGCGCGTGGTGCGCTCCATGCCGGCCTGGTCGCCCGGTGAAATGGACGGCCAGCCAGTGGCGGTCCGGTTCACCTTGCCGATGACTTTTGAACTGGGCGGGCCGGCACCCGCCAGGCCACCGGACAGCACCCGTTGAGGCTGCACGCACGAACGGCCCGCAACCTGCGGGCCGTTCGCATAATCCGCGTGACCGGTGATCACTTCACCGGCGCCGCCGGTTTCACTTCCTTGGTGCTGGTCGCTTTGGCCGGGCCGGCTCCCTGCATGCTCATCATTTTGGTGAACTGGTCCGCGGTGAGCACGCCTTTCAGTTCCTGGTCGCGCGCGGCCAACAGCCCGGCTTTGTCCAGGCCGTCCACGGTCTCGTCCTTGGCATCGCGCATCACCATGGTCTTCTCCATGTACTTCACATTGACGGCGTTCACCTGCTGGGCTTGTTCGGGGCTCAGCCCCAGCTCATCGGTCATGCGCGTGGTCAGGCGTTCCGCCGCTTGCGCCACATTGATCACTTCACCGTTCTTGCTTTGTGCAGCGGCACTTCCCGCCAGCAGGGCGGTGAAGGCCAACGCCGTCATCCATTTCATGTGTTCGTGTTTTGCACGGCCAAGTTAGGCACCTTGGGCCGTTCAGCCGAACACCGCGTTCAATACGCCGGCCAACCGGATGCCGCCCTTGAGCAATTGCTGCTGCACCAGGGGCCAATGCTGGTACTGGTAGGCGTAGCCCAGTTCGGCCCCCGGGGCCTCCGGATAGATGGCCGTGCGGAAGGCCACGTTCTCCTGGGCCCAGTCGGCGGCGCTGCCTTGGCTCCATTGCGTGATCTGTGCCCGGGTGGCCCGGTCCAGGCTGCGGGCCAGTTCCGAATAGCTCAGCTGGCTTTCGTCGATCATGCCGCTGTCCCATACCCGGTGCAGGTTGGAGCCCTGTTTGAACCAGCGCACCTGGAAGTCGTTGCCGCCCTTGTCGTCGCCCTTGCCCACGTGCAGCGGTTGGTGCAGGTCGCCGATCAGGTGCACAAGCACCTTCAGGCAGACGACCTCGCGCTCGGGCGGAAGGGTGTCGCTTTGCAGGGCGGCGATCATGCGGTCGATGGTTTCCACGGCATCGCCGTTGGGGTTCTTCGCGGCCAACGCATAGGTGCTACCGTCCGGGATGGTTACCCAATGCCAATCGCGCAGCGCCTCATAGGTCCGGTCGCTCTTGATGTCGTCCATCCAGGTGGAGGCCATGGCCAAGCTCTCACCGCCCAGGATGCGGTTCACCGCTTTACGGGCCTTTTTCGACAGGTGCTGCTGGGCAATGCTCCCCACCACGCGGTGTCCCGTACGGCCCCAGGCCTGCGTTTCCACAGGCAACAAGAGCAGGCATAGGACCAGGAGCTGGAGCGCTTTCATGCCACAAGGATAGGCCATGGCGGTGCAGCCCGCGCCTTGCACGGGGCGTGGAAGGGTGCATGCCCGCACCGGGCCACGGCGTGCCGGGCGTTCTAGAGGAGGTCCTCCTCCAAGGGCGCGTCCTGCGGTCCGGCCACGGTGGCCGGCACTTGCTCCGGGCGCTGGTTCTTGGCTTCCACGGTGAGCGTGGCATGCGGTACCAGGCGAAGCCGCTCTTTGGGGATGAGCTTTCCGGTGGTGCGGCAAATGCCATACTCGCCGGTACGGATCCGGCCCAGGGCCGCCTTGAGCTGGCCGATGAACTTCTGCTGCCGTTCCACGGAGCGGGAAAGGTCCTCGCGTTCCATCATCACGGAGCCGTCTTCCAGGCCGCTCTGGCCCAGGTAAGTATCGTCCGTGGTGTTGCCGGCGAGCCGCAGCAACGATTCTTTGTCCAGTTGTAGCGTCTCCTCCGCCTTGGCAAGCTTGGCGTGGATCAAGGCCTCAAACTCTTGGAGCTCTTCGGCGGAGTAGCGCGGTTTGCCCGCGGTGGTGACCATTGTTCCCATAACGGCACAAAGGAAACAAGTCTGGTGCCATTTGGTGCTTCCGGCAGCAAGTGGACCCGTGCCTGCCTGTGGCGTTTTTTCCTCGATCGGGGCCAGCCGGTCGGCATCGGGCGCGGCGGAACGGCCTGTGTTGGAGCAGGTTAGGGTTCGGCCCGATACTGGCTGCACCCGTAGGAAAAGCGCAGATGCAATCCGGGGATCACCACCAGGCTGCCCAAGAACTGAGCGCCATGTTGGCGGACAGCCGTAAGAGCTATCAGGCCATTGCCGGCCGTGTACAGCAGGAGCAATTGCGCACTTTGCTCCTGCAGCGTGCGGCCCACCGCCACGAGCTGTGGATGGAACTGGTCGGCGACACGCGATCCGAAGCCGGGGACAGGACCAAAGGGGGGCACCCTGTGGGGGGCGGTGCACCGCACCATACTTGCCGTGCGCGACTTGGTGTACAACAGCAGCGAGGTGAACTTGCTGGTGGAGTATGAGCGCCAAGAAGTGGACCTGGTGAACCAATACCGCCGTGTGTTGGACATGACTGAACTGCCGGAGGCCATGCGGGTTATGCTGGCGGGCCACTGGGTCTTGTTGAAGCAGCATGCAGCGGAGGCCACTGCGTTGCGGGAAGGTCTTGAAGGGCTCGAAAGGGCGAACTGAGCACCGTCCGGCCGTTGTGGGAACCAACGATCAGGCCAACTGCGAGGTGATGCCCACCTGGCCCGAAAGGGTGCGGTGTATGGGGCAGCGCTCGGCAATCTCCAACAACCGGGTGCGCTGCTCCTCGCTAAGGGCCCCGGTGAGGTGGATGGTGCGCCGTATGTACGTGGTGTCGTAGGTGTCTCCGTGTTCGATTTCCACACGGGTGTCCACGGCCTCCAGGGGCCATGATTTCCGGTCGGCATACATGCGCAGGGTGGCATTGGTACAGCCGCCCAGGGCGGCGGCCAGCAGTTGGTGCGGGCTGAAACCGAGGTTTTGGCCTCCAAGGCCCACGGGCTCATCCGCAATGATCGCATGGTCCGCTGTACGGATTTGCGTGCGGTATTGGTCGCGCCCGATATGGGCCTCAATGGAATGGATCATCGGCTGTTGCGTTGGAGGGGGGCGGTATCGGGTCCGTTTCACCCGGTGGCTTGGGCCGGTATCGATCGCGCCAACGTTGCTTGGCCTGATCGATCCCGTGTTGGTCGGTGGCCCCGAAATTCCAGTGGATCAGCCGCTCTTCCAGGAACGCCTCACCACCGGACAGGTACACGGTGGTGTCCGCCGCCATGCGGAAACCGCACCGTGAGGCATCCTGCGCCATCATGATCCGCCGCGGGGCGAACGACTCCCCCCCGGTGTGTACTTCACCGCGGAGGATGTACAGGCCTGCCTCCCCATACGAGCTTTCGTCGAAGCTCACCTCATGGTCCGTACCACAGGCGATCTCCAACAAATACAGCCTGCTGCACACCGGCACTGGTGAGCAGTGGCCCAGCACCTCGTCGGCGATCAGCTTGTACTTGGCCCCGTCCTGTTTACAGCAGGGTAGGGCATGGGCTTCCACAGGGTGGAAGGAGGGCGCCTTCCGTTCCTGGTCCTTGGGCAGGGCTACCCGGATCTGCAGGCCGTGCATGTGTTTGTCCGCCTGGCGCAAATGGACCGGGGTGCGCTCACTGGGCACGATACCGCTACCGGCCGTCATCCAGTTCACGGCCCCCGGGGTGATTGCCGGCCTGGTGCCCAGGCCGTCGCGGTGCAGGATGCTCCCTTCGAAGAGATAGGTGAGGGTGCTCAGGCCGATGTGGGGGTGTGGACCAATATCCACATTTTCGTGGTCATTCATCGCCACCGGCCCCATGTGGTCAATGAAGACAAAAGGGTCCAAAGCACGTTTGCGGTGGAAGGGCAGGAGGCGCCCCACCAGGAAATTTCCCACTTGGCGGGGGCGCTCCTCGATGATCGAACCGATGTTGGACATGGCATTTACGGCTGTCCGCAAGGTACGGCACCCGCGTGGCCAGGCACCAGGCCTGCTCCAACGGGCAAGTGTGGGCAGGCCTTCCAGCACGGGCGTGGCATTTGTGGCATTCGATCCGCAAGCAATTGGCCATTGCAACAGCGAACCGCTGTCGCCCCCCCCCCCGAGCAGACCATGGAGCAACTATCAACGGCGCAACTCATGTCCAACGAGGAGCCCATTCGGGCGGTGTATCAGGTTTCAGCCTTGCGTGCCTTGGTCATGGTGCTGCTTTTCTTGTCCATGGTGATCTCGATCATCGTTTTCACCGGAGGGGATGAAGCTGGGCAGGAACGTGCCGCAGATCCTGCGGCCATGGAGTTGTCGTCTCCGCTGCCGTAGCGGCCCGGGTCAGAACTTCAGGCGCAAGGCCACTTTCAGGTCGCTCTTGCGGCTGCCCGCGACTTCCTGCAGGCCGGATCCGATCGCTGTACGGTCTGTAAAGAGCGTGGCCCCATAACGCGCCCACAAGTCCACGTGCCGGGTGGCGGACCACCGCAGCATGGTGTACCATTTCATGCCGCGGCCGTAGATCGGCGGCAGGCTGAACACCCCGGGCACATCACTCTCGAAGGCATACAGCCGGGCATCATAGCTGTCCGTGCCAAAGACCATGATGCGGCCGGTGAATTCCAGCGGGCCCTGCATCGGGCGGTGGATCACATCCTGGTACACCACGAAGCCGTGCTCCACGGGTTCTTCTGCGCGCTGGTAGTCCACGGTCTCCACCCTGGTGCGCAGGGTAACAGCGGGGCCCACCCGGTAGCTGGCATTGAAGCGGAGGTTGTCCTGGCGTGCATCCACCAGTGGAGGGATGCCCGAAGGATCATCACCGGCGTTGCGCGGGCGGCTCTGGCGGCGGGCTTTCACATAGAGCTGGATGCCGCGTGCGGGGGTCCAAGTGAGCTGTGCCAATGCTTCTTGCCCGTTGCTGGGGGCGTCGGTCTGGAAACGCAGCCAGGGGAAGGTGAACTGGTCGAAGTAGGCGTTGAAGACCCACTGCCGGCTGGGTTTGATCTCAATGCCGGTGTACAGGCCGCGCTCGTTCCAGGGGTTTGTGCTTTCGGCGAAGGCGCTGCTGTACAAGCCCTGGAAATCACGCCTGAGTTCGCGGTAGAGCAGGGCCACCGAGAGGCGCTTGTCCAACGCTGCCAGCAGGCCGGTGGTCCCGGCGTAACCGCCATCGGTGCTGGCCTGGCCGCCGGGCACGTTGCGGGCCACCTCACCGAACCAGGTGATGTTGCGGTAGGGTACGTTCCAGTCGAACCCGAAGGTGGTGTTGCTGTGGCCTTGGAATTCGAACTGGTTGTAGGGTTGCACGCGGGTACGGCTCAGGGCATGGCCATAGTCCACCCGGGCGGCGGTGGCGCCGGCATCCCAGCCTTTGCCCCGGTAGCGCATGTGCCCCCCGTAGATCAGCTCCTCCAGGGTGTTGCGTTTGTCCAATTCGGCAAAGGTGCGGTGGTAGCCGTCTTCTTGGAAGGAGCTGAAGGTCACCAGGTCGGCATCCAGTCCGGCGGAAGCGCTGTCCCCATCGGCCTGTAGGTTGGCATCATACTTCTTCTTGCTGATGAAAGCGGTACCCTCCCAGCGCTTGCCCAGTTGCAGGGTGGCCCCTGCCCCCCGCAGGAATTGGTTTTCGTTCACGCTGGTATAGGGCGACAAGCCCGGTGCGTTGCGCTTGATGTTCATGGTGTAGGCCGACTTGCGCGAGAAGGACAGGCCGCTGGAGAAGGTGAGTCCTTGGCCGAATTGCGCCTGGTAGTCGCCCAAGGCCATGGCCTTCACCGGGCCGAGGTCGCGCAGGAAGAGGTGGGCGGAGTAGAAGTCGTAACCGCGTTGCTGGGTGCCTTGGAAGAATTCCTCGCCCTCATCCTTTTCCGCGGTGATGCCGAAGTCCAACTGGCGCCGGTACTGGAAGCGGTAGCGGGTGTACACCTTCCAGGGGCTGCCCAAGTACACCTTGTTGGTGCGCCGCAGCGAATCCATCACCGCGGGGTCGTCCACATCGGGCAATGGATCTCCGTGGGGATCGTGGTAGGGGCTGCCGAAGGGGTCGCGGCCGAGGAACCCGCGGCGTTCTTCGATGTTCACCTGGCTGCGGAAGAGCAGTTCATGCTTGCCCTTGGCCAACATCACCTTCAACGGGGTGCGCGAGCTGCCTTCACCACGGATGGTGAGGAAAGGGCGGACCAGTTCCAAGGTGGCCAGGTCCATGCCATCGACGACCTGCAGCTCGTAGATGCTGATGAACTTGCCGAAGCGCCGCACGTGCTCCAGCAGGGCGTTGATCTGGATGTCGGTGAGCAGGTACAGGGAGCCCAGTTCCTGGGCCGTGGTGTGGTTGAGGTCCACCGGATCTTGAAGCCGGTCCAGCAGTTGGTCGGCCAGTTCGGAGAGGTCCACGTCGCTGTCATCGCCCAGCTGTTCGGCCATGGCGCTGATGCGCTGCTCCACCATGTCCCGCAGTTCGGGGGAGGGTTCGCGCTGGGCATGTACCGGCAAGGCCACCAGGGCGGCGAGGCCGATGAGCCCGGCGCAGCGCTTCATTTGAAGCGGTAGTTGAGGTTGAGCATGGGCGTAAGGCCCAGCCGCGCACGGATCACCGTGGCCAGGTCAAGGTCCAGCCGCCCCCACTTTACGCCCGCCCCGAAGTGCACCATGGACGGGCCGCTGCTGATGCCCGTGCGCAGGAAAAGCGCGGAGATCGGCCGGTATTCCACGCCGGCATGGAATTGTTCGGGCCGGTCGATGTCCTTGGCCACTTCCCCGGTGAGCACCACCTGGTCATTGAACCGGTAGCCCAGGCCGGCGGCCAGCACGGTGGGCACTTTTTCGGCATACGGCCCGCCGAGCTCGGCGCGGTTGGGGTTGTACATGTGGGCCCCGATCCATAGCGCTTCGGTGAGTTGGGCCTGCACGCCCAGTTCGGCCGTGAGCGCACCGGTGTTGCCATAACCTTCGCCCAGTTGAAGGTGGAGGTAGTCCAACTGCACCCCCACGCGCAAGCCGTCGTTGAGCTTCATGGCGTAGGCCAGGCCGAAGGAGCGTTGGGCATAGAGGCTGCCGCCGAAGGAATTCCCGCTGAAGGCGAAGGTGCCTTTGCCCACCGGTAGCGCAAAGGCCAAGCCCTGCATGGCCAGGTCCGGCGCCAACCAGTGCTGCTGGTAGTAGGCCCCCGCCACAGGCCGGTCCAACCCGGCCAATCCGGCCTGGTTGTGGCTTACGCTCCAGAGGTCCACCAGGGTGATGCCCGCTTGGCCCATGCCGGCCATGCGCGCGCCGGTGGTGCTCTGCATGCCTTGGCTGAAGACGAGGGCAGGGACCACCGCCCAAGCCAAAAGGACACAAGCTGTGCGCATCGGTCCGAATGTAGGGAACGGGCGGAAATGGAAGGCCAGACGTGCCCTATTCCGGTTCAAGGAATCACCTTCGCACCGGTCTGTGGGCCTACCTCATGGCCGCACAACTTTTGCCGTGTACCGGGCACCGGCCGCTGTGGTGGCCACCAGCAGGTACAAGCCCTGCGGGCGGGCGGAGAGGTCTACCACGAGCGGGGTGTCGGACGTATGCCACGAACCCACCGTTTGGCCCCCCGCATGGTAAGCGGGCACCGTCCAGTGGCCCGGGCCGGGGAAGCGTACTTCCCAGCGGCCATCCACCGGCAAGGGGTTCACCACCAAGTGGGGCGCTGGTGCGGGAGGCTCAGCGGTACCCACAGTATTCTGGTATTGCAGATCAAAGGAGGCGATGAAGCCGTCGTGCGGTTGCTGGTCCGGTTCCGGGTTGGTGCTCGGAGTGCCATTTGAACCGTCCAAGCCGTATTCGAATTGGCAATAGTCCAGGAAGGAATAGGCGTTGCCGCCGAAGTGGATGTTCTGGTAGAAATCGAGGTCGTCATCCGGGTTGAACTCCTTCAGCGGGTATGTATCCCAGGTGGAGGAGGCGGTGCCGCCGGTGAGGTAGAGCTCCGTGGCGTTGGCGGCAATGCCCCAGCCGCGCTCGCTGTTGCTGCCGCCGAAGGGCGTTTGCCACAGCAGGGTGGGCGATGCCATGTTCTTGGCCAAGGCGATGATCACCGCATCGCGGCTGGATCCATTGGGGTTCAACGGTTGGAAATAGCGGTCCGCGTCCAGGTCGGTGGTGTAATGGGTGTTGCTGCGGGTTTCGCCGGTGATGTAGATGTGGTCGGCATCGTGGGCCACATCCAGCAGCATATCGTAATTGTAGCCGCCCAGCAGGGTGCCGTACTTCAGCTGGTAGGTGGCGGGGTCGAAGGCCAGGATGAAGCCGTCGCACTTGGCATGGTCATCCATGCCACCGTTGTTCGCGGGGGTGTGGTGTACGCCCGTGCCCCCCGGATCGGGGCAGTCGGTGTTGGTGAGGGCCAGCGCGTGGGTGCCGCCCACCATCCACAGGTGCCCGCCGTCGTAGTCCAGGCCATAGGCGGCGCTCTGCAGGTCGGGCGCGTTCAGGGCCGTGCCCTGCCCCCACCCGGTGCAGTAGTCCAAGTGGAGGCTGGCCACATCGAAGGAGGCGAGAAAGGCCATGCCGTAGTTGTGGTAGAAGGCATCCGGCGGCAGCGGGTCGCCGTTGGGAAGTTGGGTGGGCAGGGTATAGTCGAGGCCGTCCCAGTAGGCGTTATCGCCGATGCTCATGCCGGTGATCCACAGTTTAGGGGGCCATCCTTCTTGACGAAGCGCATGTCCGAAACCTGGGTATGGGGTGGTTGGCCGGGCAAGGGATGGCCACCAGAGGCGGAAGCCCAGAGGATGGTGTAGTTCAGGGGTTCGAAAAGCACCACGAAGGCTCCACCCGTGGGCCGGCGGAAAGCACCTGCCGGGGTAACGGCCTCAAAATCCGGAGCGTTGCCGACCAGCCGTCCGCCCACGGCCACTCCCGCAGAAGCATCCACGGCAATGGACAACCCCTCCTCCTTCCAGGTATATCCATTCATCTGGCCATGGGTGGTGGCCCAATCACACCTGCCATCATATTCCCTGAAAGCCCCAACCCACATACGATGTTGACCACCCATGTACACCTCTTGCACCGCATTCGAGAAGGGTGTAAATGATCGAGCAAGGGCGGCAAAGTCCATGCAATTGGTCGTCCCCACGGCAAACACGTACGGCGTGTTGGCGCCCAAGGCCAGCTTTTGCGCTTCGGTTTGGGCATAGCTGCCGGCCATGGCGGGTATGCTTCCGGCATAGTAGGTGGCCCACACCAGTTGTTTATTGTTGGCCGCGAACTTCATGATCACAGCATCGTCGTTCCCGGCGAATTCGCCGATGGCTGGATTGAAGACTGAATTTCCAGGGTGTCCTGGGATATCGGATGCCCACGTGTGGCCGCAGCTATACGGGTTGCCCTCCATATCCGTTTCCACGCAGGTTAGTTCGTCGCCGCCGGTGCCGCCCCTTAAAGGTACTCCAGCCAAGGTTGCGCTGGTCGGGTCCTCCG
Source organism: Flavobacteriales bacterium (assembly GCA_018057455.1). Taxonomy (GTDB): domain Bacteria; phylum Bacteroidota; class Bacteroidia; order Flavobacteriales_F; family PHOS-HE28; genus PHOS-HE28. The sequence continues at coordinate 7,940 of JAGPDT010000010.1, read as the reverse complement.
CCCATGGCCAGGGGGCCGTAGCCGATCTGCAGCACCAGGGGCAGGGTGGGGTTGAAGCTGCCAAAGGTGAAGCCAACATACGAGGTGCCTGCCTGGTGGGCATAGGAGGGCTGCCAGCCTACGGGCAGTGTGGTGTCGTTTCCGTCCACTTGGTAGGCCACGCCTTGGCGCAGTTCGATCCAATGCTCCAGCACATACATCCGCAGCGCGCCCATCCAATCGATGTGCAGGCTGTCCTGGCCGGTGAAAGCCAGTTTCAAGAACGAGGTGTCTGCGCCGGGCAAGGTAATGTGGCAGGTGCATGGGGCCAAGGCGTATGGCTCCGCGATGCGTCCGGACCACCGCACAGCCACCACCAAGCCGTTCCCTACCTTCGGCCCCCGGTCCATGGAAAAGGTCACCCTTCACGACAAGGAGTTCGAGCCCTATATCAGCGCAGCGGAGCTGGATGCGGCCATTGATGCGGTGGCCTTGCGCGTAACGGCGCGCTATGCGGATCAGCTGCCACTGTTCCTGGGCGTGCTCAACGGCAGCTACTATTTTGCCTCGGAGCTGATGAAGCGGTTGTCCTTCCCCTGCGAGATCTCCTTCGTGAAGGTGGCCAGCTACCACGGTACCCGCAGCAGCGGCACGGTGAAGCAGCTCATCGGCCTGCAGGAGAGCATCGCCGGCCGGCACGTGGTGGTGCTGGAAGACATCGTGGACACGGGCAACACCATCCTGCACGTGGTGGAGGCCCTGCGGGCATGGCACCCCGCCAGCATCGCCGTGGCCAGCCTCCTGCTCAAGCCCGCGGTGTACCGCAAGGATTTCCCCATTGAGTTCGTGGCCAAGGAGGTGCCCAACGTGTTCGTGGTGGGCTCCGGACTGGACCACAACGGGCTGGGCCGCAACCTGCCCGGCATTTACCGCTTGGTGAACAATACAACCCATTGATCAGCGTCCGTTGGGGGCGCACCTACCCATGAGCAAAAAGTACATCGTCCTGTTCGGCCCGCCCGGTGCGGGCAAGGGCACCCAGAGCAAATTCCTGATGGAGCGCTACGGCTTGGAGCACCTGAGCACGGGCGACCTGCTGCGGGCGGAGATCCAAGCGGAGACTCCGCTGGGCCTGCAAGCCCAGGAACTGATGAGCGCCGGTGAATTGGTGCCGGACGAAGTGGTGGTGGGCATGATCCGCAACCGCCTCAAGGACAGCCCCGATGCCAAGGGTTTCATTTTTGACGGCTTTCCACGGACCCGTGCACAGGCCGAGGCCTTGGATGCCACCTTGGACCAGCTCGGCACCGGCATCACCCTGATGCTCTCGTTGGAAGTGGAGGTGGAGGAATTGGTGAAGCGTTTGCTGGGCCGCGGGGCCACCAGCGGCCGCCCGGACGATCGCAGTGAGGAGGTGGTGCGCAAACGCATCGTGGAATACGGGAACAAGACCGCCCCCCTGAAGGACTTCTACCACGCCCAAGGCAAGCTGCGCCGCATCCAGGGCATGGGGTCCATTGCCGAGATCACCGAGCGGCTGACTTCGGCCATAGAAGGTTGAAACGTCCAACGCGCACAACCTGCTGCCATGTCCTCCGCCAACTTCATCGACCAGATCCGCATCGAGTGCCGCTCCGGAAAGGGCGGGGCGGGCAGCCGCCACCTGCGGCGCGAGAAGTACGTGCCCAAGGGCGGGCCTGATGGGGGGGACGGTGGGCGCGGGGGCCATGTGGTCATGCGCGCCAACCCGCATTTGTGGACCTTGCTGCATCTGCGCTACACCAAGCACGTCATCGCCGGCGACGGCGAGTCCGGCGGCAGCAACCAACGCAGTGGCCGATCCGGCGAGGACCGCGTGATCGAAGTGCCCCTGGGCACCATTGCCAGGGACGCCGAGACCGGCGAGGTCCTGGGCGAGATCACCGAGGACGGCCAGGAAACCACCCTGCTCCTGGGCGGCCGCGGCGGCTTGGGCAACCAGCATTTCCATAGCTCCACCTTCCAAACGCCGCGTTTCGCCCAACCCGGTGAACCCGGACGTGAGAAATGGTTCATCCTGGAATTGAAGGTGCTGGCCGATGTAGGCTTGGTGGGCCACCCAAATGCCGGCAAGAGCACCCTGCTCTCGGTGCTCAGCGCCGCCAAGCCCAAGATCGCCGACTACCCCTTCACCACGCTGGTGCCCAACCTGGGCATTGTGCCCTACCATGGAGGGCAGAGCTTCGTCATGGCCGACATCCCCGGCATCATTGAAGGGGCCAGCGAGGGCAAAGGCATCGGCCTGCGCTTCCTGCGCCACATCGAACGCAACAGCGTGCTGCTCTTCATGGTGGCCGCCGATAGCCCGGACATCAAGGCCGAATTCAATGTGCTGCTCAACGAACTCAAGCAGTATTCGCCCGAATTGCTGGACAAGGACCGGATCCTGGCCATTTCCAAGAGCGACCTGCTGGACGAGGAATTGCGCACTGCCTTGCAAGTTGAACTGCCCATCGGTGTTGAGCATATCTTCATCAGTGCCGTGGCCAACCAAGGCATGGACCGGCTCAAGGACCTCCTGTGGGCCCGATTGCATGCAGTGAAGGAAAAAGAGGAGGACCCCATTTCGCCGTGATGGCGTGGACCGAGGCCATATTGCAGGCGGACAGAACGGCGTTCCTGGCGATCAACGGAGCGCACTCCCAAGTGGCTGATGCCTGGATGAGCTACCTCAGCGAACCCCTCTTCTGGGTGCCGCTCTACGTGTTCTTCCTGGTGCTGATCCGCTTGCGCTGGGGGTGGAAAGCGTTCTTCTGGTCGCTGCCCGTGGTGGCCCTCATGGTCTTCTGCAGCGATACCGGCTCCGTGGTGCTGTTCAAGGACACCGTGCAACGCCTGCGCCCGTGCCACGCACCCGAATTGCAGGGAATGGTGCACTTGGTGGACGGCCACTGCGGGGGCCGCTACGGTTTCATCTCCTCCCATGCCGCCAACCACTTCGCCCTGGCCGTGTTCATGATCGGCATGGTGCGCCGTAGCCCCAAGTGGGCTTCGCCCGTGCTGCTGCTCTGGGCCGGTGCCGTGGCCTACAGCCGCATCTACCTCGGTGCCCACTACCCCGGTGATGTGATCGTGGGCGCCCTTTACGGTGCGCTGGTCGGCGGCTTGGCCTACTGGCTGTTCCAGTTCATCCATATGCGCACCATGGAACGATGAGCACCTGGGCGGCCGTATTCCTGGGTGGTGGCATCGGCAGCTTGATGCGTTACGGCATTTCCCGGCTGTTGTTGGCCATGGACCTGCGCGGTGCATTCCCTTGGGCCACGCTGCTCGCCAACGTGCTCAGCACCGCTGTCCTGGCGTGGATGGTGCTGCGCATGCAGCCCCATTTCCAGCAGCGCCCGGCCTTGGGGGCCTTCGTGGCCGTGGGCATCTGCGGCGGCTTCAGTACGTTCAGCACCTTCAGCTACGAGAATTTCCTGCTCTTCCGGGAAGGCCTGCCCGGCCTGGCGCTGGCCAACATCTTGCTGAACATCCTGGCCTGTACGTCCATCTTCTTCATCATTGCCCGCACCGCATGAGGGTCCTCGCTTTCCCGTTGGCCATCGCCGCACTCGCCGGTCTCCAGGCCCAAGAACCCACTTGGACCGATCCCCCCAGGCTGGTCGTGGGCATCGTGGTGGACCAAATGCGCACGGACCTGCTCTACCGCTATTGGGACAACTTGGGTGACGGCGGTTTCCGGCGCCTGGTGCGTGAAGGGTCCTTCCAGCGCGATGCCCACTACAACTATGTACCTACGCAAACGGCCCCCGGCCACGCCAGCATCTACACCGGCACCACCCCGGCACGCCACGGCATCGTGGCCAACCATCCGTACAACAGGGATAGGCGCCGGACGGTGTACATCGGGCTGGATACCGCTGTTTCGCCAGTGGGCACGTTCAGTACCAAAGCGCTCCGCTCACCGGTGAACCTGCTGGCCACCACCTTGGCCGATGAACTGGAGCTGCGCACCGCCGGCCGCGCACACACGGTGGGCGTGGCCCTCAAGGACCGCTCCGCCATGCTGCCCATGGGGCGCATGGGCGACCAAGCGTACTGGTTCGCGGGGGATGACCAGGGCAAGTTCATCACCAGTTCCTGGTACGCCGATGCCCTGCCGCCGTGGTTGCAAGCCTTCAACAAGAAAGGGCTCCCGGCTGAATACCTCCAGGGCACCTGGGACCTGGCCCTTCCGAGGAACCTCTATCACCTCCCGCTTCCGGACAACAATCCGTACGAGGAGAGCTGGGGAGATAGCCTACCGCCCGTACTGCCCATGGACCTCGCAATCCTTGGCAAGGACGGCCAGGACCTGGACATGATCAAGTACACCCCATGGGGCAATACCCTCACCACCGATGTGGCCATTGCCGCGCTCCTGGGGAACGACATGGGGAAGGACGAAATACCGGACCTGCTCTCGGTAAGCTACGGCAGCACCGATGAGCTGGCCCACAACATGGGGCCGCGGGCCTTGGAGCTGGAGGACATGTACATCCGGCTGGACCGGGAACTGGCGCGGTTGCTCCTGCAGCTTGATGAGCGTGTGGGCGCCGGGGCCTATACCGTTTTCCTCACGGCGGACCATGGCGGTGGGGATGTGCCTGCCTACCTGAAGCACCTGAAGGGCAGTGCGGGCTATACCGCCTTGGGCGCGTTGCAGGCCGAACTGGTCCAGCGCGGATACGGTACCTGGGTGGACACGGTGAAGAATGACCAGGTGTACCTCCGCCCCAACGCCCCACCGGGTACGGCACAGGCCATTGCCCGGGCCTTGAACGAAATGCCGCAAGTGGCCTACGCGGCCAGTGCCGACCAATTGCTGGAGAACCCGGCATCCACGGGGCTCGCAGGTTTTATGGCCAAAGGCTTCATGCGGCAACGCTGCGGGGATGTGGTCATCGCCCTTCGACCGGGATTTTTCCGCAGCCACGGCCGGTGGGACGGCAAGGGGGCCGACCATGCCACGGCTTGGAACTATGACACCCACGTGCCCGTGATATTTTTTGGCCATGGTGTGGCAAAGGGGGAGGTGTTGCGCCGGACGTCCATCACCGATATAGCCCCAACAGTCGCTGCCATCCTGGGCATGGCCCTGCCCAATGCGGCCGATGGACAGGTGGTGCCGGAGGTGGTCCGGCACTGACCGCAGCCTGCGAACCGGGCCTCGATAGACCGCGAATCGGGAGACTCCAGCAGTTGCTGGTTGGGGGGGGGGACTGGCGCCGCGTACCCTGGTTCTCTAAGTTCGTGGCGCCAATGCCGAGCCACCACGTCATTCGCAGGTATGTTCTGCTGTGTTTCCTGTTCTCCCTCAGGGGGGTATGGGCACAGTATGAACCCGTGCTTGTGGCCTTGGGCACACCCGATTCCATCCAAGTTACCGGTTATTCGGACGAGCCCCCGTTGGGGGTGGCCATCCTGCGCGCGGACTGGCTTGCCGTGGATGGGCCTGCACCCTCCTTCACATTCATTTCGCTCGGCCAGCAGGCCGAATTGCCGCCAGTGGCCCTCATCGAATTGTTGGTGGCAGGGGTGGACCAATACCTGGACCAGCGCCTCGAGTTCACCCGGAACGGGGTGGAGCACACCATGCCCGTGGACGGCCTTGCCGGTGGTGTGGATCGCCTACTGGCCATGGCCTCCATGCATTTCGGCACACCGGTGGTAGCCCTTTCAGAAGCCACGCGGCGGCAGTTGCAGCGGGTATGCAGCATTGATTGGAGCCAGGCCAACTTCGGCGTGGACGGAGGAGACGACCAGGAGAAGTACATGGCCATCTTCTATTATGTAAGGGCCCAGCGAAATGAGTTGGAGCGCAACCTGCGCAATGACCTCAGCCCGTTGGTGGGCCTGCGTATCCAGCTGGGTGAGCCTGCCCCCGGCACAGGTGCGCCGGGCCAGCCCCTGCAGGTGCCCACCGTATGCACCACGGTGTTTGACGATGAGAACTACCTCTGTGCCTTGGACCTGCGCTTGGACAGCACCATGGCCGTGCCTGATGTGCACCTCACCGATGACCTGCTGTCGGACATCGCCCTGCAGGCGGGCCGTATGGAAGCCTCGGCAGAACAGCCCCGGTTGCGCAAACGCGACCGCTGGTTGAAAACGGAACTGGACGCCATCAATCAACGCTTGGACCGCATTGATCAACGGAAGGAGCTGTGGGCCTTGCGCGACCGCATGGACGATCTGGAAGGACGCGTGGACGACCTGAGCCTGCACGTGGACCAGTTGGACCGCGGGGGGGATGAAGCCAGGCAAGCGGAAAATCCAGTGGCCGGCCTCAGTGCCCTCACCGGAAAGAACTTGTCCGTCCACTTTACACTGGGGTCTGCCACCTTGGGTGCCGAAGAGGCTGCCTTGTTGAACGAGGTGATCAGGGCCATGGCACAGGCCCCAACGGGCCGGGTGCTGCTTACGGGCCATGCCGACAGCAGTGGTGATCCTGCGCGCAACCTGGCCTTGAGCGAACAGCGCGCCAAGTCGGTACGCAACTACTTGCTCGGCCACGGGATCAGCGGTGAGCGCGTTCTGTTGAACTACACCGGGTCACGCTACAGCACCGGTGCCGGTGCAGCTGAACGCCGTGTTTCGCTGGATTGGATCCGGTGAAGTGCTGCAGGTGGATCACGAGGTTTCCGCCGGCTGGAAGGTCACCTCCACACGGGTACCCCCATCCCGTTGGACCTGCATGGTGCCGTCCAACTGCCCGGCCAAGGCCTCCACCACTTCCAGGCCCAAGTGGAGGTCAGGCAGCGGATCCGGGTCGAAGCCATGGCCGTTGTCTTTCACCACCAGTACGAAGGTGTTTCCGCCCTTGCGGAGCACCCGGATGTCGATCTGCCCGCCCGTATCATACGGAAAGGCGTGCTGGTGGCAGTTGGCCAGCAGTTCGCAGAGCACCATGCCCAATTGGATGCTGGTATCCGCATCGCATCGGATCCCCTCCGCATCCACCGTTTGGACCACTTTGTTGCTTCGGGGCGCGAACATCGCGGCCATGGCTTTTGCAATATCGTCAAGGAATGCCTGGAGGTCCACGGCGGTGAGGTCATGCTGCCGGTACAGTTTGTGATGGACCAGCGCCATGGAATCAATGCGTCGTTTGCCGCGCACGAATTCGCGCCGGGCGCCTTCGTCCGGTATCCGTTGGGCCTGCAAGTTCAGCAGGCTGCTCACTACCTGGAGGTTGTTCTTCACCCGGTGGTGAACCTCCCGGTCCAGCACTTCCCGTTCCACGATCACCTTCTCCAAATGCCGGGCCTGAAGTTTCGACCTCCGTGTTTGTTGTATTTCACGGCGTTCGGCACTTCGGCTTTGCAGGAACACCAGCGTCAACAGCAGGCTCAACAGGATCAACAGCCCCATCAGGGCCCACAAGCCCAAGGTCCGTTGCTGGTTCAACTGGTCGACTTGGTCGATGCTGATGACGACCCCTGATTGCAGCGTGGTGCCGTTGAGGAACAAGGGGCCGATGCGGCCCAGCAACTTGGGGTTGGCTGCCACGGGCCGGAACGGCTTGCCCAGGTCGTGCTGCTTCCGGTCTTTGAGCAATTGATCCCAGGCCGTCCCCATGGCTCCGCTGTCCAGTGGGCTGATGGGCTGCCACAGGGCATTGAGCACCAATGCGGAGGACTGTGAGCTGCGTTCAAGGATACCGGAGAACAGTTCCGCGCTTTTCATGCAGAAGCTCAGCACATGCAAGGTGCCGGTGTCGCTGGAGGCCAGGATCAGGCCAGAAAGCTGAAGGCTCCTGGTGCCCGAAGGCCATTCCGCCTCCGACCACACGGGCTCGCCGCCATGGCTCTCCATCGCCTTGCTGTACCAGTCGGTTTCCCGCGGGTCCCTGCGGGTTGCGGCCACGGCCATGGCGGGCATCGTATCCGTGCGGGTCCAGTGGCTGGCCATGGTGTACATGGTGGTATCCTGCCGCT
>JAGPDT010000113.1 GCA_018057455.1 Flavobacteriales bacterium | reverse complement strand
CATCTGATCGCCCCCGGCCCCTCCCGGCCGCCGCAAGGGAAGGCATGCATGAACGCTGATTGCGCCGTGCATAGTAGCTTTAACAGACCGGATCATTCCGCCGTAAGGTGGATCACGAACGAACAACGAACGAATGCTTCTCTCAAAAACGAACGGTGAACGGTGCAGGGCGGGCATGCTGCTTGCCTTGTGCTGTTCGCTGTTTGTTGCCCATCTCCGCTGTGAAGCGCAGAATTTGGTGCCCAATCCGAGCTTCGAATTGAAGGATACCTGCCCGTACACCGTGGGCTTCCAGGAAGGCGATAGACCCATGTATTGGTACAGTTGGTTGAACAGCCCGGAATACTTCAATGCCTGTGCGGACACCTCGGATCCATTGGCTACTTTGGTTTGGGTGCCTCAAAATGGCTGGACTTTCCAATATGCTTGGGATGGTGATGCATATGTGGGCATGTACACTTACGATGGCGTGGCAGGCGATTTCCGTGAATATGTGGGCACGGAACTGATTGAGCCGTTGGAGATCGGATGCACGTACCAGTTGCGCTTTCGGACCAATCCCGCTAACAACGGTAACTATTGGCTTGTAGGCGGAACTACCGCATGCAACAATTTGGGCATGCTGTTCACTACCCATTCCAATACTTGGTACGGTACAACGGGACCTGATTTTCCCTATCGGAACTACGCCCATTTGAGGACGACGGTGCCGGTTGCCGATACTGCGACCTGGACCCTGGTGGAAGGCACTTTTGTTGCGGACAGTGCCTACTCCTATTTGGTGCTGGGCAACTTTTTTCCGGACTCGCTAACCACGGCATTTCAGGTAGGCAATACGACCCCTTGGTATGGGATCACTTACTACCTGATCGATGGCGTGGAGGTGATCCCCCTTGATCCTGGATGCAATGGGCTGGGTGTGCAGGAGGTGGTGCCAACGGATGTGCCAAGCATCCATTGGGCCAGAGAAACCATCCAGGTGCAATGGGAGGGGAAAGCATACCGGGCGGAAGTACTGGATGCGTTGGGAAGAATAGTAAAGGAGACGCATTCCGAAGCAGCCCGGTTGGAGCTACCTAAGCCTACGTTGGCCGGGATGTATTATCTGCGGATACAGGGCAAAGGGAAGCAGCACATCGTGAAGTTCGTAGTTTGGTAAAAGTCCGGTCGTTCAAACAATGAACGACAATGAAAACAAGACAACTTCTTCTTGCCTTGGCAGGAAGTGTGGCCATGCAGATGGCCCAGGCGCAGCAACCATACTGGAACAGCTCACCGGGCGGTAATGTGATCACTACCACCGAATGGCTGGGTGCTGATTTTGGCAGCTTGATACCGCTGCGGATCCAGACCCGCGCCAACCAGCCGATCGACTTCAGCACGGCGAACCTGCTGCGGGCGCAGATCAACGAGCGGGTCACCTACCCCACGTTAGGCGCGTTCACCAACGTAATTGCGGATGGATTCACCCTGATCACCGGCCAACCGGACGCGATCCCTCATTGTCGCAAGTGTTCCGATAGCGTAGTGGAGCGAGCGGTCGGGCCACTTGTGACTTTCTCTTGTTTCCACTCCCGCAGGGTCTCGTGAGGTACGAACGGACCCTGCGGCAAGCGCACACTCCAACGCCACGTGAGTTTTCAACCAGTTGTTGCAAAGCCATTCACAACGCCTATATTCGTTGTGTATGAAGCCTGAAATGACCGCTCCATTCGTCATCGGCTTCCGGCGCACCGCGCACCGCGCACAGCGCACAGCGCACAGCGCACAGCGCACAGCGCACAGCGCACAGCGCACAGCGCACAGCGCTTGAGTTTCTGACCGGACAAATTACGACCGCCGCGCCCTGCTTCCCCAAGCGGTGCGGCTTTTTTTATGGCTTGACTTTCAACACCGGCAACATGGAGACGGCACCACCATTTCATAAATAGGTGCGCTCCAACCGAGCGCGGAGTGCCGCTGCACCCAAGCACGCCCCTTCGAGAACCTCAGGGCACGTGCTTGGTATGGCAGCGCCCCTGGCCCCTCCCGGCCGCCGACTGGGAAGACATGCACAAGCGCGGATTGCGCGGTGCGTTGTATTTTTCACGGACTGGGACGATGCTCCCGGCCAAACGAACAACCACGACCACAAGACCCCATGCCCACGTTGGCCATGAATAGCCGGTGCACCTGCTTGCTGCTGCTTGGCGGGTGGCTGTTCATGGTGCCACTCCGCTGCGAAGCGCAGAACCTGGTGCCCAACCCCGGGTTTGAGGATACCGATAGCTGCACCTTCGGGCTTGGACTGGGCGCGGTGCACGATTGGTACAGTGCCTACCTCACTCCGGACCATTTGCAAAGCTGCCAGCCTTATGGTGCGGCAAACAGCCTGCCCTTGAACATTGCTACCTTTCAGTATCCATACGAAGGAGGTTCCTGCGCTGGCTTGATCACCTTCGATGCGCATACCGGTCAAGAGCAGCGCGAATGGCTCATGGTGCCCTTGCTGAACACGTTGGTGCCGGGGCAGACCTACTTCTGCAGCTTCCGGACGAATGCGGCATTTGGTGGGAACGGGTGGAACCCGATAAACTGGCTGGCAAGTAACAACCTGGGCATGCTTTTCACCACTTACGACCGGCAATGGAACTGGGGTGATCCCTATCCTGCGGCCTTGAACCAGGCGCACATCCTGTATCCGCAGATCCTGAGCGATACGGTGGGGTGGACCCAGGTGAGTAGCAGCTTCGTGGCCGACAGCGCATACACCTACTTGATGATCGGCAACTTCTTCAGCAATGCCCTAACGGACACGCTTCACCTTGCCCCGGACGTTCCGGAATGGGGTAGGTATAGCTATACGCTTGTGGATGCCGTGTGCGTTTCTCCTGACCCCGACGGATGTGAATTAAGCCAGTCCATTGAGGCGATAGGAGGAGCAGGACCGTATGTGTATCCGAACCCGGCCACTGATGCGCTAGTGATCGGTAATGCGACGGGTAGTGATGCGGTGGTGCTGGATATGTTGGGGAGGCGCGTGTGGAGCGATCGGGTGAACAGTGACCGTTATCCATTGGGAGTAGGGCATTGGGCGCGCGGTGCGTATGTGTTGCAGGTGCATGGAGCACCGGGTGTGCAGGTGGTGAAGTTCGTATTGGCCGAATAGGGGCATCGTTCCGGTCCTTTCGAAGAACCAATAAGACGAAAGGACATGAGAACGCAGAATATTATGAGGCACCTTGCTTGGGGTGTAATCGGGCTTGTAAGTCAACAAGCCTACTCACAAGTGACCGTTCCCAACAACAACGGACAGGGCGGTGCATTCGTTGGCTGGAACGCCAATGCGAACCAGATCTTGGAGGTAAAGAACGAGGGGAACCAGCCGATCCAGTGGTACACGGATGCTGCCCGCAGGATGATCCTATCTCCCACTTTGACCAACCAAACGGTGAACGGCTTCACGGGTTTGGACCTGAGCGGCTTTCTGGGCATCGGCAACTTCAATCCGGGTTCCTTGTTCTCGCCGCATGAGCCGTATGCCTTGTTGCATCTGGATGATTGGGGCCTTACCCCGGGCGGCTACCGCCCATGGATGCGTGCGGGCACGTTGATCAGCAAGGGCAGCGATATGGCTTTTTTCGGCATGAAGCCCGGCTTTGCCGGGGCCACACACACCGTGGTAGCATGGTGCGACAACAGCCCGGCGGACAATGGAGGTCCCGATATGCTGAAGTTCATCTTCTCCTCCCACACCGGCAGCGGCACAGGTGTTGCCGGCACCACGGACGGTTTGGAGGCGGCTCGGTTCCTGCCGCTCTCCACCGGCAATGCGAGCAATTTCGGCCTCGGCGATTGGTTCACCGCTGGCACCAACCCCACCGAACGCCTGGATATCCTAGACGGCCGGGTGCGCATCCGGCAATTGCCCGATGATGCGGCTGCCGTTCCGCGATACAAGGTGATGGTGGTGGATGATTCCCCGGCCCCAAGCGCGGAACGGGGCGTGGTGAAATGGGTGTACCCCACCGCCTTGCCGGGCGGTGCAGGATGTGATTGGGTGGTGCAGAACAGCGGGATCTCCGGGGCGGCCATTACGCACAGCGTTTATTCGGCAGTAGGCTCCAGCGATGATTGCCCCGATGACCAGGATGCCGTGGGCGTGGGCACCAGTACACCCAAAGCGAAGCTGCACGTGTTCACCACCGACCCAGCCTATTTCGGCCATGATGTGATCGCAGGTCAGTTCAGGACCGACCAGAGCGGCGGGCGTGCGGTCAGTGGTACGGCAGGCGCTGCGCTGTCCACTTCATTTTCCGCGTATGCCCTGAGCGGGGTGCTTGGGATCGGGGAGAACGGCAAGTATTCGTACGGCGTGGATGGAGTGGCCACCATTCCGGCCACCTCCTCCGGCTCGGCCACGGACATTATCGCCGTGCGCGGAAGGGCAAGGGCATACGGCAATGCCAGCCGGGTAGTGGGCGTATACGGTGCCGGTAGCGGTGCGATCGACTCCACGAACGATTGGGCAGCCTATTTTGATGGCAGGGGATATCTGGCAAGCGGGCCTTGGCAGCCATCTGATGCAGGCCTGAAGCAGAACATGGAGGACCTGGCCCCTGCGGACATGGCCGCTGCGTTGATGGCGCTCCAACCCAAGTCTTATGTGTTCAATACGGAAGAATTTCCCGGAATGCACCTGCCTGGGGAGGTACAGCGCGGATTGATCTCCCAGGAAGTGGCGGCGGTTTTCCCGGACCTTGTCTCGGAGGTGATCCGGCCTGAGCAGGTTGATTCCACGGGCAACGTGATCGAACCCGAGGTGCATTTCAAGGCCATGAACTACCTGGGCCTCATTCCGGTGCTCATCGCAGGGTTCCAGCACCAACAGCAGTTGATCGACCAACAGCAGGCCACGCTCCTCCACATGCAAGAACAGCTCGCCGCCTGCTGCGCCGCCACAAACCCCGGCATGGCCCCGGGCAATGGCAACCAGAAGACCACCCCGGCGGAGGAGTTGAAGGAGCAGCGCCTGCTGATCATCCCCAACCCGGTGGCAGACATGACCATGTTGCAATACTATGTGCCGAAAGCGGGCAGGGTGAGCCTGCAGGTGAGCACCAGCGATGGCAAGCCCTTGGGCAGCTTGCGTGAAGAACAGGCTGAAGCGGGCGGGTACACCTACACCTGGAACACCACGCAGTTGGCGGCAGGCACCTATTTCTGCACGCTTGTGGTGGACGGCAACGTGGTGGTGAAGCGCGCGGTGAAGGTGCGGTGAAGCGGAACGCACGCCGTTCAGGCGTGGCGCGGTGAAGAGCGGTGTGCGTGCAGGGAGGAAACAGCGGGGCCGCCTGTTGCGGGCGGCACCGCTTTTGCCGTGCATCTTGGTATATACCCCTTGGCTGCGAGCGGATATGTGCCCACTTCGCAAACGCGGGCGGGAGAGGGTGTCCGATGCACCGGTGTGGATCGCGATCTGCCAAGCATAGGCGGATACGCATGGCGCGCAGGCGTTGAAATGCGTAGCTGGGCCGGGGAGAACCAGGCCACCGCC
>JAGPDT010000063.1 GCA_018057455.1 Flavobacteriales bacterium | reverse complement strand
GATCAAGAACGATCCCTTTGGGGGGATGGACCTACGGAACGGAAAGTTGGTGATGCCGGACCGGCCTGGCATTGGAGCTGTCCTTATGGCCGAACTTGATTTTAATTCTAACTGCGCATAATTTATATTATGTTAACTATAATATTCTGCGCTATCCCCTTCACCATCAGTTAGTCCGGTGAATCCATCGGTCAGGTTCTTCTGCTTGGGCCTCGGCCCTTTGGCACTCTTGGTTCCAGGGCCGGGATCATCCAACACCCGATGGTTTCACCGCCGCCTGACCTTCCCGCCTGACAACTGCAGGCTGACAACGGACTACTGATTTCCAACCAATCCCTTACATTTGCACCGCTCTTCGCGCCAAAACCCTCCCGTTCAGGGAATCGTCCAGGCGCCATCCCCCTGCGGATCATTGCACGCCGGACCCGATTGAGAGCCCAATCTTCGAACCACATCTTAGAAAGGTGTCCGAGGCTCAATGACCCGGACCCCGGTACTTCCGCATTTCGATGCACGAAAACACATTTGCCCAGCTCGGCCTCATAGAGCCCATCCTCAAAGCCCTTCAGCAAGAAGGCTACACCCATCCCACCCCGATCCAGGCCCAAAGCATCCCGTTCCTGTTGGAAGGGCGCGACCTGCTGGGATGCGCACAGACCGGCACTGGCAAGACCGCCGCATTCGCCATCCCCATGATCCAGCGCTTGGTGAACGCTGGTGGCGGCACCGGCCGTGGCGGCCGCAAGCCCATCAGGGCGCTGATCCTCACGCCCACGCGTGAACTGGCCATCCAGATCGATGAAAGCTTCAAGGCCTACGGGCGGTTCACCGGCCTGCGCACCACGGTGATCTTCGGCGGTGTGGGCCAAAAGCCGCAAACGGACGCTCTGCGTTCCGGCGTAGACATCCTGGTGGCCACCCCGGGCCGCTTGCTGGACCTGATGAACCAAGGCTATGTTCACCTCAAAGAGCTGGAATACTTCGTGCTCGATGAGGCGGACCGCATGTTGGACATGGGCTTTATCCACGATGTGAAGAAAGTGATCGCCGCCATTCCGCGCGACCGTCAGACCTTGTTCTTCAGTGCCACCATGCCGCCTGAGGTTCAGCGACTTTCAGCCTCTTTATTAACGAACCCCGTGAAGGTTGAGGTCACCCCGGTTTCTTCCACCGCCGAGACCGTGCAGCAGGAAGTCTACTTCGTGGACAAGGCCAACAAGGCCAATCTGCTTGTTCACCTGCTGAACACGCGCGACATCAAGGAAGCCTTGGTCTTCAGCCGCACCAAGCACGGCGCCGACAAACTGGTCCGCGTGATCGAAAAAGCCGGCATCCGCGCCGAGGCCATCCACGGCAACAAGGCCCAAAACGCCCGCCAGCGCGCCCTGAACAACTTCAAGGAACGCAAGACCCGCGTGCTGGTGGCCACCGACATCGCCGCCCGCGGAATCGACATCGACTCCCTGGGCCACGTGGTGAACTTCGATATCCCCAACGTGCCAGAGACCTATGTACACCGCATCGGCCGTACGGGCCGCGCGGGGGCCAGCGGAGTTGCCTTGTCCCTCTGTGATGTGGACGAGCGCGTCTTCCTGCGCGACATCACCAAGCTGATCGCCCGGCAGATCCCCGTGGTGGAGGAGCACCCCTTCCCCGCCAGTGGCAATGCCAGCAAGCCGCTGCCCCCGGAACCGCCAAAAGGGCAACGGCAAGGTGGAGGGCGCAACAACGGGCGTACGCAAGGAGGACGCGGGAACGGCCCATCCAATGGCCAAGCCAACATGCCGGGCACGGATTTCGCCGCGCTTACGGCAGAACTGTTGAAGGACCTGGACGGTGCGGCGGGGAACGCCAAACCACAACCCAACCAAGGCGGGCAGCGGAACAACCGTCGCAGTTGGCACGGGCCGCGCAGGAACAGTGGTGGTGGCGGGCGGTAATTGCCGCGTTCCTCTCAGTTCGCCCGGATGAACACGTGATCCGGGGCTTGCTTTCCCAGCGCCTTGGCTTCCGCAAGCTCCCGCTGCAGCTGCTTGCTGGTCATGCTGCTGCCGTCGTGGCTCCAGCCGGGAGGCCCGAAGATGTACATGAACTTGTTCTTCAGACCGGGAGCCTTCTTCACGTCTTTCCAGATCTCCTGGAACTCGAAGAGGTTGTGTACAATGGGATTGTCCGAACCTGGATCGTGGTTGATGCCGAAGTGCGGCTTCATTCCCTTGATCGGGGGTTGCCACGTGCCATAGAGCCGGTCCCAAATGGTGAGGATGCCGCCGTGGTTGCGGTCCAGGTATTCGGTGTTGCTGCTGTGGTGTACCGTGTGTATGTACGGGGTGTTGAAGAGCTTTTCGTACAGCGGCAATGAAGGGACCAACTGGGAGTGCAGGAAGAACTGGTAGAAGGAATTGAAGATCAGGCAGGTGGCGATCATGATCGGCTCGAAGCCCACCAGCGGCATCCACAACCAGAAGAGGCACTTGTAGAGGGTGACGAACCAGCCGTTGCGGATGCTCACCGTGAGGTTGAAGGTCTTGGCGCTGTGGTGCGGCAAGTGCGCAGCCCAAAGCAGGCGGATGTTGTGGCTGAAGCGGTGGTGCCAATAGAAGTTATGGTCGTCCGCCAGCATGCAAATGACCCAGATGTACCCGGCGAAGCCCAGCGAGCCATAGCCGAGGTACTGCTCACGCAGGGGCTCGGCCAGTTGGAAGAGGAAGAAGTAGAGGGTGATCTCGAACACATTGGTGAACACGCGCATCAGGGTGGCCCCTACCAGGATCACAAAGCTGGCGAAGGTCTCCCTCAGGTTGTACAAGTGTTTGGCTTGGTACAGTTCAAGCAACAGGAGCACCAGGAAGATCGGATAGATGTAGGTGATGCCAATGCCCTCGATCTTCAGCGGGGGCAACTGGGACTTCATGGAAAGCCATGCATCGATGGGATTGAAGGAAGCCATGGGAACAACTGGATGATGGGGTGGTCCGGAACCCCTCAAATGTATCCGGGCGGCGCAATTGGCCGTGAAAAAAGAAGCCCCGGGTTTCCGGGGCTTCTGTTGAGGGCCATGGACCGGGCTATTCGCCCAACAATTTCTTGATCGCGTTGTACTTCTCGGTATTCCCCGCCTTGGCATACAACTTCTTCAGTTGCTGCATGCTGGCCATGTCCTCCGGCTTCAGCTCGTGCGCTTTCTCGAAGAACGGGATGGTCTGCAGGTAGATCTGGTCTGCCTTTTCCTTGCAGGCCGCGTACTTCGTATCGTCCTTGATCTGGTTGCACTTCTCGTATTCGAAAGCCGCGCGGTTGTTGTAGAGCACTCCAATGTTGTAGTAGCTGTCGAAGAAGGTGGGGTCCACTTCGATGCTCTTCTTATAGGCCTGTTCCGCCAGTTCGTACCACTTCACCATCTCGCCTTCGGCCACGGTTCCTTCCTTGGGGTTGGCCTTGCCGTCGTACAGGCTGCCCAGCACGGAGTAGAGCACAGGGTTCGTCGGATCCTTTTCAATGGCGGCCTTCACACTGGTCTCGGCCTCTTCCATGCGGTTCCCATCCAACTGGAAGGCCACTTGGTCCAGCATCAGCTCCTTGTTCTCAGGGTATTTTGCAATGCCCTGCTTGGTGGTGGCGATGGCTGCATCCAGGTTGCCCGTGCGTTTCTGCATGCCCGCCAGGTAACGGTACACCTCCGGCTTGTCATAGCCGATCTTGATGCACTCCGCATAGCGCAGGATGGCCATGGCCGTGTCTCCTTTGGATTCATAGGCCAAAGCGCTGTTGAACACGGCATTGCTGTCCACCCGGCCCAAGGCCTTGGAGATGCGTTCGCTTTGGAGGTACCCTTCGATGGCCTTGTCGTAGTGCTTCTGGTTGAAGGCGTCGTTCCCCCCGTTCAGGGCGGTGATCTGCAGGTTCATCAGGGCGCGGGTATTTTCTTCCTTGTAGCCGCCCTTGGGGTCCAGCTCGTTCGCCTTGATGTAGCTCTCCACCGCTTGCTCCAGGGCCTTGGGGTATTTGGCCTTCAGGGCCTCGTCCTTTCCAAGGGCGATCTGGCCATAGATGGTCCCCCGGTAGCGCCAAGTCTTCTCCTTGCCGGCGGTGGTCTCGTTGGTGGTGGCCGGCTCAATGTATTCGGCAGCCTTGTCGTAGTCGCCGTCGTTCATGTAGTTGTAGGCGCTCACCACCCGGCTGTTCTGCGCATGGGCGCCCATGCTGGCCAACAAGGCCGTTCCGACGAAATAGTGTTTGATGCTCATGGTTGATCAGGCTTCGCTATCGGTATCAATTTCGGTGCCATTCCCGTTCGGGGCGGCATCGTCGCCGTTGCCCTCGCTGGGGGGCGCTCCTTCCCCAGGATCATTTTCTTCCTCGTCTTCTTTCAAGGAAGAATCCACCTTGGCCACGGCCGCAATCGCATCGTTCTTGCCAAGGTCGATCAGGCGTACCCCTTGGGTGGCACGGCCCAGCACCCGCATCTCGCTCAGGTCCATGCGGATGGTGATGCCGCTGCGGTTGATGATCATCAGCTGGTCATCTTCCTTCACCGCCTTGATGGCGATCAGCGGGCCCGTCTTGTCGGTGACCTGGATGGTCTTTACGCCTTTGCCGCCCCGGTTGGTGATCCGATAGTCTTCCACAGGGCTGCGCTTGCCATAGCCCTTTTCGCTGACCACCAGCACTTGGGTGTTCTCCGTCTCATCCGAACCAACGGTCACCATGCCCACCACTTCATCCTTGCCGTCCGCCAGGAGCATGCCGCGCACACCGCTGGCCCCGCGGCCCATGGCGCGCACCCGGTCCTCTTCGAAATGCACCGCCTTCCCCGCGCGGCTGGCAATGATCACGTGGCTCTTGCCATTGGTGAGCTTGGCTTCCAGCA
The DNA here is from genome assembly GCA_018057455.1 of Flavobacteriales bacterium. Lineage (GTDB taxonomy): Bacteria > Bacteroidota > Bacteroidia > Flavobacteriales_F > PHOS-HE28 > PHOS-HE28. The sequence goes on along the minus strand of JAGPDT010000063.1, from coordinate 14,507 downwards.
GTTCATCCCCTTCACGGATGCCCACGGCGATGATGCCGTTGGCCCGCGGTCGGCTATAAGCCTCCAGGGTGGTCTTCTTGATCACGCCCTGTTTGGTGACCAGCACCACGAAGTGGTTGCCCAGGTATTCCTCGGATTTCAGGTCGGTGACGTTGATGTAGGCCAATACTTTGTCGTCGCCTTCCAGCTGGATCATGTTCTGGATGGCGCGGCCCTTGCTTTGGCGGCTGCCTTCGGGGATGTCGAAGACACGCATCCAGTAGCACCGGCCCTTGCGGGTGAAGATGAGCAGGTAGTTGTGGTTGGTGGCCACGAAGAGCTGTTCCAGGAAGTCCTCGTCACGTGCCGACCCGCCCCGGCGCCCCTTTCCGCCGCGGCTCTGGGTGCGGAATTCGGCCAATGGGGTGCGCTTGATGTAGCCCAGGTGGCTGATGGTGACCACCATGGCATCGTCTGCAATGAGGTCTTCGATGCTCATGTCACCGCTGGCATGCACGATCTGCGTGCGCCGCTCATCGCCGTATTTGTCCCGCACTTCCAGCGTCTCGGCCTTGATGATGCCGTAGCGCATGTCCTCATTGGCCAGCACGGCGCGCAGGTGGTCGATCAGCTTCATCAGCTCGGCATGTTCCTCGCGGATCTTGTCGCGTTCCAGGCCGGTGAGGCGCTGCAGGCGCATGTCCAGGATGGCGCGGGCCTGGATCTCACTGAGGCCGAACTGGCCCATCAGGCCGTCCTTGGCTTCGTCCGGGGTCTGGCTGGCACGGATCAGGGCGATCACTTCGTCCAAGTGGTCCAGGGCGATCAGCAGGCCTTCGAGGATGTGGGCCCGCTCCTCGGCCTTGCGCAGGTCGAACTTGGTGCGCCGGATCACCACGTCCATGCGGTGCTCCACGAAGTGCTGGAGCATGGCCTTCAGACCCAGCAGCACCGGGCGCCCTTTCACCAAGGCGATGTTGTTCACGCTGAAGCTGGTCTGCAGCGCACTGTATTTGTACAACTGGTTGAGCACCACGGTGCCCATGGCTTCCCGCTTCACATCGTACGCCAGGCGGATGCCGTTGCGGTCGCTGTAGTCGTTCACTTCACTGATGCCCTCAATGCGGCCCTCACTGGCCAGTTCGGCCACGCCCTTGTACAGTTGTACCGCCTTGTTGACCTGGAAGGGGATCTCGGTGACGATGATCGTCTCCCTTCCGGACTTGGGGTCTTCCTCAATGTGGCTCTTGCCGCGGAGCACCACCCGGCCGCGGCCGGTCTCATACGCCTCGCGGATGCCGTCGGTGCCATGGATGATGCCCCCCGTGGGGAAGTCCGGACCTTTGATGTGCTCCATCAAGCCGGCCGTGTCAATGTCCTGGTTGTCTATATAGGCCACGATGCCGTTGCACACTTCGGTGAGGTTGTGCGGGGGCATGTTGGTGGCCATGCCCACGGCAATGCCGGCAGCTCCGTTCACCAGCAGGTTGGGGATGCGGGTGGGCATCACGGTGGGTTCTTCCAACGTGTCGTCGAAGTTGGGCCGCATGTCCACCGTTTCCTTGTCCAGGTCGGCCATCACTTCCTCGGCCAGCTTGCGCATGCGCACTTCGGTGTAGCGCATGGCCGCCGGGCTGTCCCCGTCGATGCTGCCGAAGTTGCCCTGTCCGTCCACCAGCGGATACCGCAGGCTCCAGTCCTGGGCCATGCGTACCATGGCATCATACACGCTGCTGTCGCCGTGTGGATGGTATTTGCCCAGCACCTCGCCCACCACCCTGGCGCTCTTCTTGTAGGGCCGGCCACTGCTCATGCCCAGGCCTTCCATGCCGAACAGCACGCGCCGGTGCACCGGCTTCAGTCCGTCGCGCACATCGGGCAGGGCCCTGCTCACGATCACCGACATCGAATAATCGATGTAGGCGGTCTTCATCTCGTTCTCGATGTTGATCGGGATGATCCTCTCTCCTGCTGCTTCTGCCATTCTGTTCGTTTCAAGATCCTCGCACGGGATCTGCTATGCCCCGTGAAAGCGGCCCCGAAGGTACCCCATCTAGGTGTTCCGGAAAGGGGGACTTTTTCACAACCCCACAGCCGGCTGTGGATAAAACCGAACAAAGGTGGAAGCCTTGCAGTTCAACCCGGCGATAGCTTGGCCCCGGATCGTTGCACGTAACTTGCGCCGGGCACCGAACGGGCCGATCGCACCGGGGGATCCGCTGCCAACATTGGAAAAATCAGACCATGGACGCTAAATTCTCACCACGGGTCAGGGATATCATCGGCTACAGCCGGGAAGAGGCCCTGCGCTTGGGGCATGACCACATCGGCATCGAGCACATCCTGCTGGGCCTGATCCGCCAAGGCGAGGGCAATGCCGTGAAGATCCTCCACCACTTTGGCGTGAACTTGGAGGACCTGCGCAAAATGGTGGAGGCCGGCATGGAACCGGCCAGTACCATCCGCCCGCCGGACAAGGACAAGATCATGCTGGTGAAACAGGCCGAGAAGATGCTCAAGATCACCTTTCTGGAAGCCAAGCTCTTCAAAAGCCCGCACATCGATACCGAACACTTGCTGTTGAGCATGCTCAAGGACCACGACAATTTGGCGACCCGCGCACTCAATAAACTCAAAGTGGACTATGACTTGGTGAAGCACGAGGTGGAGTCCATCATGGCCGGCGATGCTCCGCCCACCATGGGCAGCCGCCCCACGCCCAAGGCACAAGGGCCGCAGAGCACCGATGATGACGATGACGACAGCGGCAGTGCCAGCTACGGCTCGGGCGCCAAAAAGCCCGGAGACAGCAAGAGCAAGACCCCGGTGCTGGACAATTTTGGCCGCGACCTCACCAAGATGGCCGAGGACGGCAAGCTGGACCCCATCGTGGGCAGGGAGAAGGAGATCGAGCGGGTGAGCCAGATCCTCAGTCGCCGCAAAAAGAACAACCCCGTGCTCATCGGCGAGCCGGGCGTGGGCAAGAGCGCCATAGCCGAAGGCTTGGCCCTGCGCATCATCCAGCGCAAGGTGAGCCGTGTGCTCTTCGGCAAACGCATCGTGGCCCTGGACATCGCCAGCTTGGTGGCCGGCACCAAATACCGCGGCCAGTTCGAGGAGCGCATGAAGGCCGTGATGCACGAGCTGGAGAACAGCCCCGACGTGATCCTCTTCATCGACGAGATCCACACCATCGTGGGCGCCGGCGGTGCCTCCGGCTCGCTGGACGCCAGCAATATGTTCAAACCGGCCTTGGCCCGTGGCGAGATCCAATGCATCGGCGCCACCACCTTGGATGAGTACCGCCAGTACATTGAGAAGGACGGCGCCTTGGAACGCCGGTTCCAAAAAGTGATCGTGGAACCCACCAGCGTGGAGGAGACCATCCAGATCCTCAACAACATCAAGGAGAAGTATGAAGAGCACCACAACGTGGATTTCACCAGGGAGGCCGTGGAGGCCTGCGTGAAGCTCACCAACCGCTACATCACCGACCGCCACTTGCCCGACAAGGCCATTGATGCCTTGGACGAAGCCGGCAGCCGCGTGCACATCAGCAATATCGTGGTGCCGCAGTCCATCCTCGACGTGGAGAAGAAGATCGAGGAGGTGAAAGAGGAAAAGAACAAAGTGGTGCGCAGCCAGCGCTACGAGGAGGCGGCCAAATTGCGCGACCGTGAACGCACCCTGCTGGAGGAACTCGAGGCGGCCAAGCGGAAGTGGGAAGAGGAGAGCCGCACCCACCGCACCATGGTCACCGAGGACAACGTGGCCGAAGTGGTGGCCATGATGAGCGGCATTCCCGTGCAACGCATCGCCGAGAAGGAAAGCGGCAAGCTGCGCCGCATGAAGGAAGAAATGGAAGGCAAGGTGATCGGCCAGGAAGAAGCGGTGACCAAGGTGGTGAAAGCCATCCGCCGCAACCGGGCAGGCCTCAAAGCCCCCGACCGCCCCATCGGCAGCTTCATCTTCCTGGGCCCCACCGGCGTGGGCAAGACCCAGTTGGCCAAGGAACTGGCCCGCTACATGTTCGACACCGAGGATGCCTTGATCCGCATCGACATGAGCGAGTACATGGAGAAGTTCTCCGTGAGCCGCCTCATTGGCGCGCCTCCCGGTTACGTGGGCTATGAGGAAGGCGGACAGCTCACCGAAAAAGTGCGCCGCAGGCCCTACGCCATCATCCTCCTGGACGAGATCGAGAAGGCCCACCCGGACGTATTCAACTTGCTGCTGCAAGCCCTGGACGACGGCCAGATGACCGACAGCTTGGGGCGGAAGATCGACTTCCGGAACAGCATCATCATCATGACATCGAACATCGGCGCCCGCGACCTGCAGGAATACGGCAGCGGCGTGGGCTTCGGTACCAAGGCCAGGGCCGAAGGCACCGCCGACGCCAACCGCGGCATCGTGGAGAAAGCCTTGAAAAAGGCCTTCGCCCCCGAATTCCTCAACCGCATCGATGACATCATCATGTTCAACACGCTCAGGCGTGAGGACATCCACAAGATCATCGACATTGAGCTCGGTTATGTGTACAAGCGCATCAACGAACTGGGCTACGAGATCAAACTCACCGATGAAGCCAAGGATTTCCTGGGCGAGAAGGGCTATGACGAGAAGTTCGGTGCCCGCCCGCTCAAGCGTGCCATTCAGAAATACATTGAGGATCCCATGGCCGAGGAGATCATCAACCAGAACGTGGAAGAGGGCGACAAGATCACCATTGGCCTGAACAAGGAAAAAACAGACGTGACCATCAAGGTGGCCAAGGCCAAGAAGAAATTGGCCAAAGGCAGCGAAGACGGCACGGATGATGGAGGCACCGACGTGGGCGCCTGACCGCGGAAAGCTTATGGTCCAGTGTTGGCCACGGCCCCGGACTACCGGGGCCGTGATGCATTCAATCCCTGACCGGACCGCTCACCAAACACGCTCCCGGGAACTTTGGAAGCCGGTACTGAACGCCAAGCCCACGGTGAAGAACCGGTACCGCCCGCCGGTATCCGTACGCCCCGGAAAGCGCTCCAGGCCGATCACGCCAGGCCCGAAAACAGCGGCATCCTCCTGATAACCCGCAGTGAGGCCGAATGCCAAGTTGTCGGTGGCATGCAGGAAATAGGCTCCATTCACCGCCCAATGCAAGCCTGATTGCCGTGCATTGCCCACGCACGTCCTGCAATTCCAATCCCACACACCTTGGCCCAGCTTGGCATTCACCTCGTAGAAGGTACGCGGCCCGGTATACCGTGCCCACCAAAGCCTGCCCTGGAAGAGTATCCGGTTCAAGGTACCGTCGGTCACCTCCGGCGCCAAGGCGTTTCCGTTGAGTTCATACCACGTGACATTGCCGCCGACCCCCACGCCCAGCCCTTTGTACAGCGGGAAGTTGAATGATCCGTCAACTTGGCCCATGGTGGAGGTAAGGCTGTTGAAGACCGGGTTGCCCAAAGCCAAGGGTAGCACGAAAGCACCCTGTGCCGTGGGCTTGAATGCCGGGACCTGCTGGCCTGAAGCACCAAGAGCGGCCACACACAAACCCGACCCGATGAGGTGCTTCAACCTCATGCCTGCCTTACCAGGAAGCGCCTTTCGGTGCGCTGTGTGCCGGTGGAGATCTCGAAGAAGAAGGCGCCATCCAAGCCCGGATCCAAAGCCAGTTCCAACACATGCTCCCCCTTGTCCAGTTGAACTGGAGGCCAAGCATGCAGGCGCTCGTGGCCGGCACTCAGCAGGGCGGGGAACAGTTCACCTGGCGCAGGTACCGCCATGGTGATGCGCAGCAAGGTCGGATGGTACACGACTTCCAGTGCCAACAACTCCATGTGGCGCGGAATCGGCATGTGGTGTTGGCGCCAGTGTTTCTTGAAGCGCTGCACAAGCAGGAACACCACCAGGATGCTCAGGGTGATCAGCAGGGCGGTACGGAAGGTCTCCAACATGGGGCTGTCACAAGGCGATCACGCCGGGGATCTGTGAGGTGCGGTCGTAGCGCCGGATGACCTCCTCGGCATTCATCATTACCTCACGCACGGTGAGGCTCACATACTTGCCGCCCTTGCTGTACTTGCGCAAGACCTCAGCTTCGCTTGGGAACAGGGCCAACAAAGCGTCCAACTTCTCCCGCTCAGGCTCCAGGATGAACTTGAACATGTATACCGCAGGCCAACTGTGCACTTGGTCCAACGCCTTGCGCATCCGCTCGCGGGCATCCTCCTGTTCCATGCGCCAAAGGTACAGGCGGCCATCCGCCCAGGCCGGTGCCCTTTCCCCGGGGATCGAACTTTGTGCCATCTTGCGTGTACAGCGCATTGAACCCAAGTCCATGGCCTGCCGCCCGATCCTGCTTGCCTCCTTGCTCCTGCCGGTGCTGGCGTGGTCCCAGACCATCAGCGAGGAGGTGCTCCCTCCCCCTGCGCCTGTCAACGCCTTACAAGGTGGTTGGGACCAGCAACAGAACATGGCCAATGCCACACAATGGGAACTCGCCAATAAGAGCGCCCCGGGCAGTGCCGTTGCCCAATGGAACTGGTTCCAGAGTGAATATGCCGCGCTCAACAGCCGGAACGGCGGGGTGCAGGGGCCAGGCGACAAAATGGCGCTCAACGCCATTGCCAATGCCCTGCGCACCACCGTGCCCAATAGCATGGAGCGCCACTTGGCGGAATACTACCTGGCATTTCCCTCCCCTGCCGCGTTCATCGAGCTCGATGCAGCATACCGCGTCGATCCGGACCGGGAGGAGCTGATCTCGCCCATGCTCACCAAGGCCCTGTTGGACGGTGACCGGCAGGCCCAGGCCGGTTGGAGTGCCGCGCTGATGAGCCGGGGTGGCATGGCGCACAGCCTTACGGAAGCTGCGCGTGATGTGCTCCGCTGCTTACCGCCTTCGGCTGTTGTGTTCACCAATGGCGATATGGACACCCAACCCTTGGTGGTGCAGCAAGTCTTGCGATCGGACAACCCCGGCGTGTTGGTGGTGGACCGGAGGCTATTGGGCCATCTACCCTACCGTGCCAGGATATGGCAGCAGGCAGGCGGCGCGGGTCCGGTCCCAGCCGCGGGCCCCGGATTTGCCCAAGCCCTGGTACAGGCCCACCAACGCCCGGTGTACTTCGCGCTGGGACTGGACCGCAGCTGGTTGCGCGTTTTCCCCGGGCAATTGAATGCCGTAGGTGCCGTGTTCCGGGTAGGGCCACCTTCGGAAAGCGATGCAGCTTCATTGGAGGCCAATTGGAAAGCGATGGCCAAACCCCTGCATGCCGGTCCGCTCAGCCGCAACTACCTGGTACCCGGGACGCTGCTCCTGGAGCACCTGCGGGCAGATGGCCTTACGGACAAGGCCCAACGGGTGGAGGCCGAATTGGAACGGATCGCCGCGGCAACCGGTGCTTCCAAGGAGCTTCGGCAAAGGGGCATCCTGCAACATTGAGCCCATGGGACTCTTCCGCACCGATCCCGTGGACCTGAGCGATGAACGCCTCATGGAGTTGGTGGTGCGCGGCAACGAACGCGCCTTCACCACCCTCTTCGACCGTTACCAGCGCAAGCTCCTCTCCTATTTCCACCGCATGCTGTGGAACGACCATGAACGCGCACAGGATTTCCTGCAGGACCTCTTCACCAAGCTGGCACAACAGCCAGCACGTTACGACCCCAAGCGCCCCTTCAGCACCTGGCTCTACAGCGTGGCCAACAACATGTGCAAGAACGAGTACCGGCGACAAGCGGTGCGAACGGCGGCCCAGCCCCACCTGAAGGCTTCCAACAACCACACCACGGAGGCCATCGGAGGCAACGCACTTGATCACCGGCAATTCAACAGCCGGCTTGAAGAGGAACTGGACAAATTGGACCCGGACCAAAAGGCCACCTTCGTGATGCGCCATTACGAGGACATGGCCATCAAGGAGATCGCCGCGGTGTTCGGCATCTCAGAAGGCACGGTAAAGAGCCGCCTGTTCTACACGGTGAAGAAATTGGCCGCCAGCTTGCCGGAATTCGATCCCCGACCACAAACCCCGTCAGTGACCCCGGCAGCGGGGCGATGAACCGATCATGGAACGCCCGGAACGATACGACCCCGAAGACCTTGAGCACCTGATGCTGGAGCGCAGCTTCGATGAGCTTTTGGCCGAAGAGCGCGCCTATGCGCTTCGCCACCTGAAGGACCGGAGCGAATATGAGCGCATGCGCACCCTGCTCCAACTTGTGCAACAGCACCGTCATGCTTCAACCGGCCCACTGGATTCCGATCCTGCCGTACGTGAACGGGTGCTTCACGCTTTCCGTGCACGCACCAAGCCAGGTTGGCGGATCTGGCTCAACAGCGTGGGCGGCACCCTGCTGCCCCAAAGACCCGCGGACTACTGGCGCCCGGCCTTGGCATTGGGCGTGGTGGCCCTGGTGGCCATCACCGTGGTGCGCTTCGCCAACTCCGGGGAACAGCACAAGGCGTTGGCCGTGCTGAAGCCCGCACCTGCCCCGCCTGGCCCGAAGTCCGGAGCACCGGCTGAGGTGAACAACCTTCAGCAGGAGGCCACCGCGGATGAAGCACCTGGCAACCCGGACGTACGTTCAACACCGCCCGCCCACGCCGAAGCCAAGGAGGTGGAAGAAAGCAAGGACCAGACCGCCCGTGCACAACGAGCGGATGGAACCGGGCAGGAGGGCCACGCCGGGCAGGATCATCAATTCGTCCAGTCCACGCTCTCCGAAGCCCGAACCGTGACCGAGGCCAAGGGAGCAACCATGGATACCTACTCCGCAGCCCAGGCTCCGGCGCAGCCGACACCAAAGGATGAATTGGAGAGCCTGGCCGGGACGGCCGTGCATCGCGATACCGCCGGATCAGGTGCTGCCTGGGCCACCAACACGGTACAGCGCAAACGCAAGGCCGCTTCCAGCCATACCGAAGACGACTTGTTAGACCTCTTGCAGGCTGCTTGGTAGGGCGTAAAAAACAACGGGGCCGCCTTGATGAAGGCGGCCCCGTGTGCTGGGGAGCCTCCTGTCAGAATTGAACTGACGACCTGCTCATTACGAATGAGCTGCTCTACCGCTGAGCTAAGGAGGCAGGATGTACGGTGCTTGCAACCGGTGAACGGGCGGCAAATGTATGCTTCCCGTTTGAATCGGGACAGCGGGTTCCGCAAGGGTGCAAGGCATTTGCGATCATGTGGTGTTGGCGCTGTGCAAGGAATACGCTTCTCCAGGCGGCGCGAGGTACCCTGAATGGCCGGTTGGCTTCGGGAAGGGATGCCTTGGTGATCCTTCCAGCAGCGGAAATCGAGGGCCGGGCCCGGACCGGTCGCTGAAACCGTATAGCACTTCAATTGCAATGGTCACTTTCACGGGAGCTGCCTCTTCCGGGTTCCTTCCAACGGGTGCTCATTGGTGAAGTGCGTGGTGGGCAGCCCCTGGCCCCCACCCAAGCCGTACTGCACCTTCCATGGTGCAATGGCCAGTGGAAGCGTATGAACCAGGCAAACTACCAAGATCGCGTTCTTCATATCTGATGGAACGGGCGGCGGGATCAGCCATGGCACCATTTTACCTTGGCGCCCATGGACGGGTATGACTTGAAGCCGGTGGAAGCGGGGCCGGAAGACCTGAAGCCAGTGATCGCCCTGCTTCGGTCGGCCTTCCCCAATGCGCACCATTTCACGGAGTCTGTTCTGCGTTGGCAGTATGTGGAGAATCCTGCGGGCTTGGTCGTTGGGGCCAATGCATGGCACGGTAAGGCGTTGGCAGGGCACTATGCGGCACTGCCCATGTGGGCCATTGTGGACGGCAAACGCGAACGTGGCCTGCTCTCGCTGAACACGGCCACGCACGTCGCCCACCAAGGCAAGGGATTGTTCACCCGCCTGGCATTGGCCACTTATGAACGCGCAACGCGTGAAGGTTACGGTTTTGTGGTGGGCGTGGCCAATGCCCAAAGCACCCCGGGGTTTTTGAAGCGGTTGGACTTTGGGCTCGTTGCACCCCTGCGCGCCATGATCGGCGTGGGTCCTTTGCCTGTGCGTGAGAGCCAAGTGCCCGTCCAATTTGAACAGGCTTGGGAACCTGCCTCCATCGCGTGGCGCTTGCGGCATCCATTCTTCGGCTATTCCGTGCTACCGGCAGGGAACGACGCCTTGATCCTTTGCAATCGCAGGCAATTCGGCGCACGGTACATCCTGGGCATTCGGCCTGGCACGGACATCCCCGGCGAATGCCCCAAGGAACGCCACGGAGCATGGGGAAAGGTCTGGCTCGGCCTGGACCCGGCCATGCGCTGGTCCGGCCGGGCGTATGTCAACATTCCCGTGCGCTTCCGCCCTGCGCCGCTCAACTTCATCTTCAAGGACCTTAGCGGTGCAGGCCGGACCTTGGACCCTGCGCAGGTACGCTTTGAAGCCATGGACTTTGATGTGCTGTAAGCATCCAATGATCGGTGTTCAATGCGTCCCACATTGGAGGCAACAGCATCGTACGCCCCCGGTGGCTGGTTAACTTTGGGCACTTCCTGCAAGAAGAACCCGTATTGTTCATGGAACTGAAGAAGTCATCGTCGGTGGGCCCGGAGCGATCCTAAGCGGAATACCAGGCCGTGGAACACCTCTCCTTCGACCCGTTGACCGCCTTGAATCTGCCCGCCACCTATGAAGAAGTAGTGAGGCGGTACAAGCGGTTGCGTAGCCAGGACCAGGGGCCAAGCCTCAATTGAACCGCCCAGCACCTTCGCCATCAAGCCCCGGACATCCACGGGGCTTTTTTCTTGCCGGCACGGTACCGCGCCGGTGCCCACCGACCCATGGAGGCAGCCCCTGATCAGCGGAAATAATATACCTTCCAGCCTGCAACGGTGGATTGCGTCCCTCGTTGGTGGATCGTTCTTTCCCCTGTCCCTTACCCAACCCCTGTCCCATGAAAAGCTATGATGAGAAACACATCAAGAATGTCGTGCTGCTGGGTGCGCATGGAAGCGGCAAGACCACCTTGGCCGAAACGATGTTGTTCGAGGCGGGCCTGTTGGCCCGCCGTGGCACGGTGGAGGAAGGCAACACGGTAAGCGACCATACCGCGCAGGAGCGCGAGCGAGGCTACAGCACCCAATGCGCGTGCATGCACACCGAATGGCGCAACTTCAAGATCAATATCATCGACACACCGGGCTTGGACGAGTTCTCTGGTGAAACCACACCGGCCATCCAGGTGGCCGACACCTGCGTGCTGGTGTTGAATGCCCGCCAAGGCGTGGAGGTGGGGACAGAATTGGTATGGCAGCACATTCACCCGGCGGCCCGCCCGGTGATCGTGGCCGTCAACCAACTGGACCATCCGGGGGCGGATTTCGAGGCCACCCTCGCCCAAGCCCGCGAACTCCTGGGTCCGGCTGTCACCGTGATGCAATATCCCCTGGAACAGGGCGAGGGCTTCCACCGGATCATCGACCTGTTGCGCATGACCATGTACGTCTTCAAGGATGATGGCGGCAAGCCGGAGAAGCAGCCCATCCCCGAAGCAGAACGCGAACAGGCCGACCGCCTGCACAAGGAATTGGTGGAGAAAGCGGCCGAGAACGACGAGCGGCTCATGGAACGCTATTTCGACAAAGGTGAACTTGACGAGGATGAAATGAGCCAAGGCCTGCGCGCCGGCATGATGCAACGCAGCTGCTTCCCGGTATTCTGCCTCAGCGCCGTGCGCAACATGGGCAGCGGCCGGCTCATGGGGTTCATTGACAACGTGGCACCCAGCGCCACCGACATGCCCGCGGCGCAAACAAGAACGGGTGAACCACTGCCCTGCGCGGTGGGCGGCCCTGCGGTGGTACACGTCTTCAAGACCACGAGCGAGGCGCACACCGGCCGCGTGAACTTCTTCAAGGTGATGCGCGGTGAATTGCGGGAAGGACAGGAACTGGTGAACGCAGAGACGGGCTTGACGGAACGCCTGGGCCAGATCTTCATTTCCGAAGGCAAGGAACGCAAGCCCGTGGACCGGTTGGTGGCCGGCGATATCGGCGCCGTGCTCAAGTTGAAGGATACCGCCACCGGAAGCACCCTGCACGCCAAAGGCAGCGAGGTGCACCTGCCCCCGATCGCATTTCCCGCACCGCGCCTGCACCGCACCGTGCGGGCTGCTGACCTCAAGGAAGAAGAGAAGTTGCACGGTGCCCTGCTGGAGATCCAACAGGAAGACCCCTCCATACAACTGCGATACAACCGTGAAACGGGAGAGCGTGTCCTGGGCACCATGGGCGAGATCCATTTGGGCATGGTGGAATGGAAACTGGCCAACAGGTACAAGCTGCGGGTGGTGTTCGGCAGTCCCCGGGTAGCTTACCGCGAGACCATCCGCAAGCCGGCTGCCGCCATGTACAGGCACAAGAAACAAACCGGCGGCAGCGGCCAGTTCGCCGAAGTGCACCTGCGCATCGAACCTTGGCATGAGGGCATGCCTGCACCGGCCGGGGTGAGCGTGCGCCACACCGAAGAGATGGACCTGCCCACCGGTGGAAAGCTCCTCTTCCTGAACTGCATCACCGGCGGTGTGATCGACAACCGGTTCATGCCCAGCATCCTCAAAGGCGTGATGGAGAAGATGGAACAAGGCCCGCTCACCGGTTCACCCGCCCGTGATATCCGGGTGATCATCCATGACGGGAAGATGCACACCGTGGACAGCAATGATATCAGCTTCCGCATTGCGGGGCTGATGGCCTTTCGTGAGGCCTTCACACAAGCGGATCCCTTGCTCATGGAACCGGTCCAGGAAGTGGTGGTGCGCGTGCCGGAGGACCTGATGGGCGATGTGATGACCGACCTCCAGGGCCGCCGCAGCATCATCCTGGGCATTGAAGGCACCGGTCGGGTCCAGGCGATCAAGGCCCAAGTGCCTGCCGCCGAGCTGGACCGCTACAGTACGCGGCTACGCAGCCTTACCCAAGGGCGTGGCACCCATACGGAGGTGTTCCTGGAGTACAGGCCCGTGCCGGTTGACCTCCAAGCGAAGCTCATCCATGAACATCAAAGCCAAGAGGTGCCCGTTTGATCAATGGAGCAACACCCCTTGCGTTCCCTCGGGAAGCATCGTGCTGTCGTTTTCCCGGTCGGCATCGCCTTGGCGGGTATAGGGATCCAAGGAGATCCGTTCAATCGCGGCCATCGGCATGGCCAATGTGAAGGCATAGGACGGGTTTGTCCAGGGCCAAGGGGGCAATGTTTCCCAGCTCTTTCCATCGGGTGATTCCCGGCGGGCCCCCAGCATCAGGGAAAGCGGGATGTTGAGCACGTGCACCGTCCCATCCTGCCGCTGTACGGCCACATCCACGGGCATCAGCATCAATCCTTTGCGCTCCAAGGTCACCGTGGTGCTGTCCCCGTGCTGCACCACGGCTTTTACCGCATAGTCCAGCTTACGCGTGGTGTTGATCCACTGGTTGAAGTACCAGTCCAGTTGCAGGCCGCTTTCCTTTTCCATGGCACGCTGCACATCAATCGGTCCGGGGTGCTTGAAGGCACAGGCCTTATAGTAGCGGCGCAGGCCGCGCTGCAAGGTGCTGTCGCCGATCACCGCCCCCAGTTGGTCCAGGAAGAATTCTCCTTTGCTGTACGCCGTAGCGCCATAGCCCCGATTGGTGGCAAAGTGGTCGGCTTCCACGGACATGGGTTCATGCTGATCTGATGCAGCCAGCCGCAAGTATGCCTCGGTGGCTTCGGCATGCACCCGGCCTTGTTGGTTGTTCGGGAATAGCGCCTGCATGACCTCCGAACCGGCATATTCGGTGAACCCTTCATCCATCCACGGGTAGCTGAGTTCATCGCTGGCCAGCGCCCCGTAGTACCAACTGTGCACCAATTCGTGCACGCTCACCCCCACCAGGCTGCCCAACCGGCGTTGCCCGGTGATCAAGGTGAGCATGTTGTATTCCATGCCGCCGTCACCTCCTTGCACAAAGCTGTATTCCGGCCATGGATAGGCCCCAACGTGTTGGTTCATGAACTCCACGGCCCGCACCATGTAGGCTGGCAACTGATCCCAGGTCTCGGCCAGCGCGGGATCATCCTTACGGAAAAACCGGAGCAAAGGGCCATTGGGCACCTGCGCCGTGGTGTGCAGGTAGCCACTGTCCGCAGCCCATGCAAAGTCGTGCAAACGTGGTGCCTTGAATTGCCATGTGAGCCGGCCATCGGGACGTGGTCGGGCTTTGTTGGGCACGGCATAGCCGTGGCCTATGTCACTGGCATTGGCCAGTACCCCCGTGGCCGCAACCGTGTAGGCACTGTCCATGGTGATGCGCACGTCGTAGTCCCCCCATTCTCCATAGAACTCACGGCCCACGTACGGGTCGGCATGCCATCCGCGCCGGTCATACGCAGCCACCTTGGGGTACCACTGTGTCATGCTATAAGCGACGCCTTCGGCGTTGTTGCGACCGCTACGGCGTATCTGGGCCGGGACTTGGCCTCGGAAATCCAAGGTCAGCGAGGTTGACTTGCCGGGCAGAAGTGGCCGGGTCAACTGCACACGCATCA
>JAGPDT010000062.1:12245-19579 GCA_018057455.1 Flavobacteriales bacterium | reverse complement strand
TGAACGACTGCTGGCCGGGGCCGAGCTGGAGCTTGATCGACTATGAAGGGAACTGGAAGCCGGGGATGCGGGCGGTGGAGGGGTTGTATGGGCGGTAGCGGCGCTAGTGCTGTTGTTAGCCTATGGATATTCAAATACGGAATGCAGGCGAGCTACGGCTTCAGCCCCACCACCTTCCCGTCCACCATCACCCACACCTTGGTGCCGTGGATCTTGGCTTGGCGGCGGGCTTCCTTGGCGGCCTCCTTCAGGGCCTTGGTAACGGATGTGATGAAGTCGGCCTGTTCATTGGCGCGCGGTGCTTTCTTCATGGGTGCTTTTCAATGAGGACCGGCACGGAGCCGGAGTTGTCATACACCGCCCAAACATCGGCCAATGGGCGGTAGTGTTCAACAAAGTTAACCCATCCACGCTTGTATCGCCGCTTCACATCCTCCGGTGGCACGCTATGCCCGCCCTGCTTCACCCGGTGTGCCACCCGTTTGAGTGCTAGTTCCGGACTGTCCAGTTTCAGGAAAACCATTTCCACCAAGAACCCTGCCTTTCGGATCTTCTTCAGCCTTTGCACGTACGTCATTCCACTGAGCGTGGATTCCAGCGCAAAGGACTCCTTCTCCTTCGTCAAGCGGTCCACTTCAGCAAGCAGGAGGCGGCCAGCAGCACGGGCAGCCAGCTCCGGATGCAGCGGTGATAGACCGGATGCAATGAGGTCAGCGTTCACGAAGTGGAGGATGCCCTTCCCCGGAGTAAGAAGCTTCTTTGCGAACGTCGTCTTCCCTGCGCCGTTTGGGCCGGCGATGACGATGCAGCGGGGAGGGTTTTGCTTGGCCATAGGGAAATACAAGGTAGAGCTTCAGCACAAATGGGGCAGGGCGATCGGCCATCCATGCAATTCTGACAATTCATGTTGGATTTGCATGGATAATCCTCGGCCGCAGGGTCCCCTTCGGGAGACCGCTGCGAGAGTGTGATTACTCACGCACTGGCCTGCACGCCCTTAACGGCAGGCTTCTCCCCCAGCATCTCCTTCACCGCCGCCACCAGCGCCACATCATCAAAGCCGCATTCCGTGTAGAGTTCCTTCTGCGTGCCATGTTCGATGAAGCGGTCCGGTATGCCGAGGCGCTTTACCTGGGCCTGGTAGCCGTGGTCGGCCATGAACTCCAGCACGGCACTGCCCATGCCACCCATGATGCAGCCATCTTCAACGGTGACCACGTGCTTGAACTTGCCGAAGACCTCGTGCAGGAGCATCTCGTCGATGGGCTTGGCGAAGCGCATGTCGTAGTGGGCCACGCTGTAGCCTTCGGCTTGCAATGCTTCGATGCCCTTGGCGGCGATGTTGCCGATGTGGCCGATGCTGAGCACGGCGACATCGCTGCCTGAATGCAGCTTGCGACCCGTGCCCACCTTGATCTCCTTGAAAGGGGTCTTCCACTCGGTCATCACGCCTTCGCCGCGCGGGTAACGGATGCTGAAGGGGCCTTGGTCCGGCAGTTGCGCGGTGAACATCAGGTTGCGCAGTTCCTCCTCGTTCATCGGGGCGCTCACCACCATGTTGGGGATGCAGCGGAAGTAGGCAATGTCGAATGCGCCGTGATGCGTGGGGCCGTCGGCACCGGCGAGGCCGCCGCGATCCAGGCAGAAGACCACGTTCAAATTTTGCAGGGCCACATCATGCACCACTTGGTCGTAGGCGCGCTGCATGAAGGAGCTGTAGATGTTGCAGAACGGCACCAGGCCCTGCGTGGCCATGCCGGCGCTGAAGGTGACGGCGTGCTGCTCGGCGATGCCCACGTCGAACGCGCGATCGGGCATGGCCTTCATCATGATGTTGAGCGAGCAGCCGCTGGGCATGGCGGGGGTGACGCCAACGATCTTGGGGTTCTTCTCGGCCAGCTCCACGATGCTGTGGCCGAACACGTCCTGGTACTTGGGCGGCTGGGGGCTTTTGGGCACCACTTTGATGATCTCGCCGGTCTGCTTGTTGAAGAGGCCTGGGGCATGCCATACGGTGGGGCTGCCCTCCTCCGCGGGCTTGTAGCCCTTGCCCTTCCTGGTAAGCGTGTGCAGGATCTTCGGCCCGGGGATGTCCTTGAGGTCTTGCAGCACCTTCACCATGCGTTCCACGTCATGGCCGTCCACCGGGCCGAAATAACGGAACTGCAAGCTTTCGAAGAGGTTGCTTTGCTTGAGCAGGGAGGCCTTCACGGCGTTCTCCACCTTCTGCACCACGGCTTGGGCATTGGGCCCGAATTTGCTGAGCTTGCCCAACAGGTTCCACACCTCGTCCTTCACCTTGTTGTAGCTGCGGCTGGTGGTGATGTCGGTGAGGTATTCCTTGAGCGCGCCCACGTTGGGGTCGATGCTCATGCAATTGTCGTTGAGCACCACCAGCAGGTCGGCGTTGGAGGTTCCGCCGTGGTTGAGTGCCTCGAAGGCCATGCCGGCGGTCATGGCGCCATCACCGATCACGGCCACGGTGCGGCGGTCGGTTTCGCCCTTGAGCTTGCTGGCCACGGCCATGCCGAGCGCGCCGCCGATGCTGGTGCTGCTGTGGCCCACGCCGAAGGTGTCGTATTCACTTTCGCTGCGCTTGGGAAATCCGCTGAGCCCGCCCTGAATGCGGTTGGTGTGGAACGCCTCGCGCCGGCCGGTGAGGATCTTGTGGCCATAGGCCTGGTGGCCCACATCCCACACCAATTGGTCGTACGGGGTGCTGAAGACGTAGTGCAAGGCCACGGTAAGCTCCACCACGCCGAGGCTGGCACCGAAGTGGCCGCCCTTCACGCTCACCACGTCGACGATAAAGTTGCGCAGCTCTTGGCACACCTGCTCCAGTTGCGGCTCAGCGAGCTTGCGCAGGTCGGCAGGCACGTGGATGTTTCCGAGGAGCGGGTAGGGGCTGGAGGGATCGGGCATGGCCGGGCAAAGGACGATCAAAGGTACGGGTGCCGGGGAATTTCGGGTGTTGGAGGCTTATTCAGCCCGTTGGTCTCAGCCAAGTCCTTCTTCAGCCACCGGCCCGGCTTGGTATTCATGCCCATCGTACTGGCCGCCGAATCGCTTCGCGAAACGATCATGGAATGCAAACAGCCCCAACAGCGAATCCGATCCAACGTCGTGCATCAGCGATGAGATCAGGCGCCATTCCTCGGTTTCCTGATCCTGCGGGGCATCACACACGGTGTAGTCCAGGTCCAAAGCGGCCATGATCATGCGGTCCATGTCCTCCTTTCCATTGAAGCAGAACACACCTCCCGTGCCATGCCGGGGTCGTCGTTGCGGGTCATATGGAATGCCCATTCCCGCTCGTCCATCCGGTGCAAGAAAGGTGATGCACGGCAGGGCTGGTCGCCTGGCCAGGTGCTGCCCCTTTCACCAATTCCTGGAAGTTTGTAGTGCAACGTATCCACGGCATCTTTGCGTATACAGCGCCGCCCTGGCCTGAACAAGCAGGCATGGAACGGGCACCGGGCCGCGTAAAGAACACACCATTGATCGATGGGATACCGAATGATCGCGTACAAGCGGGGAGGGAACTCCCAAGGCAGGGCCTCCGCCAGGCCCGGGAATTTCTTGCAGCGTGCTGTGCTGGTATGGTGCGTATGCTTCGGTCCACGGTACGGCCAGGCGCAGCAAGTGGCGTGGGCCACGGCCATCGGTGGTGCGGGCTATGAGGAGGCCCGCGGCATCGCCGTGGCCCAAGACGGGCGCATCTACGTCACGGGCGAGTTTGAGGGCACCGCCGATTTCGCAGCGGGCGATGAGGTGAGCACCAAGACCAGCGCGGGGCTCAGCGATGCCTTTTTGGCCTGTTACACCAACAACGGCCGGTTGGACCACGTGGTGGCCTTCGCCGGCTTGGCCAAAAGCCAAGGCTACGGTGTGGCCCTTGCACCCAATGGTACAGTGTATACCACGGGCATCTTCACCGGCACGGTGGACCTGGACCCCGGGCCCGGCACGGCCGCGTTCACCAGTGGGGGGCTCTATGATGCCTACCTCTGCGCCTTGGACCCCGAAGGCAATTTGCTTTGGGCCGGGGCGATCGGTGGGCCGGGGAATGAGGAGACCCGTAGCGTGACCACGGATGCCGCTGGCAACCTGTATATCGCCGGGGAGATGCACGGGGCATTTGATGCGGACCCCGGCCCCGGTGTCCATACCGTGGGGGAACTGGGTTCCTTTGATGCGTTCGTGGCGAAGTACACCCCGGACGGCACCTTGCTTTGGGCGCATGCCCTGGGTGGTCCCGGGGATGATCGCGCCTACGATGCCGTTACAAGGCCCGATGGAGGAGTTTGCGTAACGGGTTACTTCGCGGGAAGCGTTGACCTGGACCCGGGTCCGGACAGCCTGATCGTATCCGCTCCGGGCCAATGGTCCGATGCCTTCCTGGTGTGCTATGCTGCCGATGGCGGCCTGCTGTGGGGCACGGCCATGGGCGGCGTGGGCACGGATATCGGGCGTGGCTTGGCATTGGATGCCGCGGGCAACGTGGCCATTACAGGCCGCTTTGCCAGGACCGCCTATTTTCCCCATGCGCTGGGCATGGACAGCGTGGTGTGCGCAGGTCCCACCGGGGATGCGGACCTGTTTCTGGCGAAGTATGATGGGTCCGGCGGGTTGCTTTGGGTGAAGAGCGTAGGCGGACCGGAGGAAAACATGCCACGTGGAGTGGCCACCGACCGCGAAGGCAACATACTGGTGACCGGACGAACGCGTGGCACGGTGGACCTTGACCCCGGTGTGGGCGAGGCGATGCATACGGCCAACGGGGAATTCGATGCCTTCCTGGGGAAGTATGATCCGCAGGGTGAATTCATCTGGGGCTTCACGGCCGGCGGTACCTTCCATACCCGAGGGCTCAATGTGGCCACGGACGCCGTGGGCAGTGCCTACCTCACCGGCTGGTTGTCCTTGCCGATGGACGTTGATCCCGGTGCAGACACGCTCTTGCTGGTGAGCCACGGCGGTGTGGATGCCTACGTCGCCAAGTTCAGCGATCACGGATTGCACGACCTGGACCTCGCGGTGCAGCTGGATGATGAACCCATGGCCACCGGTTGGACGCTATCGGGGCAACCAGCTGCCGGGGTGCTCTTTGGTGGTGTGGCCACAGCATCGGAGACCGGCCAAGCCATCCACCGGAGGTGGCAGGTGCCGGACGGCTGTTATCGTTTGGCAGTGACCGATGCGGAGGGTGACGGGATCAACGCCGGAGGCTACACCCTCAGCACCGACAGCCTGCCGCTCATAGTGGCCACGGGTGCATTCGAGGCGGAGAGCACCCTGGCCAACGGGGAGCAATTCTGCCTGCCCATGGGCCCGGCCACGCTGGAGCCGGCAGCATGCAGCCAAGGGACCTTCGGCCTGGGCGATGCATTGGTGATCGGCCCTGTTCCCGGCACCACGCAATACAGTGTGTGGGTGTTCGATCCACATGGCACCTTCTCGGGCACGGTGGAAGTGGGTTCCACCATGGTTTACATGTTCCAATTGCCGCCGGGCACGCCCAATGGGGTGCCGCTCAACGTGCGTGTTCGGGCCTGGGTGGGCGGAGTGCCGATGCCCTACGGACCGGCCTGTGTTGTGCAATTCGATGGTTTGACGGAGGTGGTGCAGCCAGTTGGCCCCGGCCCTTCCTTGCGGCTTCAGCCCAATCCGACATGCGACGGCGCGGTGCTCGTGGCCGCACCCGGTTTGTCCGACGGGGCCTGGCTGGTGGTGGTACATGATGCTTTGGGGCGTGAGCTGCTGCACAGCAACATGGGCTTTGCCACAGGGCGTACAACCTTGCACCTGCCGGTTGAAGGCCTTTCCAACGGGTTGTACACCGTGCTCGTGAACGGCCCCGATGGACCGCTGGTGCAGCAGCTGTTGATCGCTCGCTGACCCGGGTCCCGGGTCGCCGGTGCGTCCGATCAAGGGGGAGGCCTACGATCGTTTCAACCCGTCCCACCCCTGCGCGATCAGCTCATGCTGCCCGCCCTGGCGGTCCACCAAATGGCAGCCGCTGGCTTTGTCCGTGATGTGCCCCACCACGGTGAAGTGCGGTGAACCCTTGATTTTGTCGTAATCGCCTTGGGCGATGGTGAAGAGCAGCTCGTAATCCTCGCCGCCGTTGAGCGCACAGGTGCTGGGGTCCAGGTTGAAGTCGCGGGCGGCGCGGTGCGTTTCCGGTGCGATGGGGATCTTTTCGTCGTAGATCTTCACGCCCAATTCGGAGCGGCGCGCGATGTGCATGGCTTCGCTGGCCAGGCCGTCGCTGATGTCGATCATGGCGGAGGGCCGCAGGTCCATTTCCCTGAACAACGCGATGATGTCCTTGCGGGCCTCGGGCTTGAGCTGGCGTTGCAGGATGTAGTCGAAACCGGCGAGGTCGGGCTGCACGTTGGGGTCTTGTTTGAAGACGGCCTTTTCACGCTCCAGCACCTGTAGGCCCATGAAAGCGCCGCCAAGGTCGCCGCTCACCACCAGCAGGTCGTGCTCCTTGGCGCCGTGGCGGTACACGATGGCCTCCTTTTTCGCCGCACCAATGGCGGTGATGGAGATCACCAGGCCGCTGGTGGAGCTGGTGGTGTCGCCGCCCACGAGGTCCACGCCATACGCGCTGCACGCCGCGAGCATGCCGGCGTAGAGTTCATCCACGGCCTCCAGCGAAAAGCGGTTGCTGATGGCGATGGCCACGGTGATCTGGCGCGGCTCGGCGTTCATGGCGTACACGTCGCTGAGGTTCACCACCACGGCCTTGTAGCCCAAGTGCTTCAGCGGCACGTAGCCGAGGTCGAAGTGTACGCCCTCCACCAGCATGTCGGTGGTTACCACTTGCGTGAGGCCCTGCGGGTCGATCACGGCGCAATCGTCACCGATGCCCTGCAGGGATGAGGGGTTCACCAGTTCCACCGTGGCGGTGATGCGGTCGATAAGGCCGAATTCGCCGAGGGCGGAGAGTTCCGTGCGGGAGGTGCTTTCGGACATGGCGCGAAGGTGGGGATAGTTCGTTCTGAGTCCTGAGTCTTGAAGTCCTGAGTCCTGAGTCCTGAAGTCCTGAGTCCTGAAGTCTTGAAGTCCTGAGTCTTGAGTCCTGAAGTCCTGAGTCTTGAAGTCCTGAGTCCTGAAGTCCTTGAGTCCTCAAGCCTCAGTCCAAGGGCCGGGAGGTTATGAGGTGCGGCTGCGCCGGACAACTGACAACTGACAACTGACAACCACGAACTATGGATCATCACCAGATCACCACGCGCGCGCTGTCGGGCACGAGCATGGCGCCTTTGCCCTCGGTGCACCAGGCCTCTTGGAAGGGTTTGAACTGGCCCATGATGGCGTTGATA
>JAGPDT010000062.1:0-12145 GCA_018057455.1 Flavobacteriales bacterium | reverse complement strand
ACAACCACGAACTATGGATCATCACCAGATCACCACGCGCGCGCTGTCGGGCACGAGCATGGCGCCTTTGCCCTCGGTGCACCAGGCCTCTTGGAAGGGTTTGAACTGGCCCATGATGGCGTTGATACGGAAGTGGGCAGGGCTGTGTGGGTCGAGTTCCACGAGGCGGCGGGCGGCTTCCGGGGTGGCGTTGGAGCGCCAGACCTGGGCCCAGCCGAGGAAGAAGCGCTGCTGCCAGGTGTAACCGTCGACCTTGGCGGGCTCGGGCTGGCCGACGAGTGAGCGTTGCAGGGCTGCGTAGGCAAGGGTGACGCCGCCGAGGTCGGCGATGTTCTCGCCCACGGTGAGCGCGCCTTTCACGTGTATGCCGGGCAGCACTTCCAAGCCGTCGTAGTAGGCGATCATGCGCTGTGCGAGGGAGTCGAAGTTGGCCTTGTCGGCATCGGTCCACCAGTTCACCAGGTTGCCGTGGCCGTCGAACTTGGCGCCTTGGTCATCGAAGCCGTGGGTGAGCTCGTGGCCGATCACGGCGATGATGCCGCCGTAGTTGATGGCATCATCGGCATCGGCGTTGAAGAAGGGGGGCTGCAGGATGCCCGCGGGGAAGACCACCTCATTGAGCGAGGGGTTGTAGTAGGCGTTCACGGTTTGCGGCGTCATGCCCCACTCCTTGGTGTCCACGGGCTTGCCGATGCGTTTGAGGTTGTCGTTGCTGCGCCAGGCGATCAGGTTCATGGTGTTCCGCAGGAGCGCGTCGGGCTGGATGTCCACCATGCTGTAGTCCTTCCACTGGCCGGGGTAGCCGATCTTGGTGGTGAACAGGGCGAGTTTTTCCAGGGCCTTTGTTTTGGTCCCGGGGCTCATCCAGGTGAGTGCCTTGATGTGCTCACCATACACGGTGCGCACGTTCTCGATCATGTCCTCCACTTTCTTGCGTGAGGAGGCCGGGAAGTAGTTCTCGGCGTAGAGCTTGCCGAGGGGTTCGCCCAGCAGGCCGTCGGTGGCACGCAGGGCGCGCAGTTGGCGGCTTTTCTGCTCCTTGGTGCCGCTCATCACCGTGCCCTCGAAGCGGAAATTCTCTTCGTTGAGCGCCTTGTTGAGCACGTTGGCATAGGTGCCCAGCAGTTGCCATTTCATCCAGGTCTTCAGCGTGGCCAAGGGCGTGGCGGCGATGTAGGCGGAGGCTTTTTCCACGTAGGCGCGGTCCTCCAGCAGCAGGGTGTCGGTGGCAATGCCCATGGACTTGGCCAGGAGCGCGAGGTCGTACTTGGGCGCGAGCTGGGCGAACTCGGTGAAGGAGATCTTCTGGTAGATGTCCGGGTCGCGGCGCTGGATGTTGGTGAGCTGCAGCTTGGCCAGGCCGGTCTCGAAGGCGAGGATGGATGCTCCGGCGTTCTTTTCCGCCAGGCCGGCCAAGCTGAACATCTTGTCCACGTGCCCAACGAACTCCGTGCGGATGTTGGCCATGGCGCTGTCGGTCTTCTCGTAGTAGCTGCGCTCGCCCAGGCTCAGGCCGTCCTGCCCGCTGTAGAGGATGTTCACCTTGCTGTCGTGCATGTCGGCATCGGCATGCAGGCCCACGAAGGTGGAGACGCCCAAGCGTGCGTATTCACCGCTGAGGGCGGCTTGTTCCTTGAGGTCTTTCAGCGCATCGATGCGGTCCATCCACGGTTTCAACGGCGCGGCGGCGAGTTCCTCCAGCTTGGCGGTGTCCATGTACGAGCGGTAGAAATCGCCCACCAGCTGGGCCGTGCTGCCCTTGGTGGCGGCCTCATGCACCAGCAGGGTGTCAATGATGCCCTTGATCTTCACCTCCAGGTTTTCCTTGGCCAGGATCCCGAAGGCGCCCCAGCGGGATTCGGTGGACGGCACGGGGTTTTTCTCCTTCCACAGGCCGTTGGCGAAGCGGTCGAAATCGTCGCATGGTTTGGCGGTGGTGTCCATGCCGGCCACGTCGAAGGCGGGGACCGTGGGTCTTGCGGTTTCGGTCATTGAGGGCTTGGAGGTGCAGGCCGTGAGGCTGGCGAGGGCGAGGATCAAGCTGCCGCTAACGGCTCCTTTGGTGTTGACGGCCATGGGGTTGAACATGGTTTGAAGCGCGCAAATGTATCGGCCCTGGGAACGCACGCCCGCAGGATGTGATGGACGGAAGAACGTTTGGACGGGTGGATCCGCCGGGGGAACCGTTCCGGCTTCAGACCAAGCGGGGAACCCGGCCTACCTTCGCGCACCTTTCCCACCGAACATGGAAACCGGACTGAAGCATTTCCACTCCTTCTTCGCCTATGCCGTGCTGCTGTTGGTCGCCGTGGCCGTGATCAACGCCATACTGGCCAGGAACAACGGCAAGCGCCCTTTCGCGGGCAACGGCCGCAAGCTGGCGCTCTTCGGGCTGATCGCTGCGCACGTGCAGTTGCTGTTCGGGATCGCGCTTTACCTGCATTCTCCGGTCGGCCTGCACAGCTTCTCCGGTGCCAACATGGGCAACAGCATGGCGCGCCTGTACATGCTGGAGCACCCGCTGATGATGATCATCGGTGTTGTGCTGATCACCATGGGCTGGAGCAAGGCCAAGAAGGCTGCTGATGATCGTGGGAAGTATGGCGCGGTGGCCCTGTGGTACGGCATCGGCCTGGTGCTCCTGCTGAGCCGGATCCCTTGGGCGGTGTGGCCGGTGGGGGCGTAGTGCCTGCCCAAAGGCTGCTTGCAACGTAAGCATTGGACGCTGCACGATGGGAACGGCACCACGGTCCGGCAGCACCAAAGCCTGGTTGGCCGCAGCAGCCCTGTGCCTGGCCTCTCCCGCTTTCCCACAATCCCCTTCCACCCAGGAGAAGACCACCAACCCGCTGCACTGCGACCCCGGCACCGGCCTTTGCGTGGTGCCCGGGCCGGAGGGCGCTGCACGCACATCGGCGTTCAAGGCCGATGCGCCACAGACCAAGTTGCTTACACTGCACTACTTCACCGACCCTATCTGCAGCAGCTGCTGGGGTGCCGAGCCGCAACTTCGGCGCTTGAAGCTGGAGTACGGTGCGCTTATCGACATCCAGTACCACATGGGCGGGCTGCTTCCCTCCTGGGCCGGTTTCAACGGAGGCGGTATCAACAGTCCAACGGACGTGGCAGGGCATTGGGACGAGGTGAGCCCCCATTACCGCATGCCCATCATCGGTGATGTTTGGTTGGAGGACCCCCTGCCCAGCAGCTTCCCGCCAAGCATCGCCTTCAAGGCCGCGCAATTGCAGGACCCCGCTAAGGCGCTGGTCTTCCTGCGCCGCCAACGCGAGCAAGTGCTCACCGAGAAGAAGAACATCACCAAGTGGCCGGTGATCGCCGAGGCGGCCCAGTTCGCCGGGCTGGATACCGTACGCTTGCGCAGCGACTTCGCGGGTGCCGCCCCTTCGCTTTTCCAAGCCGACCTCACCTTGGCGCGGTCGCTGGGGGTGCGTGGCTTCCCCACGTTCCTCTTCACCAATGCCGCCGGAGAACGCCACGTGGTGCATGGCGCCAGGCCGTACCCTCACTTCGGGGCGGCGGTGCAACGATTGGCCCCGGAGGCCAAGGCTGCCGCGATGCCCACAACGCTGGAGGGGCTGTTGGCCGTGCATGCTTCCTGGTGCGCGGAAGAAGTGGCCGTTGTGCTGGGCACCACGCATGCGCAAGCCGAGGAACTGTTGCGCGTATCCGAGGGCCGGGGTGAACTGGCGGCGGTGCACACACGCAACGGAAGCGTGTGGCGGCGGAAGTGAGGGGCAGGCAGAGGCTGCCCACGCTTGGGCCACACAGCAGTAGTGCCCGGCAAACCCCGGACCTCACGGCCTATTGCGCCCGCTCCAGGTCCATGCCGCACTTGGTGCATTTGGCCGGGCCGTCCGAGACTTCCTCCGGGTGCATGGGGCACACGTAGCTGCCCGCCACCTTGATCTGCTGCAACCCCGGCCGCTTGGTGAAGAAGCGGAAGGAGAGCCCCACGGTGGTGGTGTTCTGCGAACCCACCTGCGTGTAGTGCTCCGAGGTGTTCATGCTTTGGTAGAGCGGCAGGTCGGTGGTGGCGTACACGGTGAATTTCCCCTGGGTGTAGCTCACCTGCGGCGTGAAGAACAGTTTGCTGTAGCCGGTGGCCTCGGGGAAGTAGTTGGACGGCCGGCCGAAGAGCAGCACGCTCTCATTGACCTGCATCTGCGCCATGTGCTCGTAGCGGGCCTGCAGGGTGAGGCCGATGTGTTCCAGGAAGGTGCGGCTGGCGTAGACGGCCACGCTGGCGAAGTCGCCCAGCTTCTCGGCGTTGGGGTTCCAGCCCTTGAGGATGTAGGTGCCGCTGGCGAACAGCTTGAGGCCCGAGCGCTGGAAGCCGTGGTGGAGGAAGGCGTGGAAGAGGAGGTCCTGCGCACCCGAGGACAGCTGCACCGCCGTGGGCTTGGTCACATAGAACGTTTGCCCGGAGAACGGCTCGATGTTGCCCACCGAATCGTTGTAGGACCCCAGCGGGACCTTGTAGCCCAGGCCCACGGTCACCTCGTTCACGCTCTTGCGGGTCTCCCTGCGGTACACGTTGTACTTGGGGAAGATGATCAGGTCGCCCACGCCCGTGGACGTGTAGGTGGTGCGGGGGTCCTGGTTGTAGCCCACCTCCTTCTTCATCAGGTAGTACCCGTTCTCCAGCGATAGGGTGAGCTCCTTGGTGAGGCCGTACGCCACCTTGAGGTATTGGTACTGGCTTTGGAAGCCATCGAAGGTGCGCTCGGCCACCAGCTTGTCCTGCTTGTAGAACTTGTCGGTATGGATGAACTGGTAGTTGGTGTTGAGCTCCATCTGGTGCTCCTGCAACACGCCCTGGGCCGCATCACCGGCGATGGGGCTGCCGCTGCCCCCGGCACAGCACTGGCCGTGGGCGGGGGAGGGGAGCACGAACGCAGCAAGGACCGGGACACCAAGGATGAAAAGGGATCGGCTCAACATGGGGAAGCAGGGATCTTGAAGGTGCTGACCGGGTACGTGGTATGGCCGTTGGTCGATCAATGGGCAATGACCACATGGGAGGTGAAATGCTCCATGCCCGCCGTGATGCGCACCAAGTACGCGCCGGAGGGCATGCCGCCGGTAGGGAGATCGAGGCCATGCATGCCCGGGGCGAGCAATCCTTCGTGGATGCGCTGCACCAGCTTGCCCGAAGGCTCGTACAGGCCGATCTCCACCCTCGTGGACCGGGCCAGGGTGAAGCCGATGCGTGCATGGTCGGCGGCAGGAACCGGATGGATGGACAACCCGGCCACCAGGGGGGTCTCCTCAGGAACGGCAGCGGCCAGCAGGGCCGCGTTGATCGCATTCTGGAGCGCCGTGGGGTCAACGGTATTGTTGGTGTTGAAAAACACCTCGTGGCCGCCTCCACCAAGCACGACGATCTTGGGCATGCCGGGCCCGTGGTAGTCGTCCATGTCGATCACCGCATTGGAGAAGGAGATGGTGTTGGGGATGCCGATGTTGCTTTTCCAGGTGTTGAGCGAGTTGCAATTGGTGTTCCCGTAGTCGTCAATGAGGTACATGAGCACCTGATCCGGGTGCGAGGCCTGGAAGCTCTGGACCACATTGTAGGTGGTGAGGGCAGGCCCCGTGCATGCGGCGCAGGGCATTACCCATGTGAGCACGATCACCTTGCCGGCATCGAGTTCGGTGAAGAGGTCGTGCGTCTCACCGTGGCAATCGGCACAGTTGAAGTTGGTGGCCGTTTGGGCCGAGGCCAGCACCGAGGCTGCAGCCAGTACCGCTGAAAGGAGGTGCTTCATCTTGGGACCAAAGTTGGGCTGCGTTCTGCTTCCGGCCAAGCCGATCCGGGGGTATCCCCTTGCAAGGCCATCGGTTGCCTGCCGCCACCGGGTAAGAATACGCCCTGCCCGGACATCCAAGGTTGATGAAGGTCACCCGACGGGGCACTTTGTAGCCCGGATCGTTGGCTTCCCACGGTGGGGAAGGAGGCCTGTTGTGGACTGGCATACGGGTTCCACGATCCGCGCATCGAGCATCCTCCGGGTTGCAATCCGTTGAACGGCTTGGGTTGATCCGGTCCCGGAATCCACCCTCGCTTGGATTGCCCCGGCTACTCCACCACCACCCGGCCGGTGGCGCGCACCTGGCCGTCGGCCCGCAAAGACCAGAGGTGCAGCCCGGAATGGGCCAGCACCAAGGTGCGGTCCACCATACCGGCCGGCAGGGCCGCGTGCCATTGGGTGCGCCCGAGCACGTCGGTGACCACCAGTTCCCACCGGGAGGTCATGGCCAATTCGCACCGGAACCGCACAGGGCCGGCGGTGGGGTTGGGCGTGCATGTGAAGGACAAGGGTGCGTGCGCGCCAGCCACGGCCAGGTTGGTGCATGCGCCGGGCAAGTGTGCATCCAGCCAGGCGATGCGGGTGGCGACCCACTGTTTAAGCGTGTCCAGTTCGGCGGCGTAAGTGGTGGCGCACGGGGCCATCTCCGGGGCGGGCCCGCTCATGCCCAGGATGGGCCATTTGGCGAAGTGGCGTGCCTGGGCGTGGACCACCAAGGTGCCCACCGAGTCGATCCAGGCGTTGATGGCCCCCAGGGCCAGCGGGCCTTGCCGCTGTTGCTGCCAGGTGCACTGCAGCTCATTCGCGAAGGCGCTGTCCTGCAAAAGCCGCACATACCAGCCGGTGCCGTAGTTGTCCGTGGGGCAGTCGTTCACCAGGTGGGCCCAGCCGCTGCCGTCGAGGGTTTCGAAGAGGCTGCAGCCCCAGAGGTTCTTCCAGGCCCAGTCGAAGTCCCACACGGGCCCCGCCTTCAGTTTGCCGCCGTTGCTGTCCTTGTCCTTGTGGAAGAACACGCTCTTTTTGAAGCCGTCGTTGTTGCGGGCCAGTTCGTTCACCAGGAAGTAATTGATGAACGAAGGCACATCGAGGTAGGTGCGGTAGCCGAGCACGGGATCGGTGAAGTTGTTTCCGTAGAGCGCGGTCTCCATGGTGTTGACGGCACCTTGGACGTAGGCTTTCTGCTGCGGGGTGATGTCCTCCGGGGCGGGGTATTCATAGAGGAAATGCACATCGAACCCTGGATGGCCGATGGGGGAGAAGGCGGACTGGAAGCTGTTGTCCGGATCCCAGAGGTTCTGCTGCAGGATGTAGCCGCCGGTGAGGTCATCGCCGGTGTTCTCATCGGGGTCCAGGCGGGCGATGTCCACACGGCCGTTGTCGCGTTTGATCTTTTCGCCAAGCACATAGATGCCGCGGTAGTTGCCGTCCAACAGGACTTCGCACAGGTGCATGCGCGGGGCGTACTGGCCCATGGCGCGGGCCAGGTGCATGGCCAGGGCGTTGCGCACCAGGGAGCGGTCGTTGTAGTTGGAGAGCAGCACCCAGTCATTTTCCTCAGGCATGCCCAGCAAGGCCACGTTGTTGTTGGTGCCGTCGGCCATGCGCGTTTCCACGCTGTAGGGCCGCTGCGGATAGCCTGCGGAGGTGGCGCCCCGGATGCCGATGCCGATGTGGCCGTTGTACACGTTGGAGGGGTCGGTGAGGTGTGTGGTGTTGCCCGGTCCGTTGTACTTGATCTCCATGAGCCCCGGCACCTTGCCCTCGTAGGGAATCGTGTTGCCCAAGGTGTTCAACAGCACCATGGGCAGCTCGGTGCTGTCCAGCTGGATGGTGCCGGGATCGGTGATGCACAGCTCAAAACTTCCTTGGGCGCCGCCGTAGCCGAAGACCTGGATGTACACGGTGTCGCCAGGTGTGAGTTCATCGGCGTTGGCCAGGGATAGCTGTTCCGGCCCGCTGTCGTCGTCGCAGGCCCTTTGGTCCAGCTGATGGCAATGGGGCCCGGTCCACAGGGCAAGGCCGGTATCGGTGAGCCCACCGGTGGAAGCCGTGCCCGCCACCACGTGGCCCGATGGCGGTACGGCCATGGCGTACCAGCGGTCTCCTCCCTGATAGCCGGCACAGCCGGGGCCCATGCCGGTGCCGGGCACCCCGGTGTTGTCCACGGTGATGCAGAGGGCCGTATCGATCGGCTGGGCCAGGCATGGCGCTATGCCCGGCATGGGCAGGGTGGAGCAATCGGCCGATCCGGTGTATACAATGCCCGTGGCCGGGCCCGGGCCATCGGCCCAAAGAACCTCGCCATGGGCGCCCAGCAATTGGTAGGCGTTCTCGTTCTCCCAATCGCCAGCGGTGTATTCCACTTCGATCGCGTCACCGGTGCAGGCGGTGAACATGGCCGTGCTGCCTGTGCCAGTCGCGGAGAACACCCCAATGGATGCGCCGTTGATGCGCACGACCAGCGTGGCGCCGTTCCAGCCGTCGCCGTAGCTGTCCTGCATCAGCAGATGGTGGTCGCAGCATTGGGCCCGGGCTACCGTGGCCGGAAGCAGGAACGTCAATGCGGGGATCAAGCGGAGGAGCATGCGCATGCCAAGGATGGAGTTCAAACATAGGAGAAGCAGGGCCATGGCGCTGTGTTGGTCTCGACCCGTTACGGCCCGAACCGGTATTTCCACCAGTGGACGGCAGCATGCGGGCGAGCAGTTTTACCCCATCAACAGCTTGCTGATGCCGCCCCTTCCACCCCTCAGCACCAGCGCTCCCTTGCGCTACTTCACCTTCGGCGCGCTCTACTTCGCGCAGGGCATTCCGCAAGGCCTGCAGCTCTATGCCCTCCCCGCATGGATGGCCATGAACGGCGCAACGGCGGCCACCGTGGGCGCTTACGTCGGCATCTGCACTTTGCCCTGGACCTTCAAGCTGGTGGCCGGCCCGCTGATGGACCGCTACGGCTTTCTGCCCATGGGCCGCCGCAGGCCGTGGCTGCTTTCTTCGGGCCTCGGCATGCTGATCACCCTGTTGGTATTGGCTTTCGTGCCGGATCCGTTGCATAACATGGGCCTCTTCATGGCGGTCTCCTTCGTGGGCAACTGCTTCGGCGCCTTGCAGGACGTGGCCACCGACGGACTGGCCGTGGACATCACGCCAGCCGATCAGCAGGCAAGGGCGAACGGCGTGATGTGGGGCGCGAAGACCGTGGGCATCGGCGCCACGCTGGCGGCGGGTACTTGGGCGATCAACACCTACGGATTCAGCACGGCGTTGGTCGGTATTTCCATGGCGCTGCTGCTCGCCTTGATACTGCCCTCGCTGCTGCGCGAACGCCAAGGGGAACGGTTGTTTCCGTGGTCGCCCGGAACAAGCTCGACGGAAGCACTGGCCATGAAGGCCGAGAGCTGGAAGGAGATCCTGGGAACCTTGAAAAGCGTATTGCTCCTGCGGTACAGCTTGATCGGCTGCGCGTGCATCTTCCTTTTCGGACTTGCGTCGGGCTTGAAGGGTGCCCAATGGCCGGTATTCGCCATTCAACAGCTCGGTTGGGACAACAGTGCCTACGCCAACCTGGTGGCCAGCGCGAACGTGATCGGTGCCGTGGCCGCCATGGTGGTGGCCGGTTGGCTGGCCGATCGCTTCGGCAAGGTGCGCGTGATCACCATCTACCTCGCGCTGTTGGCGCTCGCATGGGTCGTGCTGGCCTCCACCCCACAACGCTGGAACACCGCCGGCTACATTCCTGCGTTCATCTACGGCCTGAAATGTGTGGAGACCTTTTGCATTGTGGCCAGCTTGGCCACGGCCATGAGCCTGTGCTGGGCGCGTATCGCCGCCACGCAGTTCACGCTGTACATGGTGTGCAACAATGTGGGCCTGGTGGTGGGTGCAATGCTGCTCGGCCCCCTGCGCGCGCACCTGAGCTGGCCCGGCCTGTTCCTGTTCCTGGCGGCCTTGTTGGTGCTCACCTTATTGGGCTGGCAATTCATGCGCTTGGCCAAGCACCGTACCGCCGTGGAGGGCTTGGAGCAACGCCATGCGGAACGCACCGCGCACAAGGCCATGCACGTTCCGGGCAGCCTGGTCCCTGACCTCGGACAGCCAAGCGCCTTGGCGTGATCGGTCCCTCCCTTTCCTCCTCCGCAACACTTCACGAAAACAGGTATTTCCACCAGTTGCCCGTCCGGAGAGCAAAGGATCTTCGTGATGAGGAAAGTCACTCGCCAAAAAACCAACAGCATGAAGCCCGCAACCATTCTTCCCATTGTAGCCCTGTCCTTCGCCCTTTGCGGCGCAGGCAAGCAGGCCGTTGCCCAGGAAAAGCCTGCCAACCCCTACATCGTCCAGACCACCGCCAACTTCGTCATTCCAGAGGGCAGCACGCGCGAGGACGTCCAGAAGGCCTTCCAGGAATACTACGACAAGGTGATCACCAAGAGCACGTTGATCAAGCACTTCGCGATCTACATCCATGCCTGGGGAAGCCACGGCGCCTCCTTTGTCCGCAGCATGGAGTTCGCCAATTGGGACGACCTCGACAAGTTCGAGGATGAATTGGACGCCTTGGAGAAAGCCGCCTGGCCGGATGAGACGGCACGCAAGGCCTTCCTCAAGAAAATGGGCAGCTATTCATCACCGTACCACAGCGACGAGATCTACACGGTGATGAGCAGCATGCGGAAGTGAGCATTGGCGCTTTGTGGATCCAACGACGAGGGGCCTTCGGGCCCTTTGTTCGTTCGGATGATGCAGGCAGCCCGTTCAACATTCCATGCGGAGCGCCTAGCGCAAGCTGCGATCCGCATGGGGCGTGGTGGCAGTGATCGGGACGGTAATGCGCGAGGCGAAACCTGCTTCAAGGTAAAGACCCTCGGGTACGAAGATGGCCGGTGCGATGGGTCGAATTGGCTGGTGGTGGTCCATCCGCGCTCATGGGATGTTCCATTCCCAAGAGGTGGAAGGCCGTTGCATCATGCACATGTGCCAACTGCGGGCCGGGCCCTTCCGATCTTCGTATCACCAGCACTTTCGCTTGGAGCACACCATGCCGCAGGCGCAAGTACTGTTCAAGCATGACCCGCTGGCTCCCCAATTCACCGAGATAGAGTCCAAGGCATACCGAGTCGCGCGGGGCCGTCACCTCGCCCCTTCGTTCCAAGCACGTGCCCATGGTGGAAAGGATGCAGGGCCTGAACCGGGCCTGCCTTTCCGTGGAAATGATCGGTACACGATCCACTAAGATCAATGCCTGGTCCGATGCCATGTACAGGTCCAGTGCATCGTGCTCCATCTCGATGAACCAACCAAGATCGGCTTGGTGACCCAGGCATTGGCGGATGGCTTCAGGCCGGGCGGCCCGGTGTACCAAGGCCGGCTGCAACTCCACAGGAGAAGGATCGTCCATGGGGGTCAACGCTTGGCTTAGGGTTGCACAACGAGTTTCCCGGTGCCGACCACGGAACCATCATCGACACGCACGGTATAAATGCCCGGTGCCAATTGCGATGAAGCATCCACCTGGAGTTGCGACGCACCGGTTGCGCGGCCCGTATGCTGCATCACCAGCCGCCCGGCTGCATCCAGAATGGCGATGTGTACCTCCGTGGCCCGCGGATCCACCGCAATGGTAAAATCACCATTGCTTGGGTTCGGGTGGATCGCAGCGATCGATGCCTTGGGTCCTTCTTCCAGGCCCAAGCCGCTGCCCAGCCCTTCCACCAAACAGAGATCATAGCCCGGGGCCTCGAAGGCGTACTGCGCACGGAAGTCGTAAACCCGCGCGTAGTAGGTCGCGCCCACCGTAAGCCCGGAGGCGATCATATCGTCCGCCGCGCCCCCGCCGCCCACATCACCGCAGGCGATGGACGTGAGCGCTGCGCAAGTGCCGGAGAACAATTCCATGACGATATCCATGGAACCCACCGGGGCGCCGCCCAGCGTCATCTCCGTCGCCGTAGCTGTGAAGCTGTACCAGGCATCATCGTTCGCGATGCCCGCGTAGATGCCGCAGGTAACGGCCGGAAGGGATTGCGATGCACAACCATTGTCGAAGTAGGTGGGTTGGCAATCGGCATTGGCCGTGATCGGTAGCGCACCCGCGCATTCATCATTGGCCGGCGCATCCGTTCCGCAGGCTTCGGCGGAGAAGGTGAGCACGTACGGACCAACACCGGAGTCGAACTGCCCGACAGGATAGTAGAGGGCATCTCAAAAATACCTGAAGCGGTCTAGGCCATGAACCATGAGCGTTTGACAACTGTGAAGCAGGGGGGCTTGATTCTCAACTTTGGCGCTCGGATCTTGGCAAGAAACCAGCATGGACT
>JAGPDT010000009.1 GCA_018057455.1 Flavobacteriales bacterium | reverse complement strand
GCTACATGCCCGTGGACCAGTTGGAGAAGAACGCCAGCTTGCTGGAGGCCCAGATGAAGAAAGCCGCCAAGGAACTGGACTTCATCGCTGCCGCGCAATTGCGCGATGAGCTCTTCGCCATGCGGAAATTGATCGACGGGAAGGTGAAGGCATCAAAGCCAGCGTAAGGATCGTACCCACCTTCCTCCGGCTTCCGCTATTTTCGTTCCCTTGAAGATGGGCAACGGCCCGAAGCCTAAGGCCGTCCTGTCGAATGAACTCCCTTGCTATGATCCGAAGCATTACGCTGGTCTCTTTCGCTGCTTTATTCCTGTCCACCACGCTTTCCGCACAGATTGCTTTTGGCGGGCAGCCCTACGGCGACAAGGCCGAGAAGCGCGGCATGCCACCGGCAGTTGCCGTGCATTTGCCTTCCGTGGATGTGGCCACACTTTTGCAGGAGGATGCCGCACGCGCAGCACAGGGCCTCAAAGGGCCGTTCCGTTTCGGCTTCACCCATGCAACGGATTACACATTGGCAAACAGCGGTTCGTGGGTTACAATGCCCAACGGCGACCGCGTATGGCGCCTGATGCTTCACTGCCCGGAAGCGCTCTCGATCAACCTGCAATTCAGCAACTACGTGATCCCCGAAGGAGCGCGCATGTTCCTGTACAACGAAGCGGGCGCGGTGCGCGGGTCCTTCACGGCGGGGAGCAATCCGGGCCACACCGCCTTTGGCACGGCACCGCTGGAGGGCGACCACATCACGGTGGAATACATCGAGCCGCCAGCGGTGGCGGGGCAGGGGCAGCTCACCATCAGCAGCGTGATCCACGGCTATCGCCTGTTAGGCAAAAGCGGCGACCGCAGTTTCGGCGACAGCGGCCCTTGCAACGTGAACACGATATGCCCCGAAGGCGATGATTGGCGGCCGGAGATCCGCTCCGTGGCCCACCTCATCCTGGGCGGCGGGGTATGCACCGGTACGTTGATCAACAATTGTGCAAACGACAGCACGCCCTACTTCCTCACGGCCAACCACTGCACTGAGGGCAACACATCCAACGCGTCATGGGTCTTCGTGTTCAATTGGGAAAGTCCTGCCTGTGACCCCACGGAGAACGCTCCCATGGACCACAGCATCACCGGCTGTGAGAAATTGCTGGAATACCCGCCCACGGACGCCTCGCTCCTGCTGCTGAACAGCACGCCCCCCGCCGACTTCCAACCTTACTACAGCGGCTGGGACAAGACCGGCACCGCGCCCGACAGCGTCACCTGCATCCACCATCCCGCAGGCGACATCAAGAAGATCAGCAGCTCGCACGGCCCCATCATCGAGGGCATGATGGGCAGCGCAGACTGCTGGCAGGTCACCGCATGGCATTCCGGCACCACTGAACCCGGCAGCAGCGGCAGCGCCCTGTGGAACCAGGACCACCGCATCATCGGCCAGCTCTTCGGGGGCCAGGCCTCCTGCAGCAACAACATCAACGACTACTACGGCCGCTTCAATCTCACCTACCCACAGATCGAACAGTGGTTGGGCGCCTGCGGTGACACCCTGGACGGCTTCGATCCCGACCTCTTCGTGCCGCTGCCCCTGGACGCCGCCATCACCAGCATCGCCCAAGTGCCTGCCGTAGTGTGCAACAGCGACAGCGTCATGCCGCGCGTCACCCTGAAGAACAATGGGGAGGGAACGATCACCTATGTGAACATCAACTGGTTCGTGGACGGTGCCCTCATGGGCACCATACCGTGGTTCGGCGCCCTGCAGCCCGTGCAAACGGTGAACATCGACCTGCCCGCCATACACATGGCCAGCGGCCTGCGCCAGATCCATGTCAGCGCATCCAACCCCAACGCCGCCACCGACACCAACCCGCTGAACGATGAGGACAGCCTGCAGGTGATGGTGAACAGCCCGGGCATCAACGCCGTGGTGAAGATGAACTTGGACCGCTTTGGCACGGAGACCACCTGGATGATCCAAACCCAGCAAGGGTACGTGGTGGCCAATGGCGGGCCCTACAACAACAGCGCCAACGGCTATACGGTGAACGTGCCGGTATGCTTGGCGCATGAATGCTACACCTTCACCGTGATGGACGCCGTGGGCGACGGCATGTGCTGCAC
This sequence comes from Flavobacteriales bacterium, assembly GCA_018057455.1. Taxonomy (GTDB): domain Bacteria; phylum Bacteroidota; class Bacteroidia; order Flavobacteriales_F; family PHOS-HE28; genus PHOS-HE28. The sequence continues at coordinate 66,651 of JAGPDT010000009.1, read as the reverse complement.
CTACGGCCTGGGCAACTACCTCCTGGTGGACGTGCTCGGCGATACGCTGCTGCAAGGCAGCGGCAGCTTCACCTGGTCAGACAGCCAGGAACTGTGCACCAACTGGACCGGCATCCCCGAGAAGCCCGGCGCCGGTGGCCTGCACGTGGTGCCCAACCCCAACAACGGCCGTTTCACCCTGTATCTTCCCGATGCCGCGGCCACCGGGCAGGTCAGTCTCCACGATGCGTTGGGCCGTATGCTGTGGACCGGCAGCGCCACGGGCACGCCCATGGACCTGTCCGTGGAGGGATTGGCTGAAGGCTGTTACTTGCTGATCCTGGAAAGCGATGGACAGCGCAACATGCAGCGGATCGTGGTGCAGCATTGACCGGACTTCAGGGGCAGCGCCCGGAAATCGCCGGCCACCTGCGGGCAGCCGGTGGGCGTGCAAGGAATGCAATGATCGGGGGCGCCGTGCCAAACCGGGGATACACCGACCAATGGCCTGGGGCATGGGCGGACCTGTGGAGGGCGCGGCCGGTGGGCTCGGAGGTTGCTTGATCCCGTTGCAAGGCTCAGCTTCCTGAGCCAAGGCCGTAAATGGATGGATCCCGGCGGGCTGTGCATGCTATTTTCCCGCCGTTGTCCCCCACAATCACAAAGTGGTGATCCCCTGATGAACCGTCTGCTCCTGCTCTTTGCCGCCGCGGCCTGCACCCCTTCCTGCGTTGCACAGCTTTCCTTCGGCGGAATGCCCATCGCCCTGAAGGCCGAAAAACTGCACTTGGCCAAGGTGCCGGTGGTTGAGTTGCCCGCGGTGGATCCCGCTCCATTGTTGGCCGAAGATGCCGCCCGTGCTGCCGCGGGCATCAAAGGGCCCTTCCGCTTCGGGGTGAACCATGGAACCGACCTTGGCATGGAGAACAGCGGCAATTGGAGCATCCTGGCCGATGGCACCCGCCTGTGGCGCCTGCAACTGCATTGCCCGCAAGCATACAGCATCAACTTCGTGCTCGATGCGTTCATCATGCCCGCGGGCGCAAAGCTCTTCGTGCACAACGAAGCCGGCCAGTGGCTGGGCGCCTTCACCCGGGAAAGTGCTCCGGGCCGCACCTTGCTCGGTGTCACCCAACTGGCTGGTGACCGGGTCACGCTCTCGTACGAGGAACCGGCCGGTACCGCCGTACCGGGCCGCCTGCATCTTTCCCAAGTGACCCACGCCTACCGCGATGTGCTGGGCGGCGCAAAAGGCCTCAACGACAGCGGCCCGTGCAACAACAACACCAGCTGCCCGGAGGGCGACCCCTGGCAACAGGAGATCAGCGCCGTGGCGATGATCACCGTGGGCGGGTCGGGCTTATGTACCGGTACCCTGCTGAACAACTGCGCCAGCGACGGTACGCCTTATTTCCTCACGGCAAACCACTGCGTCCAAGGGGACAACCCCGCCACGTGGTCCTTCCGTTTCAACTGGGAGAGCCCCACGTGCACGCCCACCACCAACGGACCGGTGAACCAAACCGTCAGTGGTGCCCTGTTGCTGGAGAACAGCCCGGGCAGCGACGTGGCGCTGCTGCAACTGGACGACATGCCGCCCGCGGCGTATGAGGTGTATTACTCCGGATGGGATGCTTCCGGAACCATGCCCACCAGCCAAACCGGCATCCACCACCCCAGTGGCGACATCAAGAAAATCTCCTTCGACTACGACGGCGCCGTGCATGGCACCATGTCCGGGGCCGATTGCTGGCGCATCATGGCGTGGGATGACGGCACCACCGAGCCCGGCAGCAGCGGCAGCGGGCTGTGGAACCAGGACCACCGCCTCATCGGGCAGCTGTACGGGGGCCAGGCCAGCTGCAACAACAACGTGAACGATTACTATGGACGCTTCGATGTGAGCTTCCCTCTGCTCACCGATTGGCTGGGCGGCTGCGGCGATGGGGTGGACGGCTACGATCCCAATTTGGCCGTCTATGCGCTGGACGCATCGGTGACGGCGATCAACGGAATCGAGGCGAACTACTGCAACACCGGGATCATTTCGCCGGCGATCACCATCAAGAACTTCGGCACCACCACGCTCACACAGCTCATGTACAGCCATGTGCTCGACGGCGGTTCCCCCGTGACGGCCATCTGGAACGGCTCCCTGGCCAGCGGCGCCACGGCGCAGATCAGCCTCGGCGACATCAACGTGGGCAACGGCGGGCACACGTTCAGCGTGAGCTGCTCGGCGCCCAACGGTGGTGCCGATGAACACACGGCCAACGACGCCAAGAGCACTTCCTTCACCGTGGCCAACCCCGGTTTCCCCGTGGACATCCTGATCACCTTGGACAACTACGGCTCGGAGACCACTTGGACCGTGACAGGCGACACCGGTGCCGAACAGTCCAGCGGCGGGCCGTATGCCGACTTCTCCCAAGGCCTGGTCACCGAGGAGCTCTGCCTGCCCGCAGGCTGCTATGTGTTCACCATCATGGACCAGTACGGTGATGGCATCTGTTGTTCCTACGGCATGGGCGATTTCCAGGTGGTATCCGGAAACGGGGCCGTGCTGGTGGATGGCGATGGCGATTTTGAGGACAGCGCGGACGCACCGTTCTGCATCGAGGCCTCGGCTATTGCGGAAAGCGAAGCGCAAGGCGGCATGGCCGTGTTCCCCAACCCGTCCACGGGCCGCCTTGATGTGATGCTCGCCGGCTGGCAGGCCGGATCGTTAAGGGTGCGCGACATGGCCGGCCGGGTGTTGCTGCACGAGCGTTCGCAGGTGAATTGGGCCCGCCGAACGATCGACCTCGCCCTGCTGGCCGATGGTTGCTATGCGTTGGAAGTCGAAGGCGACGGTCATCGCACCGTGCAACGCATCGTGCTCCAGCGCTGAAGCGGCCCTGGCACACCCGGCGTCCGTCAACGGTGGCACCGCACCAACGACCTCAGTACCTCAGCCAATAGTACCCCAGCTTCAGGTACTCATTGTTGAGCATCACCAGGCCTTCCTCGGAAGCCCACCAAAAGGCTTCGTTGATGTCCGGTGAGGGCGCGCCGTGCAACAGCACCGTGATCCCTGCTTGTTCAAAGCGCGGGCGGAAGACCATGCCGATGCGGCGCAGATGGAAGCGGTTCGAGATGACCATCACCGTGTCCAGCCCGTGTGACCGGGCGTGGTCCAGCAGGGCCACGGCCTCTTCAAATGTGCTGGTCCCCTTGTTCAGTGCGGTGGTGTGCGCCAGCGGGATCCCTGCCATGACGGCGGTGTTGCGCGTGCACTCGGCCTCGGTGCTGTCGATGCCCAAGGCTTTGAGGGCGGTGGGCACGGGTGCCCCGGTGAAGATGAACCGGGGGCTTAGCCCTTGTTGATGGATGCGGGCGGCCTCCATGCCCCTGTCATACACGGACCCGCCCAGCACGAAGACGGCATCCACCCGGTTCGGGGGATCTTCCGTGATCAGGAAGTTGCCGATGGCCCGCAGCAAGGGAACATGCAGCATCCACACCACCAGGCCGGCCATGGCCGCCGCCAACAGCATGCGGAGCAACCGGGCCGGCAGAGTTCGGCGCATGGTGGGGGCGGCGGGAGGTTGCCCGGGCATTCCCCCGATCAATAGGTGCCGCTGCGTCGCCGCAGGGCCCACTCCACGGAAAGCAGCAACAGCAAGAGGAGGAAGAACCAGCGCAGGCCGATCAGATCGCTGAAGCTGGCATGCGAGTAGGAGCGCGCGGCCAGTCCGGGCCGCTCATGGAGCCAACCAGCGATGCGGTCCAGATCGGCGGGTGTTGCGGTGGCGCCCCCGGTGCGCGCAGCGATGTTCGCCCACAAGGCATGGTCGGCCACGGTGTTCACCTGTTCGGCCAGCAGCGGCTTCACCAGGAATTCGCCCTTGGCCGCGAGGCGCCCGCCTTCCAGTGTGGTGGCCGCCGACCAGGTGTAGCGGCCGGGTGGCAGCACGCCTGCATCCAACCGGTAGCCCGTGCCTGCCCGGCTGAACGTGTAGTCCAGCCTGCGGCCCTCCTCGTCGCTGAGGCTGATCGTTACTTCCGGAGCGTTCACCGGTTCATAGCTGGCGTTGTACAGTTCGGCGTCCAACTGCACCCGTTCACCTTGTGCGAACTCCCGTGGGCCCTGCACACGGAACCGGCTCTTGTCCTGCTTCAGTGCCAGCAGCTGCACCGTCTTCTGCACCAGCTTGTCGAAGTGGGCGGTGGTGTTGTTCTGCTGCATGTCGGCCAGGCGCCACCGCCACAGGCCTTCACCGGTGGTGATGGCCGTGCGGCGGGCGGCCTGCGTTTGGAAGGCGAACAGCGGATGTTCCGTGCGCACCGGTCCGATGCGCTGGTTGAGCAGGGCCGTGGCCGAGCGGGCCAGACTGTACTGGGCAAAGGGCACCTGCAACGGTGGGAAGCGTTCCATGGCGCGCAGGTCCTCCGCTTCCAGGGTGAATAGCGCAAAGGCCGGCGATACGGCTGCCTGCACATCGCTGTACCCGCCGCGGGCTTGTTCCACAACAACGCCGGTGCCCATGGCGCCCGCTTGCCGCAGGTCGCTCTGCTGGCCCAGGATGCTCCAGGTGGGGATCTCCTTGGTTTCGATCTGCTGTAGCAGCGGTTGCAAGGCAATACCAGGTGCGGGCAATTGGTGCAGCACCACCAGGTCATAGTCCGCCACATTTCCGGTGAAGACCCCGGCGGTGGCAAGTTCCATTTGGTAGCCTTCCACCGGGGCCATGGCCAAGCGGATGGCGGCCGCATCGGGGTGGGGGCTGCGCACCAGCAGCAACACCTTGCGCCGTTCGTCCAACACGTCCACGAAGATGTCCTGTGCGTTGTTGGCCCTGGTCACTTCTCCTTCCACCGGTCGCAACACCACCGAATACCTGTGCAGCCCGGCGGTTTCGGCCTTTACCAGCAACGGTATTTCGGCCACCATGGGGTCAGTTCCAATGGAGACCTCCTTGCCGACGACCTCCTTGCCGTTGTGCAGCACGCTCAGCCGGGTGCTCTTGCCGCGCAGGTGGTCCGCCTTCACGCGCACAAGGAGCGGGAATTCATTGCCGAGGTAGGTGATGCGGTTGTGGTCCACACCGCGCAGTGCCAGGTCCGGCCGCACGGTGGTGTCGCCGAGCTGGATGGTGAACACGGGTACGCCCAGGCGTTCAGCGTTGAGGCGGGGATCTCGGCCCCGGTTGTAGATACCGTCGCCGTCGATCACCACCGCTCCAAGGTCGGGGCCCGCAAACCGGTCGTACACCACGCGGAACAATTGGTCAATGTCCGTCTGTGCCTGTTGTTGTCCGAACTGAATGCCTTCGTCCACCTGGCTTCCGTACGTGAAGGAGCGCACTTCGTACCGGCCACCGAGCTGCGTGGCCAGGTCTTCCAGTTGCTTGGCGTAGGTATCGCGCAAGGCGGTGCTGTCGCCAGTGGCCAACAGGGAAGAGGAGCCATCGTGCGCCACCACCACCACGGGTTTCCGCACTTCGCGCAGCAGTATGCGCACCATGGGCTCCAGCAGGAAGAATGCGAGCAGGGCGATCACCACGGCCCTCAGGGTGCCCAGGGTCCATTGCAGGGCCGGGCTCCAACCATTGCGCTCCCCGGTGCCCCGGTACAGCAGCCAGGCACTCAGGGCACCCAGCAGCACACAGAGCGGCGCGATCCAGAGGGAATGGGCGGCGGTAAGGCTCATGGGGTGAAAGTTGTCAGTTGTCAGGCAAATCCACCCACCATATCCAGCAAACAACCGACAACTGACAACCGACAACTACTCATCAAGTAAGCATCCCACCGCACACGTGCAACGTTTGGCCGGTGATGTAGCTGCTGAGGTCGCTGCCCAGGAACACGCAGGCGTTGGCCACGTCTTCCGGGGTTCCGCCACGCTTCAGGGGGATCCCTTCACGCCAACCTTGCACGGTCTTTTCATCCAACGCACCGGTCATTTCGGTTTCGATGAAGCCCGGTGCGACGGCATTGCTGCGGATGTTGCGGCTGCCCAGCTCCAGGGCCACGCTCTTGGTGAAGCCGATCACGCCGGCCTTGCTGGCCGCGTAGTTGGCTTGGCCCGCGTTGCCTTTCACGCCCACCACGCTGCTCATGTTGATGATGCTGCCGCTCTTCTGCTTGAGCATGGTGCGCATCACCGCCTTGGTCATATTGAAGACGCTCTTCAGGTTGGTGTTGATCACGGCGTCATAATCGGCCTCGCTCATGCGCATGAGCAACTGGTCCTTGGTGATCCCGGCGTTGTTCACCAGGATGTCCAGCTTGCCGAAGGCCTCCACCACTTGGTCCACCGTGGCCTGCGCCGCGTTGAAGTCGCCCGCATTGCTTTGGATGGCCAGCACCTTGCGGCCGCCCTTGCTCAGCTCTTCCGCCAGCGCGTTCGCCTTTTCGGGGCTGCTCACGTAGGTGAATGCCACGTCCGCGCCTTCCTCCAGGAACCGCTCCACGATGCCCTTGCCGATGCCGCGCGTGCCGCCGGTGATCAGCGCTGCCTTGCCTGCTAGTAGTGCCATGGGGCGAAGATAGCGGGGGAGGGCGGATGGACGTGGAGTACAGTTTTGCCTGAAGTTGCCAGTTGTCGGTTGTCAGTTGTCCGGCCGCAAGGGCGCTGACCGCGGACAACTGACAACCAACAACCAACAACTACGCATCACGCGCTCACCCCAGCACTTCCTTCACCTTCGCCCCGATCGTGGCAGGGCTGTCCACCACGTGGATGCCGCACTCGCGCATCACCTTTTTCTTGGCGGCTGCACTCTCATCGGCACCGGAAACGATGGCGCCGGCATGGCCCATGGTGCGGCCAGCCGGGGCCGTTTCACCAGCAATAAAGCCCACCACGGGCTTCTTGCAGTTCGCCTTGATCCAATGGGCTGCGCGGATCTCCAGGTCGCCGCCGATCTCACCGATCATCACGATGGCTTCGGTGTCCTTGTCGTTGGCGAAGAGCTGTACGGCCTCCAGTGTGGTGGTGCCAATGATCGGGTCTCCACCGATGCCGATGGCCGTGGTGATGCCCATGCCCGCCTTCACCACTTGGTCGGCGGCTTCGTAGGTGAGCGTGCCGCTTTTGCTCACGATGCCCACCTTGCCTTTCTTGAACACGAAGCCCGGCATGATTCCCACCTTGCATTCGTCGGCGGTGATCACGCCCGGGCAGTTGGGGCCGATCAGCGTGCAGCCTTTGCCCTTGATGTACTCGCGGGCCGTTACCATGTCCTTTACGGGGATGCCCTCGGTGATGCAGACGATCACCTTGATTCCGGCTTCCGCGGCCTCCATGATCGCATCCGCCGCGAACGCCGGAGGCACGAAAATGATGCTGACATCGGCGCCGGTCTGCTTTACCGCGTCGTTCACGGTCTCGAACACCGGTCGGCCCAAGTGCTGTTGGCCACCTTTTCCGGGGGTGACGCCCCCCACCACCTGCGTGCCGTACTCGATCATCTGTGTGGCGTGGAAGGTGCCTTCGCTGCCGGTGAAACCTTGTACGATGACCTTGCTTTGCTTGTTGACGAGTACGCTCATGGTAGACTGGATGGATTTCGGGCCGCGAAGGTAAGGGCCGCTCGTGGATGCCTATGCGGCCGTGGACTTCGTGCGCTGGAACGCCCGGATGTAGTACAGCGTACCGATCATGATGGCGCCGGCCGTGACGTAGGGCAACGCATGGGCCAGCCCGTACAATCGGCCGCCCAGGGCAGGCCCCGCTATGCGTGCCAGTGAGCCGAAGCTCTGGTTGGTGCCCAGTACTTCGCCCTGTTCGTGCTGTTGTGCGTTGCGGCTCAGCAGGCTCAGGAGGGTGGGGTTGAGGCATCCGTTGCCCAGGGAGAGCAAGGCGATGGAAACGATGCTCAAGGGCACGAACCAAGCCTGCGGGATGAAGGGGATCATGCCCAGGCCCACCGCCATGCACAGGCTGCCGTAAACCATCAGGCGCTGTTCGCCGAAGGTGTGCTGCAGCCAGCCGATCATGCCGCCCTGCACGATGGCCGATGCCAGGCCCACACCGGCGAACATCAGGCCGATCTGTTCTTCGGAGAGGTGGTAGTCATCGATCCACAACAGGGCCACGGTCATCTGCATCATGCTGAAGGCGGTGATGAAGATGAAGCTGATCAGGTACAAGTGGCGGAAGCGCACGTCCCGCAAGGCGCGGATGGCCCCGGTAACGGGCGCGATCCTCACGCTGCGACCGGTGTCGCGCCGGGCGATCGATTCGGGCAGAAAGGCCCATACGGCCCAAAAATTCAACACGCAAATGGCCGCCGCCAGGTAGCCTACCCATTCCACGCCGAACCGGGTGTAGATGAGGCTGCCCATCGGAGGCCCGAAGATGAACCCCAGCCCGAACGCCGCACCGATGATGCCCATGGCCTTGGCCCGGCCCTCGGGCGGGGTGATGTCCGTGATATAGGCCTGCGCGGCCGTGATGTTGCCCGATCCGGCACCGGTGAGCATCCGGCTTGCCACTAACAGCAACAGCGTGCTGGCATGGGCAAAGAGCAGGTAGCTGAACGCCGATAGGGCGATGGCGACCAGAATCACCGGCCGGCGGCCGTACCGATCGCTCAACGTGCCCCAAACAGGGGTGAAGATGAACATCATCAAGGAAAACAAGGCGCCCAAGTCACCCACCAACGCATCGCTGGCTTGGAGCTCGCGAGCGTAGACCGGGATCACCGGGATGAAGATCCCGAAGCCCATCAGGTCGATGAAGATGGTGAGGAAGAGAATGAGCAGGCGGCGGTCCATGCGCGGGAAAAAGGACGCGAAGCTACGGCGGGTACTTCCTTCTTTACCCACGCCTTCCACGAGGCGTGCGGCCGGGGTTGCCGCCCTCCAGGGTGTTCAAGCGGCCGTCCGGCTTGGATCCTTCGCGCCGATTGTCTGTGCAACGCGACGGATGGTACCGGGGGCGTTCGGCCCCGATCACCTCACCGCTGCCCCCTCGGGTTGCTCCACCTTGTACTCCTTGCGCACATACGGCCGAATGATCAAGCGGATGGTATTCCTCCAGCTCAGGTACTTCCAGGCCCAGTGGGTCAGCACCATCACGCGGCTGCGGAAGCCCACGATGCTCATCAGGTGCACGAACAACCAGAGGAACCAGGCGATCGGCCCGCCGAATTTCAGCTTCCCCAGGTCCACGACAGCCTTGTACCGGCCGATGGTGGCCATGGAGCCCTTGTCGCGAAAGGTGTACGGGGCCCATTCCGTTCCCGGTTTACGCAGGAGGTTCTTGGCCAGATGCGCGGCCTGTTGGACGGCCACGGGTGCCACTTGCGGATGGCCTTTGGGCCAATGCGGATCGGAGGTGTCCAGCGCGATGTCGCCGATGGCGTATATGTTCCGTGTGCCGGCCACGCGGTTGTAGGCGTCCACCCGGTACCGCGCGGGGCGTTCCTCCACGGAGGTTTCCAGCCCGGCTACCGGCGCACCTTTCACACCCGCGGTCCAGATCACCGTGGAGCTGTCCATGGTGCTGCCGTCCTTGAAGGTGATGGTCTTCCCGTCGTAGCCGGTGACCAAGGTGTTCAGCTTCACTTGCACACCGAGCTGTTCCAGGAACTTCAGGGCCAGGCCTTGCGCCTTTCCGGAGAAATTGCCCAGCACGGCATCGCCGCTGTCCACCAGGTGGATCTGCATGCGGCGGTTGTCCACCTCGCGGAATTCGTGCTTGAGGATGGTCTTGCGGATCTCTGCCAGCGCACCCGCCAGCTCCACGCCCGAAGGACCGCCGCCCACCACCACGAAGTTGAGCCGCTGGCGCTGCTTGTGCTCGTCTTCCATGTAAACAGCAGCCTCGAACTCCTGCAGAAAATCGCTGCGGATGTCCAGCGCCTGCCCAATGCTCTTGAGCTGCATGGCCTCGTGGGCGATGCGCTGGTTGCCGAAGAAGTTGGTCACCGTACCCGTGGCCAACACCAAGTGGTCATACGGTACGCGGCCGTGATCGGTCTCCACGCATTGCGCTTCCGGCAGCACGCGCAGCACTTCGGCCATGCGGTAGATCACGTTCGGCATCGGGCCCACCGTGCGGCGGAACGGGTGCGCAATGTTGTCCGCGCCCAAGCTGCCCGTGGCCACTTGGTACAGCAGCGGCTGGAAGCAGTGGTAGTTGTTCTTGTCCAGCAGGATCACCTTGAACGGTTTACCGGCCAAGCGTTTGATCAGCTCCAGCCCGGCAAAGCCCCCGCCCACCACCACCACGGTGGGGTAGGACAGGGCATCAAAGGCGGCACGTTCGGGGGTTTTCATGGCACCAGCAAAGTTCCCCGGTAAACATACGGGCCGCGCTGAGATTCGTCAGATTGCCCGTGCCGTGCGCACCTTTGCGGCGATGTACCAAGGTGACACCATTGTGGCATTGGGCACCGCGCCGGGCACGGGTGCCATCGCCTTGGTGCGCATCAGCGGCCCGGATACGTTGCAGGTGATGCACTTGCTGGCACCGGCCATGCTGTTGACCCCCGAGGCGCGCAAAGCGGTGTTCGTCAGGCTGCGCGACGCCGACGGACCGGTGGACGAGGGACTGCTCACCTGGTTTCCCGGCCCGCACAGCTACACCGGTGAGGACATGGCCGAGATCGGGGTGCACGGTTCGCCGTACATCCAGCAACGCATGCTGGAGGCAGCCACGGCCGTGGGTGCACGCCTGGCACGCCCCGGCGAATTCACCCAGCGTGCGTTCCTGAACAGGAAGCTCGACCTCAGCCAAGCCGAGGCCGTGGCCGACCTCATCGCCAGCGGAAGCAGGGCCGCGCACAAACTGGCCCTGCAACAGCTGCGCGGCGGCTACAGCAAGCAGATCGATGACCTCCGTGATCAGCTGATCAGCCTCAGCGCCTTGGTGGAGCTGGAACTCGATTTCGGCGAGGAGGACGTGCAGTTCGCCGACCGCACCGAGTTGATCGGGCTATTGGACGAGATCGTGTCGGTCTGCGACCGCCTCATCTCCAGCTTCCGCTACGGCAATGCGGTGAAGATGGGCATTCCCGTGGCCATCATCGGCGCGCCCAACAGTGGCAAAAGCACCTTGCTGAACGCCTTGTTGCAGGAGGACCGCGCCATCGTGAGCGACATCCCCGGCACCACGCGTGATACCGTGGAGGAAACGATCAGCCTGGGCGGGATCCTCTTCCGCTTCATCGATACCGCCGGCATCCGCCAGACGCAGGACACCGTGGAGAAGCTCGGCATTGAGCGCAGCTACAAAAAAGCGGCAAGCGCAAGCATCGTGGTGCTGTTGGGTGATGCCGGTAGACTGAGCGAAGGAGCCTTTCTCACCCATGCGGAAATGCTGCGCAAGCGCATCGGCGATGGGCCGTTGGTCCTTCCGGTGTTGAACAAAGTGGATTTGGTTCCTGCGGGGACGGTGAGGATAGGCGGTGAGGTGAGGGGTGTGAAGGAGGTGAAGGAGGTGAGGGAGGTGAAGGAGGAGAAGGGCGCGAAGGAAGCGAGGGAGGCGATGCGCATTTCCGCCAAGAAGGGCGATGGGCTGGAGCAGCTCAAGGAACGCTTTGTGGCGCATGTGCGCAGCCTGCAGACCGGCGAAGGTGACATCGTGGTCACCAATGCCCGGCATGTGGAGGCCCTCTCCAAGGCCAAGGCGGCGCTGCTTTCCGCCAAGAAGGGCGTGGAAGAAGGCATCAGCGGCGAACTCCTGGCCACCGACCTCCGCCAAGCACAATACCACCTGGGTGAGATCACCGGCAAGATCACCGTGGAAGACCTGCTGGGCAGCATTTTCTCCCGCTTCTGCATCGGGAAATAGGGTTGCCTGTGAAAGGGCACGGGCGTCTGCCCCATATGAATAGCTATACAAGATAGTACCATACAAAATTGTATGATACATTATTGTATCATACAAAAATGTATCGTACATTTGCACTTCATGGAAGGGATCACGCCGTTCCCCTTGGGCAAAGTGGCCGTGCTGGACCTGTTCACCGACAGGGAGCAGCAACGCAAGCGCCTGGATGCCAACATCCGCAACCACGTCAGCACCGTGCTGGTTTCGCCGCGCCGTTGGGGGAAATCCTCCTTGGTACGTCAGGTGGCGCTGGACATGAAGCGCGACAAGAAGGTGCGCTTCTGCTTCATCGACCTGTTCAAGACGCGCACCGAGGAGGAGTTCTACGCGCACTTCGCCAAGCAGGTGGTGGAGGCCGCATCCACCAAAATGGAAGATCGGCTGGCGGACATCAAGCAGTTCCTCAAGCAGCTGGTGCCCTTCGTGCAGGTGGGCATCGACCCGAACAGTGAGATCAAGTTCACCGCGCAATGGAAGGAGCTGGAACGTTCCCGCGACGACATCCTGGACCTTCCGGAGCAATTGTCCAAGGCCAAAGGCATCACGCTGGTGGTCTGCCTGGACGAGTTCCAGAGCATCGACCGCTTCAGCGACCCGCTCTCCTTCCAACAGCGCTTGCGGGCCAACTGGCAGCACCACCAACGGGCCGTCTATTGCCTCTACGGCAGCCGCCGCCACTTGATGATGGAGATCTTCACCGGATACGACCGGCCGTTCTACCGCTTCGGCGACCTGATGCTGCTGGACAAGATCGAGCACCATTACTGGGTCAGCTACATCCCCGAACGGTTCATCGCCGGGGGGAAGCGCATCAGCACGGCGCTGGCGGACGACATCGCCACGCGCATGGGCAACCATCCGTACGGCGTGCAGCAACTGGCCTACAGCACGTTCCTGCTGAGCAAAAAGCAATGCAAGGCAGCCGACATCGACCAAGCCATGGAGCACCTGCTGGACCACCATGCCATGCTGTACCAGCGGATCGTGGAGGAGTTCACCCTGCCCCAGCTCGGTTTCCTGAAGGCCGTGCTCTCCGGGGAAACGAAGATGAGCTCCAAGGAAGTGGTGGACCGCTACGGCCTTGGCACCTCCGGGAACGTGGGGCGCATCCGCGATGCCATGCGCGCCAAGGACATCCTGGACTTTGAAGGGCCGGAAACGGAATGGCTCGATCCCTTGTTCCGCATCTGGATGCAGCAGCGCTATTGGTCGCCGGGGGAGCTGGGGGAAGCGCCACGGTAAATTCCGGTGCCGCTATATACACCTCACGCGAGCGCCCGTGAATGGGAGGCATTCTTGTACAAGGCATGCTCGGCCCATTGCATGTAACGGACCTGTTACAAACAATCGTGTTACAACCCCCGAGTGGATCGACCCCTTGTTCAAGAGCTGGCTCGAACATCGGTATTGGGGTTCGCGGTTGCGGATGATCTGAACAAGGCGGTTGGGATTTGGCAATTGCTGCTTAGGTTCGCTGGGCTAACCCGTATGAGCCGCGCTCTCAAGGATCAGCGATTTTTGGATCATGCAAAAGCAACCATGTTTCCCGCGCTGACCTGAAGCAACATGCCTATGCCACACCATCCTCGGCGGCTTGACGCAATGCGCATGCTGTGTTGCAGCGAAGCATTTGCTTGGTCCTCAATCACTTGCACGAACAAGCGCATTTACAAACCTTCGTCTATTTAGGAGTTACCAGCCATAATATGAGACAGACACTTTACATATTGACATTTTCAATTCTTTTGACTTCTTGTGCGACAATTATTAACCAATCGCATAAGAACATAACTATTTACACAACTGAACCGAGTAAGATTATTTTAAATCGAGACACAATTAACACCATAGACAATAAAGTAAATTTGCAAGTTGAGAGAAAAAAAGAGCCAATAAAGATTACTGCCTTGACAGATAGTCTGACCAAAGAATTTGAAGTTGAGCCAAAGAACTCTTTTATGTATTGGAGCAACATTTTTTGCAATTATGGCATTGGAATGCTTGTTGACAGAAAGAATCCTAAACGCTATTCCTACCCACAAAGAATTTATATAAACTCTACAGACACAATCAGCAGATATTACAGATATGGACAAGCAAACAACAAAGGTGAATTACACCTGCACATATCATTACCTCATATAAACTCATTTAGTCTAAACCCTGAAAATGAAGGTGCAAAATCTAATACTGGATTTTGGGGCTTGACAGTAGGACTTGATTATTATCATTCAAAGAACCAATTCTTAAATGTTGGAATTTCGGGGGTGTCAGACTTTTTTGTTCCATTCCCAGCAGCAGTTGACATAAGTGGTGAGTATGAATTGATGAGTTCAAGATATGTAAGTGTCTCTAATAATCATAGACTTGGGCGTTTTTCATTGGGATACGGACTATCTTATGCAAAAAACACTTGGGACTTTAGATATTATGACAGATTTGACCCACCGCCACCAACAAGAGAACCGATAAAAAGAACTCACAATGCTTTTGGGTTAGTCTTTCCGACCTATTTTCAACTTGGTGAGCATTTCAATATTGGCGTTATATACAGACCGACTTTTTTTCGACCGACACTGACAAACAAATTTGTTTATGAGCATTTAATAAGTATTGACTTTGCGTGGAAAATAAGACTAAAGAAATAATTACGGCTGGTAACACGGGTTTTGCGTCAGGCGGGGTGACGTGCAAACTTGGAGCTTTGTGCTTAGTATCAAGTTTAGTGCTGGCAGACAGGAAAGTGCTCCGAAACCCGCCCGAACGCAAAGCCCGAGAACGTTATCCCCCAGCCTCCACCACTCCATCCTTCAACAGATCCAACAGCACATCCGCTTCCCGCTTGTGCGTGCGGAAGGAGAGCGCCGCAAAGCGCAGCACGAACTTCCCGTTCAGCACGGTGGTGGAGATGAAGATGCGGCCGTCGCGCTGGATGGCTTGGGCCAGGCGTTGGTTGAAGGCATCGGCATCGCCGGTGGCGGGCACGTAGCGGAAGAAAATTACCGAGAGGTCCGGCTCGGGGCCTACCTCGAAGCCCAAGGCGGCCACCCGGATGCGGAAGTAACGGGCGAGCCACAGCTTTTCCTCCAAGCAGGCACGGAAGGGCGCGATGCCGTGCAGTTTCAGGGGCAACCACATCCGCAGGCCGCGGAAGTGCTTGCTCAGCTCCGGTGAGAGTTCGGCAGGGGAGTGTTCCAAGGTCTGCTCCCGGGTGTCCTGCATGTACTGGGCTTCGTAGCGGTTGGCTTGCAGCAGGTGGCGGATGTCCTTGGCCAGCACCATGCCGGTGCCGTAGGGCAGAAAGAGGCCCTTGTGCGGGTCCAGCACCACGGAATCGGCGCGGTGGATGCCTTGCATGATCTGCTTGCCGTGCTGGGTGAGGAGGAAGAAGCCGCCGTAGGCCGCATCCACGTGGTACCAGAGCTTATGCTCCGCCGCAATGTCCGCCAAGGCTTCCAGCGGGTCCACGGCGCCCACGTCGGTGCTGCCGGCGTTGGCGATCAGCAGGAAGGGACGGAGGCCGGCATTTTCATCCGCTTCAACTTGTTTGCTCAGCGCATCCGGCTGCATGCGGAAGTGTTCATCCAAGGCGATCTCCCGGATGATGCACTCTTCCAGCCCGGTGAGGCGCAGCGCTTTATGAATGCTGTGGTGGGCCTGCTGCGAGAGGTAGACCACGCAATGCTCCAGGTCCTTGCCCTTCAGTCCGTGAGCGGTGCGCGCGGTGGCGATGGCGGTGAGGTTGGCCATGCTGCCACCGCTGGTGAGGCTGCCGCCGAAGCCTTTTTCAAAGCCCACCAATTCAGCGGCCCAGCGCACCATGGCGTTTTCCATGCGCACCGCGCCCGGCCCGGCGAAGAAGTTGCCCGCATAGCGGTTGGTGACGGCGGCCAGGTAGTCGCCCATGGCCGCTGCCGGTATGCCGCCGCCGGGGATGTAGCCCAAGTGCCCGCCGGATGCGGGGTTCAGGCCGGTGCGGTCCACGCGCTGGCCGAGGAAATCGAGCAGCGGGGCGATCTCCGTGCCGGTTTCACCCGGCTCGAAAAGCTGGTCCGCTTCGGTGCGGTCGTAGCCTTCTGCCTCGTAAGCTTTGCGCTCGCTCAGGCTGTTGAGGAAATCGTTGGCGTAACCGGTGACTTCGGCCAAGGCGGCATGGCGCTCTGCGGATGGGATCTCCAGCGCACGTCCGTGCTGCTCGTTCTTTTCGATGTTTTGGAGGATATGGTCCAAGTGGTGGTCCATGTGGTTTCGTTGCTGGCCGGTGGTTGCAATGGTAGGCACCATGAATGGACTTTTAGGGACATGGACGGACACGGTTGAAACCGTGTCCATCCCTGTCCGAATTCCATTCGACCAACAGCGGTGATCTACTTCACCGCTTCCAAAAAGCCTCGGCGTTCCTCCGGCTCCTTGAAGCGCCCGCCGAAGTGGCTGGTGACGGTGGCGCTCTTGGTGTCCTCCACGCCGCGGGCGGCCACGCAGAGGTGGTCGGCTTCGATGTACACGGCTACATCCTCGGTGCCAAGTACGTGTTGCAGGCCTTCGGCGATCTGCATGGTCAGGCGCTCCTGCACCTGCGGCCGCCTTGCGTAATGCTTCACCAAGCGGTTCAGCTTGCTGAGGCCCACCACCTTTTCACCGGGGAAGTAGGCCACATGCACCTTGCCGATGATGGGCAGGAAATGATGCTCGCAAAAGGTGTGCAGGCTGATGTTCTTCTCCACGAGCATTTCGCCGTAGCCGTAGTCGTTCGGGAAGGTGGTGATCTTGGGGAAGTTGCGCTCGTCCAGTCCGCTGAAGACTTCCTTGACGAACATCTTGGCCACGCGCTGTGGCGTTTCGTGCAGGCTGGGGTCGGTGAGGTCCAGTCCGAGTGCTTCCATGATCCGCGCGAAGTGGTGGCCGATGATGGCCATCTTTTCCACATCGGGGTCAGCCTTGGGTATGGCATGCAAATGTGTTTCCCGCGGTGGGAAGTGCAGGGTGGATCCCACGGCATGCCCGTTGGTGTGTGCGTTGCTCATCAGAACTGTACGTCGATCATGTTCTCGCTGGCGCCCAGGTGCACCAACGCGTTCTTCACGGCGTTCACGAAGCCCTCGGGCCCGCAGGTGTAGAAAGGCTGCTTGAAGTTGGTGATGTGCGACTTGAGGAAGTCGGTGTTCACCATGCCGTTCAGGTAGCCGGGCGCGGCTTCGCTGCTGAGCACGGGGTGGAAATCCTTGCCGAGCATGCCACGGAATTCATCTTCCATGAACACATCCTCCTTTTTCTTGTTGAAAAAGAAAAAGGCATTGCCGGGCAGTTTGCCGTCCGCCTGCAGTTGGCGCAGGATGGCGATGAACGGGGTGGCACCCGTTCCACCTGCTATGAAGATGCCCGGCCCCTTCAAGGCCACCGTGTCGAAGGGTTCACTGATGATCACTTCATCGCCGGCCTGAAGCTTCGCGACCTGTTCGGTCATGCCGTGATGGGCCGGATAGCATTTGATGGTGAGTTCCAAATGGTCTGCGGTGTTCAGTCCGGTGAAGGTGAAGGGTGATACCTTGTCCTTTACTTCAGGCCGGTCCAAGCGGAAGTCGATTGCCTGCCCGGCAAAGAAGTCGTAGCCCTTGGGGCGTGCCAAGGTGAGGCGCACCACGTCGTGGGTGAGTTGTTCTTTCTTCAGGACGGTAACGGGAAATTCCATGGAATCGGGAGTTTGGTTGGAATGCTGTTGAAGTTAACCCCCATGTAGGCCATTGGTTCGTGTTCCCGCATGAAGTTCGTGGTCCATTGGATGCGGTTCGGGGCACGGGGTTACAGGAAGTTGTAACCTTGTTGTGGCTTCCGCATCCAATGTACGAGGCCGCGGATGAACGGGCCATGGCCCAAGAAGAAAAAGGGATGGAAGCGATTGGACGGACGAGCGGGCCACAGGCCGCCACGATGGCGGACAGTGAAGTGGTACAGCGGGTGGTGCACGGGGAGAAGGGTTTGTACGAGATCCTCATGCGGCGCTACAACCAAACGCTTTTCCGCGCCGTGCGCAGCTATCTGCACAAAGAAGAGGACGTGCAAGATGCCATGCAGGATACCTAGCTGAAGGCGTATGCGAAGTTGGACCAGTTCAAGGGGGAGGCGGCCTTTTCCACGTGGCTGGTGCGGATCGGCATCAATGAGGCGCTGCAACAACTGAGGAAGGCGCGTACGATGCGCGTACACGCGGACCCGGACGTGCGCATGGAACAATTGGGCCAACTACCTGATACCGGAGCGATGAACCCCGAACAACGCACCATACAAGGTGAGCACCGCAAGCTGCTGGAGCAGGCCATCGACAAGCTCCCGGAAGGCTACCGCGCCGTATACATGCTGCGGGAGGTGGAGGGGATGAACGTGGCCGAAACGGCGCAATGCCTGGACCTATCCGAGAGCAATGTGAAGGTGCGCCTGCACCGGGCCAAGGACATGCTGAAGGAGGCGATCTGGAAGCACCATGCAGAAGCGCCGGCCTTCGAGTTCGGCAACAGCCATTGCGACCGGCTGGTGGAGGCAGTGATGGCGCGGATCTGACACGGTCCGTACCGAGCTTTGCGGGAACGGCTCCCCATGGACAACACATCAACGTACATCATCCCGGCTGCGGCACGCATCGGCCATGTCCACTTGAAGGTGGCCGACTTGGAGCGCTCGTTGGGCTTTTATTGCGGCTTGCTCGGTTTTGAACTCATGATGCGGTACGGCACCGAGGCAGCGTTCGTTTCCGCCGGGGGCTACCACCACCACATCGGGCTGAACACGTGGTACAGCAAGGGCTCGCCGCACGCTGAACCGCGTTCGGTGGGCCTTTTCCACACGGCCATCGTGTACCCCACGCGCCGCGACCTTGCCGCCATACTGGACCGATTGAACGAGGCCGGGCAACGGCTGACGGGTGCTTCGGACCACGGCGTTTCCGAAGCCCTGTACTTGGATGATCCCGACGGCAACGGCGTGGAGCTGTACTGGGACCGGCCCCGGGAACAATGGCCCAGGGAGCTGGACGGTACGCTCACCATGTACACGCGCCGGCTGGACCTGGGCGCACTGCTAAGGGAACTCGATTGAACCTCCACCGGTATGCGCAGGTGGAATCAGCCGGAAGGTGACCGCCAGATCCGCCAGGCTTCTTCGGCTTGCGCCTTCAGCATGCCCAAGCCGCCGATGGCCATGGCTCCGTGCTCCTTGGCATGGCGCAGAAACACCGTTTCCTCCGGATTGTACACCAGGTCGACCAAGGTGTGCTTGGCGGTGAGTGCGGCGTAGGGCAGGGGGGGGACTTCTTTCACACGGGGGTGCATGCCCAGCGGGGTGGTGTTGATGACCAGGCGGCACACCCGCAGGATGGTGGGGTCCAGCAGGTCCCAGGTGAGGTCGCCACGCTCGCGGCTGCGGCTTACGATGCGGAAGCGGATGCCCATGTCGCGCAGCACGAAGGCCACGGCCCTGCTGGCACCACCGCTGCCCAATACCAAGGCCCTGGGCTTGATGGCACTGCCGGGGTCGCTGAGCATGGGGATTCGTCCGGTGATCAAGGCGCGGAAACCGGCCACATCCGTGTTGTGGCCAACGGTGCGGCCCTGGCGAATGTCAATGGTGTTCACGGCCCCCACGGCGGCGGCCAGCGGGTCCAGCTCGTCCAGGTAGGGGATCACGGCTTCCTTGAAGGGAATGGTGACATTGAGCCCGCGTAACCCCGGCGTATGGGCCAGTAAAGCGGGAAATGCTTTCACCCCGGCCAGCTCGAAGAGGTCGTAGCGGTGGTCTTTCAGGCCGGCCTTGGCAAAGACCTTGGTGAAGTGGTCTTTGCTGAAGCTGTGCCCCAGTTTGCGGCCGATGAGGCCAAAGCGCACCATGGCCACAAGTTATGCGCTACCGCCGGCTTGCTTGGGGGCGAAGCGCATGCGCACGAACTCGATCACCATGGGCAGCACCGAAATGAAGACGATGCCCAGGATCACCGTTTCATAGTTCTTCTGCACGAAGGGATGCTGGCCGAAGAGAAAGCCCGCCACCAGCAGCAGGCTGATCCAGAACACGCCGCCGATGATGTTGTACGGCAGGAATTTGCGGCGGTAGTCCATTTTGCCAATGCCGGCCACGAAGGGCGCCAAGGTGCGTACGATGGGCACGAAACGGGCAATGACGATGGTGCGCACCCCGTACTTCTCAAAGTAGGAGTGGGTCTTGTCCAGGTCTTTCTGGCGCACGAGCCGCCTGCCGAACAGGGTGAATTGGGTGATGCGGTCCCCGAAATACTCGCCGGCCCAGTAGTTGAGGGTGTCGCCCAGGATCGCGGCGGGGATCAGGAGGGCCAGCAGGAGGTAGAGGTTCAGGGCGCCGATGGCGGCCAGTGAGCCCGCCACGAACAGCAGGGAATCACCGGGAAGGAAGGGCATCACCACCAGGCCCGTCTCCACGAAAATGATCATGAACAGCAGCAGGTAGATCAGGTTGCCGTGGTCGCTGATGAACACCGGCAGCGTTTCATTCAGGTGGGTGATGAAATGCCAAAAGGAGAGGAGCAGGTCCATGGGTTGGTGTAAGGGCTATGAATGATCGAATGACAACCGACAACTGACTACGGACCACCTCACTCACACTTCAACGTGGCATCCACTTCCGATTGCCACGCCTGGATGCCGCCTTTGAGGTTGATGACGTTGGTGTAACCGTAGCGTGTGGTCAGGGAGTCCACCACGGCACAGCTGCGCGAACCGCTGTTGCAGTGCACCACCACGGGAATGTCCTTGGGGATTTCGTCCAGGCGGTCGATCAACTGGCTCATGGGCAGGCTGGTGCCACCGATGGCGCATATTTCCAGCTCATAGGGTTCGCGCACGTCGATGATGAGGAACCGCTCGCCGGCCTCCTTCATGCGTTGGAGCTCCACGGCGGTGATCTGCTTCATTTGGCTTTGGCCTTTTCCTTGGCTTGGGGTTCCTCCTGGGGCTCGCCGTCGGGCTTCTCCTGTTTCACCTGGCGGAGGTTTTCGGCGATGGCCGGAGGCAGGTTGTCGAAGAAGGTATCACCGCGCAGGCCCAAGCGCAAGGCCTCCAAGGCGATCACCTCGTCCGGGGCCACGTTGCCCAGGTTCACATTGGGGCCCACCTGCTTGATGAACCAGGTTTGCTGGCTCTTGATCGGGGCCTCCCAGATGATGTCCTGGCGGGGCACCTTGGCCATGATGCGGTTCACCAAAGTGGTGTGGGCATGGCCGCTTGGCCGGTAGATCCCCACGGTGCCGCTTTCACGCGCCTCGGCGATCACCTTCCAGCTGCCCGCGTCCAGTTCGGAGTTCATCATGCGCACCCACTTGGCCGGGCTGATCAGGATGCCGGTCTCCTTGCTGCCCACCTCGCTGAGCACGGTGTGGTCCCGGGCAAGGGTATTGATGAACTGCAGCTTCTGGTCATGCTCCAGGTCAATGGACCCGTCGGAGACTTCCACCGCTTGCAGCTTGAGTTCGTCCAGCAGCTTGCGGTAGGCATTGAACTGGCCACGGGCGATGAACGCCTCGAACAAGGTGCCGCCCAGGTATACCTTGATGCCTGCGCTCTGGTAAAGGGCGATCTTGTCCTTGAGGCGGGGCGTGATGTAGCTGGTGCCGAAGCCAAGCTTCACCAGGTCGGTGAGGTGGCCCGATCCATCGATCAGGTCTTCGGCCTGGCGCAGGCTCAGGCCTTTGTCCATCACCATGGTCAGCCCTTCCTCCCGCGGGCTGGTGGCGCGGGGAGGGATATGGTCCAGTCTGAAATTCATTTGCGGTATAGCTCAATGAGATGGATCACTTGCGGTAGTTGGGCCGCCCCGGGCCAGTGTTCCATGAATTGCGTGTGGGCGGCGTGGTCGATGGCCAGGGCCTCTTCCAGCACCAACAATCCCTGCTGTTCTTGGGCGGCACGGATCAGGTAGCTGGCCAGGCGGTACTTGAAGCGGGCGCTCAACAGGTGGATTTGGGCGGCTTCCTGCAGCTTCTGCACGGCGGCTTCGGCGCCTTTCATCTCCAGGTGCAGGTCCGCATGGTCCAGCCAGCCGTCCAAGTTCTGCGGTTCCAGCACGTTCAGCTTGGTGTAGGCGGCGAAGGCTTCGTCGTATCGCTCCAAGCGCGCCAGCACCGAAGCCAGGCAATACCAGGCATCGGGGTTTTCCGCGCTGAGGCGTACGGCATGTTGCAAGCATTGGAGGGCTTCGGGGAGCTTGCCCTGCAGGTCCTTCACCACGCCCCGCCCGATCCATGCGTCCACCCATTCGGGGTCCATGGCGATGCTCTGGTCGTAGTTGACCAGGGCCTGTTCCAAACGCTCCATCTTTTCGTAGCACTCGCCGATGAAGCTGTAGGTGATGGCCTGGGGGCCGTCAAATACCAAGGTCTCCTCATAACATGCAATGGCCTCCTCGAAGCGCGACTGGATCAGCAGGTTCCGTGCCTTGCTGAAGTAGGCCGAGCTGAAGCGTTCATCGATGACCATGGCCAGGTCCAAGGCTTGGTTGCTCTCGTCGTACTGCTCCAGTTTGGAGTACACGTTGCCCAGGTTGTACCAGGCCACGCTGGAATACGGCTGTTCGTTGGTGAATTGGCGGAAGAAGGAGATACTGGCCTCGTCCGCACCGGCCAGGTCGTAGCAGTAGGCCAGTTCGAACAGCACGGCTTCGTTCTCCGGGTTCAGTTCCAAGGCATGCTTGAGGCACTCAATGGCCGAGTCGAAGTCCTCCAGGTTCTCATATTCAAAGGCCAGGTCCAGGTGGATCTCGTCGGCACCTTCCTCCGCCAGGTCCAGCGCACGTTTATAGTGTTCCACGGCGCGCCGGTGGTTGCGCTGCTGGCTGTAGATGCCCGCCTTGTTGAGCTGTACATCCTCGTTCCACGGCTCCACTTTCTCCACGGTGTCCAAGAGTTCCAAGGCCTTGCTCAGGCGGCCCAGGGCCATCATCACCACGGCCTCGCAGAAGGTGATCTGCAGGGAGGAAGGGTGCAATTGCTTGGCGAACTCCACCGCCCGGGCCGCCTTGCGCGGCTCGTTGCCTTCCAAGTAGTGGTCCACGATCAGCTCGAATTCCTCCACATCGAAGAAGAAGCGGTCCTTGGAGGCTTCCATGGCCTCGTAGCGCCGCACACACTGCTCCTGGTCGGCATTGCGCTCCGGCGACGGGCGATGGGCTTCACTCATAATGGGATGGCGCTTAAACCGTCCAAAGGTAGAAAAGCACGCGGCGCCACGGTGGGGTGGCCATTGCGTTGTGAACAAACCGCGGTGCACCATATTTCGGCCAACTCCTTGGTGCTCTCGGTACTTTTGCGCGCTGTGGCCGCGGCGACGGGTGCTGGCGGGCCGCGCAAAAAACCGGCATACCTTGAAAACATGACCTTGATCCGATCCATTTCCGGGATCCGTGGCACCATCGGCGGTGCGGCGGGCGATGGACTGTCACCCCTCGATGTGGTCCGCTACACCGCCGCCTTCGGCCACCTGATGAAGGAAGAGGCGGGCACGTCGCGGCCCAAAGCGGTCATCGGGCGCGATGCCAGGCCCAGCGGCCCCATGGTGGCCGATCTGGTGCGGGCCACCCTGGTGGCACTGGGCTATGAGGTGGTGGACCTCGGCCTGGCCACCACGCCCACCGTGGAAATGGCCGTGCCCGGTGAACAGGCCCAGGCCGGCATCATCCTCACGGCCAGCCACAACCCCAAACAGTGGAATGCCTTGAAGCTGCTCAATGCCAGGGGTGAGTTCATCAGTGCCGAACAAGGGGCGGAAGTCTTGCGCTTGGCGGAAAGCGGCGAGGTGGACTTCGTGCCCGTGGATGAACTGGGCCTGGTGCGTGAAGATCATTCCTGGACGAAGAAGCACATCGATGCCATCCTCAAGCTGGACCTGGTGGATGCCAAGGCCATTGCCGCACGCCGGTACAAAGTGGTGCTGGATGCGGTGAACAGCGTGGGCGGCGTGGCCGTGCCACAATTGCTTGAGGCCCTGGGGGTACAGGTGGTGGAACTGTACTGCGAGCCCAATGGCCAATTCCCGCACAACCCCGAACCGCTGCCCGAGCACTTGAAGGACCTCTGCGGGATGGTCACCGGGCAGCATGCGGACCTGGGTATCGCCGTGGACCCCGATGTGGACCGCTTGGCCTTGGTCTGCGAGGACGGCAGCCTCTTTGGCGAGGAGTACACCCTGGTGGCCTGCGCGGATCATGTGCTGGCCCACCGCCCGGGAGATACCGTGAGCAACCTCAGCAGCACCCGGGCCTTGGACGACGTGGCCGCGCGCCACGGCCGCAGGCGCCATGCCAGCGCGGTGGGCGAGGTGAACGTGGTGGAACTGATGAAACAGGTGGACGCACCCATCGGTGGCGAAGGCAACGGCGGGGTGATCCTCAGCGAACTGCACTATGGCCGCGATGCCTTGGCGGGCATTGCGCTTTTCCTCACGCTGTTGGCGAAGAAAGGGATCAAGGCCACGGAATTGCGCCGCAGCTACCCGGCCTATTTCATCAGCAAGAACAAGATCGAGCTGAAACCCGGGTCAGGCCCGGGGGGCATGGACGTGCAAGCCCTGGTGGACGCCATGCAGCAGCGCCATCAAACGGAACCGCACAGCACCGTGGACGGCCTTCGCATCGAATTCGGCAAGCAGTGGGTGCACCTGCGCAAGAGCAACACCGAACCCATCGTGCGGATCTATGCGGAAAGCGATTCCGCGGAAAAAGCCGATGCCCTGGCCCAACGGATCATGGGGGAAATGCGGGAATTGGCCGGAGCTACGGCTGGGGGGTAAGTGAGGGCCAAGCGGTGCTGCGTTGAAAGCGGGACCAGGACCGATCGCACCTTCACCCTGTTCACCTTGTGCATGGGCTGCGCGAAGAACGCCCTGCGACACCGGAGCAGGGACCGGTGGATGCCGGATGCCAACTGAACCTGGATCCCCGCACAAGGGAGGGCTTTCCGCGGTGACCCCTACTTTCACCCGGTCGGCTTGGGCACGTTCCCGGTCATTCTCCTCGTATGAAGCCCGCGCGACCCGCCACCTTCGGAAAGCTGCTACTGGCGGCCCTGGCCATAGGTGCCGGGACGGTGGTACGGGCGCAGGGACCGGAAACCATCAGCACCGACCGGCCCGACCAAAGTGATGGCGTGTACACGGTTCCCGTGGGCGTGTTCCAGCTGGAGAACGGCATCAACCTGGCGGAAGACCTGCTGCTGAACGACCTGATGGTGCGGTACGGGTTGGGCAAACGCAGCGAGGCGAGGCTGGTGGTGGATGCCGGTACAGTGGCCGGTGAAAGCGGCTTGTTGCTGGTGGTATTCAGCGTGAAGCAGCGCCTGGTGGAAGCGCGCGGGGCCTTGCCCGCCATCGCCTTCGTGGGCTACGCCGGGATCGGAGCCTTGGCAACGGGTGAGTTCCAGGAAGACCGGATCACCACGGAGCTGAAGCTCGCTTTTGAACAGGACCTCTCCGAACGCTTCGGACTGGGGTACAACCTGGGCACCTCCGACCCATTCCGCAATTTCAACCTCACCTGCGGGCTGGGTTACAGTGCCGGTGATCGCCTATCGGCCTTCGTGGAGTATTTCGCCACCTTTTCCCAAGGCCCTCCGCAACACAATGTGGATGCCGGTGTGCTGTTCGCCTTGACCCCGGTGCTGCAAGTGGACCTGGCCGGAGGGAGGGCGCTGTTCGCCCGGGAAGAAAGGACATTCCTCACCGCGGGGCTCGCTTACCGCTTCGGCGTGGCCGCCAGCGACAAGGCGCTCGAACAGTAGGGCGGATACGCCACGCGGGCCGGGCGTCCACGGGAGCCCTGCACGGTGGTTCGTGCCAAAGCGGCGTTGGGCGGTATACTTGCATGCATGTGCACCCGAACTTGTCGCCGCGTGGCCGTGGGATTGATCCTTGGCTCCCTGTGGTCCATGCCGGTTGAATTGAACGCCCAAGCCTGTGCGTTCAGCTTGGGCCCCGATACCACTCTTTGCGCTGGCCAGTACGTGCTGCTGCATGGGCCCGATGGGGCCTTGGCCATGGAATGGCAGAACGGCCAGCAATCCCAGCTCATCAATACGGAAGGCTCCGGTACCTACTGGTGCACGGCCCTGTTCCCCATAACCGGCGACAACGAGGTGCAGAACGGGGACTTCTCCATGGGCGATACCCTCTTCACCACGGATTTCACTTACGGTTGGGGCGGTTCATGGGGCCTGCTCAGTTCCGAGGGCACCTATGCCATCACCACGGACCCCGTGTTGGTGCACAACAACTTCACCCCCTGCACGGACCACAGCGGCAGCGGCCAGATGCTGGTGGTGAACGGCTCGGGACTGGCCGATGCGGACATCTGGTGCCAGACCGTGGAGGTGACGCCCAACACCCCGTACGCCTTTTCCGCCTGGCTGATGTCCACTACGCCAAGCAACCCCGCGATCATGGACTTCCAGGTGAACGGCCAAAGCCTGGGCACGCCCTTGCTGGCTTCCAGCACCACCTGTGAATGGGACCAGTTCTATGCGGTGTGGAACTCGGGCGCGGAAACCTCTGTCACCATCTGCATCATCAACCAGCAGTTGGCCTTGGACGGGAATGACTTTGCCCTGGACGACATCGAATTCGCACCGCTCTGCACCTGGACGGATTCCATCGAGATCACCGTGATGCCCCCGCAGCCCACACTGGACCTGGGTACAGGAGGCGACCTTTGCCCGGGCGAAACCGCCGAGGTGATGGCGGCCTTGGCCCCCCCGGGCTGGCCGGACCCGGACATCACCTATGCCTGGAGCACGGGCGAGAACACCCCCGGCATCACCGTGCCTGAACCGGGGACCTACGCACTCACCGTGAGCGATGGACATTGCCTGAATGTCCAAGGGGCCGTCAGCTTCCTGCCGGACACCTGCGGCACCGACCTCAGCATGCCCAACGTGTTCACCCCGAACGGGGATGGCATCAACGATGGCTTCGGCCCCATCCTTGTCAATCCACCGCTCTGGTTCGCCATGGAGATCCGCAACCGGTGGGGGCAGGTGGTGTTTTCCACACAAAGTGCGAACAATCGCTGGAACGGGCGCGTGGAGGGCGGCCTGGTGCCGGCGGGCACCTACTTCTGGACCATCCGGTACGGCAAACTGCTCAACAGCGGAGGATCTTCGGAGGAACACGCTTCCGGCGTGGTCACCCTGCTGGGCACGCCTTGAGCGCGCAGGGCACCGCAGGCCCAGGCGCCCCATCGGCGCTGCATATGCCGGGGATTTGGAGGCGGTGGGCGGCAAGGGGCTGGTTTGGGGATGCAGGCATGCCATGGAAATGACCACGGTCATCCACGGAACCCTGTATTTTTGGGCGCTACCATGGAACGCATCTACTTGGACAACGCCGCCACCACGCAATTGGACCCCGAGGTCATCGATGCCATGCTGCCCTACATGCGCGAGCACTTCGGCAACCCCAGCGCCGTACATGCCTACGGGCGCAAGGCACGGGCGGGCATCGAACAGGCCCGGCGCAAAGTGGCCTCCTTGCTCCATTGTGCCCCGGGCGAAATCGTCTTCACCAGCTGCGGCACCGAGGCAGACAACATGGCCATTCTCGGGGCCGTGCGCGACCTGGGCGTGCAGCATGTGATCACCTCGCCCATCGAGCACCATGCCGTGGAACATGTGGCCTTGGAACTGGAACGCACCAAAGAAGCCGATGTGCACTGGGTCCGGCTTACACCTGAAGGCAAGGCCGACCTGGCCCATGTGGAGGAACTGCTCAAAGCACACGACCATGTGCTGGTCTCGCTCATGCACGCCAACAATGAGCTGGGCAGCCGCAATGACCTGGTGGCCATCGGCAACTTGTGCCGCAAGTACAATGCCCTCTTCCACACGGACACGGTGCAGACCATGGGCCACTACCGCTTCGACCTGGAGCAGCTGCCCATCGACTTCCTCACCTGCAGCGCGCACAAGTTCCATGGGCCCAAGGGCATCGGGTTCCTGTATATGCGCAACGGCGCCGTGGTGAAGCCCCTGATCGTGGGCGGTGCGCAGGAGCGCAACATGCGCGCGGGCACCGAGAACATCATCGGCATCGTGGCCCTGGCCAAGGCCATGGAGGTGGCGTACCGCGACCTGGACGAACACCAGCGGCACATTCAAGCGCTCAAGGACCGCATGCGCGAAAAGGTGCTCCAGGCCCTACCCGGCAGCACGGTGAACGGGGATCCTTCCACGGACAGCCTTTACACGGTGCTCAATTTCCACTTCCCGGACGACGGCAAGGGCGAGATGCTCATCTACAACATGGACATCGAGGGCATCGCCTGCAGCGGCGGCAGTGCGTGCAGCAGCGGCAGCAACAAGGGCAGCCACGTCATTGGCGCGCTCTATCCGGGCCGCACCGGCGCCAACATCCGGTTCTCCTTCAGCAAGTTCAACACGGAGGCTGAAGTGGACCGCGCCGTGGAGGTGTTGGAGCGGGTGATGGCGCCCGCGAAGGTGGTGGCGTGAACAGCGGTACGCTTCCGGTCAGTTGATGCATGGCCACGCAGAGGTGATCGCAGACCCCGACGCTGGACCCTCCGTTCTCGATTTGCGATGCTCCGTGGGCAAAGGCAGCCCATCCCCTGATCCAAGGATCATCTGTTCGGCTACTCCACCACCAGTCCGTACTTCCCCAGCAGCGCCAGCGCTCCGTCCACGCTGAACCGCGCTCCTTTCAGCTTGTTCCGGTCCGGGTCCATGGCCAGGTTGTATGCCGTGCTGAGGTCCGCTTGTTGAAGTTGGGTGTCCACGAACACGGCCTGGTCCAGGTCGCAGCGGTCAAAGACGGCCTTGTTCAAGTGGGCGTTCTCAAAGTCCACGCCTTTGAGGGAACAGCGTGTGAAGCGCGTACCGTCCATCTTGCGCAGGTGGAATACGGCATGGTCCAGCAGGCACTGCTCGAAGGAGACTTTGAAGAAGAGTTCCTTGCACAGGCTGAAGTCCACGCCCAAGAGCTTGCATTCCTTGAAGGTCGCGTTGTGCAATGCGGCATTGGCGAATTTGGCCATGGTAAGGTCGCAGCCGATGAAGGTGCAATCGGAAAAACGGCCGCGCGCAAAATCGCTTCGCGAGAGGTCGCACTGCGAAAAGGTGCAATGCTCAAACTCGCGGTCGGGCACACTTTGTCCGCTCCATTTCACCTTTTCGAAGGTCTTGTTGTAGTGGGATCGGGATTCCATGCCGCAAAGAGGGGCGCAAGGCCAGCGTAGTGGTTTGTGGAAGTCAGGCAGCGGGCCGCATGCCACCCCGGCCGCGTCGCTTCCGCATCAGTTGGACCAGGTGCTCCACGAGCAAGCTGAGGCAAGTGGCCGCCACAAAGGGGAAGGTGAGTTGGGGAACCGGCGCGCCTTGCATGGCTTGTCCGATCAGCACGGCAAGCGGTACCGAAAAGAGGAACAACAGCAGGTTGCGCGGCTTGGTGCCCGAACAGGCGATGGCGCACAGCACCGCGTTGAAGCTCCAGAGGCCCGATCCCACCGCGGATCCATCCGCACCACCACACAAGGCGAGCCCTGCCGCGAGGGAGGCACCGGCCATGCCGTACAGCGCGGCGATGCGCGAATGCAGGGCCACTGCCACCAGGAAGAGCAGGCCGGCAATGTGGCCGTCTTGGAAGATCACCTGCCCGAAGCCGTGGACCAGGGCCCCCGCCCACATTCCTCCCGGCAGGGTGGACGGCGGGACAGCTGCGGCTTCTCCCGGCGCGGGCAGCAGCAGCAGCGCAGCCCAAGTGACGAGTACGAAAGGCAAGGTGAACACAGGGACCTTGCGCCGCAGGAAGTAATGCTGGATGACGGCGGCCACTGCCGAACCTGTGCCAACGGCCATCCAAACCCACGGGCCATGCCCCCGGAACAGCACCAGCGCCACGCCCACCAATGCGGCGCTGAAGCCGTAAAGGCCTTGTTCCACTTCGGCCTTGCGGTACCGCAGCATGGTGGCAGTGAGCGTACCACTGGCCACGGCGAGGAGCGCGGCCAAGCCCATGACCGGGGATCCAATGGTGATGCCCGCCAGGAACAGGAGTCCTGTGGCGGCATTTTCCTGCAGCATGATCTGGCCCAGGCCACGCAGCAGGGTGAGGATCGGTGCATGGAGGGTCATGGGGCGGCGGGTGCCCTGGCGATGGTGGCCGGGCGGATGCGAAGAAAGCAATTTGCGGGTGGGCATGGATGGGCGGCGACAGGCCCGCCCAAGCCGCGATCAGGGTGGTGGTCCGGCGATCGGGCCCGTTGCCGGAACGGGCCTTGGGGAGCCGCCGGTGCTAGAGTTTTTCCGGCTTCAAGGCCAGGCGGGCGGTATCGAGCATGGTGCATTTGCCGCGGAAGGCCTGGCCCAAGGTGGCGCTTCGGCGGCCATGGCCGAAGAACACCACGGTGTCCGGCACGGAATTGCTGAGGTTGAGCAGCGTGGTGTTCTCCTTCCAATGCCCATCGGGCATCCGTGTGCGGTCGTACCAGATCACGCCGATGGTGTCGCGCAGCACTTCGCCGGCGAACACTTCAGCCTCGTAGTAGCATTGCTTGTCTCCGTTGTCGATCATGCGGCCGGGCAGGTGCCACGGTTCCTGGCCGTGCACCAGCA
The DNA here is from genome assembly GCA_018057455.1 of Flavobacteriales bacterium. Lineage (GTDB taxonomy): Bacteria > Bacteroidota > Bacteroidia > Flavobacteriales_F > PHOS-HE28 > PHOS-HE28. Next base: position 36,223 of record JAGPDT010000009.1, on the reverse strand, counting down.
GGCTGGTATCACGGGACGGCACTATGAACAAGGCTTGCCCTGTGGGAGCGGAAGCATGGGCGGGGCCCACGAGCAGTTTCCATTCCGCGCCGGTGCGGTTGGAGATGCGCCTGAGCTCCTTGAACGGGACCTTGTTCACCACCTGCCGTTGCGTGCGCACCTGGGCGGTCCCAGCTTCCCCGGCCTTGGGTCCGTTGCCACCGATCAGTGCGGTGACGGCAGGCAAGGTGAATGCAGCCAGGTACAGGATGGTCCGGTGAAGCATGCGTATGCGCTATGGCCGGGCCAAGGTACTTACAGCAGCTTGCCCGCCAACAGGCGCAATTGCAATTCGGCCACCTTGGCCTCGAAACGGGCGGTGAGCAGCCGGTTTTCGGCCGTTACCAAACCTTGCTGCACATCGCGCAGTTGCACGGCGGTGATCACCCCGATGCGGTAGCTCTCGAGGGCCACCTGCATTTGCGTGCGGGCACCGGCGAGGTTGGCCTCCTCCAGTTGCACGCGCTGTGCGGCGTAACCGTATTGGTTCCATACATCGAGCAGGTCGCGGTCCAGTTCCAGCCGGGCTTGGTCTTCGGCCAGGCCCAGCTGTGCACCGTACAGTTGTGCCTGCTTCACCGCTTTGATGGCCCCGCCGCGGAAGAGCGGCACGCTGAGGGTGAGGCCATACTGGGGGCCCAGCCGTTGGTTGCTCATCAGGAAGCCCACGTCCGAGGTGGTGCGCGACCAGCCGTAGTTCGCAAAGCCGTCCAATTTCGGCAGCAAGGTGCCGCGCAGTTCCTTCACGGAAAGGTCCGCCGCGAGATGCTCTTCGCGTGCCAGTTGCAGCGCGGTGTTGGCGCTGAGGGCCGCTTGCTGAAGGGTGGGCAGGTCCAATGGTTCACCGGCCGGGATCAGGGTGTCCACTTCCAGGGGGGTGGCCGGGGGGCGGGCCAGCAAGGTGTTCAGGGCGGCGCGCGCCGTGGCGGTTTGTTGCAGCAGGGCCAGCAGCTGCGCGCTGTCCGTGCTCAGGTCCAACTGCGCTTGCACCAGGTCCAGCCCCGAGGCGGTCCCTGCGCGTTCGCCCGTGCCGGTGATCAACAGCCGTTCGCGCGAGGTCTGCAGGCTTTCGCGTTGCACGGCCACGGCTTTTTCCAGTTGCACCAGTTGGAAGTAGTTGGCCAGTACACCGTAAACGGTGGCTTCCATGGTCTGCCGCAGTTGGCCTTCGCCGATCCGCTCCAAGGTCTCCAAGCGGTCCTTGGCCGCGAACATCGAGAGGCCGTCGAACAAGGTCCAGTTCAGTTCCACTTGGGCGTTGAGGGCCTGGGCGTTGGCGTTGTCCGTTTCACGCACTTCACCGGTGAAGAACGCCTGTTCGGTGCCGGCGTTGTCCATGCTGTAGCCGCCGTTGGCGTCCAAGGTGGGGAGCATGCCAGCAGACCCGGCGGAGTTGGCCGACTTGGCCATTTCCGCGCTGTTGCGCGCCATGCGCACGCCGTGGTTGTTCTCCAAGGCGAGGGCCACGGCCTGTTCCGCCGTGAGGTGAGCGGCGGTGCCCTGAGCGCGGGCCATGCCGGCGGAGGCCAGCAGCACCAGGATGGGGAGGAGCGTTCTCATGCAGGTTCCGAGTTGCTTTCCGCGGCGGACCTCACCGGCACCTTGGAGGCCATGTAGCTGTACAGAGCCGGCACCACATAGAGGGTGAGCACCAGCGAGAAGAGCAGCCCGCCGATCAGGGCCACGCCCATGGGGATGCGGCTTTTTGCCGCTGCGCCCAGGCCCAAGGCGATGGGCAGGGCGCCGAGCGTGGTGGCCAGCGTGGTCATTACAATGGGGCGGAAACGCTGGGCGGAGGCCTCTACCACGGCCTTCATCTTGTCCATGCCCGATTCGCGTTTCTGGTTGGCGAACTCCACGATGAGGATGCCGTTCTTGGTGACCAGGCCGATGAGCACGATGATGCCGATTTGGCTGAAGATGTTGAGGGTGTGGCCGCCGATCCAGAGGGTGAGCAGGGCACCGGCCAGGGCGAGTGGCACGGCGAACATCATCACCAGGGGGTCCACCCAGCTCTCGAACTGCGCGGCGAGGATGAGGTAGATGAGCACCAGGGCGAAGAGCATGGCGAAGAGCAGGCTGCTGCCGCTCTCGGCGAACTCCTTGCTTTCGCCGCTGAGGGCGGTGCTGAAGGAACCGTCCAAGGTGGCGGCGGCGATGCGGTCCATGGCCTCGATGCCGGTGCCCAGGGTGTAGCCATCGGCCAAGGAGGCGCTCACGGTGGCGCTTACGTAGCGGTTGTAGCGGTACCGCATGGGCGGCGTGCTCTGGTTGCTGGTGCGCACCAAGTTGCCCAGCTGGATCATTTCGCCTTTGTTGTTGCGCACATAGGCCTTGTCCAGGTCGGCCGGGGCATCGCGGTTGGGCCGGGTGGCCTGGCCGATCACTTCGTACTGCTTGTCGTTGAGGATGAAGTAGCCGTAGCGCTGGCCGCTGAAGTAGAGCTGGAGGGTCTGGGCGATGTCGCGCACGTCCACGCCCAGGCTGCGGGCACGGTCGCGGTCGATCTCCACCTGCAGTTCGGGCTTGTTGAATTTCAGGTCCACGTCCACGATCTGGAAGGTGGGGTCCTTGCGTGCTTCCTCGAGGAAGGTGGGCAGAACGTTGCGCAGGCGTTCGAAGTCGGGTGCTTGGATGACGTACTGCACGGGCAGGCCCGAGCGGCGGCCACCGCCGATGGTGGGTTCCTGGATCACGTAGGTGCGCGCCAGGTTGTGCCGTTGCACCAGCTTGCCCACTTCGGCGGCGATCTCGTCCTGGGTGCGGGTGCGCTGTGCGGGGTCCACCAGCGTGGCGCGCACGAAGCCGGAGTTGACGGAAACGGAGGCGCCGAAGCCGGGCGAGGTCACCGAGAGCATGTTGCTCACCTCGGGGATGGTGTCCACCGTGCGGATGATCGAGGTGATGTAGTCGTTCATCAGCTCGAAGCTGGTGCCTTCGGGGGCGCTGCTGGTCACCATGAAGCGGCTCTTGTCTTCGCGCGGGGCCAGCTCGCTGGGGGTGTTGTAACCGGCCAGGAAGATCAGGCCCACGCTGGCGGCCATGATCAGGAAGGCGGCCCAGCGGTGGCGCATGAACGCTTCCAGGCTGCGCTGGTAGTTGCCGATCAGGCGTTCGAACCAGCGCTCGGAGGCTTCATAGAAACGGCTTCGTTTTTCCTCGCGCTTGAGGAAATGCGCACTGAGCATGGGCGTGAGGGTGAGGCTCACCACGGCGCTGATCAGCACGGCGCCGGCCACCACCACGCCGAACTCGCGGAAGAGCCGGCCCGTGAGGCCGCTGAGGAAGATGATCGGCAGGAACACCACGATCAGCGTGATGCTGGTGCTGATGATGGCCATGGTGATCTCCTTGCTGCCCACGTGCCCCGCCTGGATGGGGTCCATGCCGCCCTCGATCTTGGCATAGATGTTCTCCAGCACCACGATGGCGTCGTCCACCACGATGCCGGTGGCCAGCACGATGGCCAGCAGGGTGAGGATGTTGATGCTGAAGTCGGCCACGTACATGATGAAGAACGAGCCGATGAGCGAGATGGGGATGGCCAGCACGGGGATGAGCGTGGTGCGCCAGTCGCGCAGGAAGACGAAGATCACCAGCACCACCAGGAGGAAGGCGATGACGATGGTCTCCTGCACCTCGAGGATGGCCGTGCGGATGCTGGTGGTGGTGTCCATCGCCAGGTCATAGCGCAGGTCGCCGGGCATTTCCTTCTTGATCTGGTCCACGCGTTTGTAGAACTCGTCGGCGATGGCCACGTAGTTGCTGCCGGCCTGCGGGGTGACGGCCACGGCCACCATGGGGATCCCGCCGTTGCCGCGCAGCAGGGTGCGTTCGTTGTGCGGTGCCAGGCGGGCGGTGCCCACGTCGCGCAGGCGCACCAGGGTGATGCCGTCCTGGCGCAGGATCAGGTCGTTGAATTCCGCTTCGGTGGAGAGGCGGCCCAGGGTGCGTATGGTGAGTTCGGTGCGGTAGCCTTCGATGCGGCCGCTGGGCAGCTCCACGTTGCCGCGCTCCAGGGCGGTGCGCACATCTTCCGGGGTTACGCCCAAGGCGGCCATCTTCACGGGGTCCAGCTCCAGCTTCATGCTGTACTTCTTCTCGCCCCAGATGTTGATCTCGCTCACGCCCGGGATCGTCTGCAGGCGTTCCTTGAAGACGTTGGTGGCCAGGTCGCTCAGCTCCAGCAGGCTGCGCTGGTCGCTCTGGATGGTCATGGAGAGGATGGGGCTGCTGTCGGCGTCGCTCTTGGCCACGATGGGCGGGTCGGCGTCGGGCGGCAGGTTGCGCACGGCGCGGCTCACCCGGTCGCGCACGTCGTTGGCGGCGGCCTCCAGGTCCACGTCGAGCCCGAATTCCACGGTGATGGTGGAGCGGCCGTCGCTGCTGATGCTGTTCAGGGTGCGGATGCCGGCGATGCCGTTGATGCTCTCCTCGAGGATCTCGGTGATCTGGCTCTCGATGATGTCCGCGTTGGCGCCGGTGTAGTTGGTGGTCACCGTGATGATGGGCGGGTCCACGCTGGGGTATTCGCGCACGCCCAGGTACGTGAAGCCGATGGCGCCGAAGAGCAGGATCAGGATGCTGATCACCGTGGCCAGCACCGGCCGGTTGATGCTGATGGAGCTGATGTTCATCGCACTGCCCGCCCTACCGGGCGCCGGGTTTGTCCGTGGAAGTGGCGTCGGCTCCGTCGTTGGATTTCTGCCGGGCAGCTACCACGGGCATGCCTTCACGCACCGCGAGCAGCCCGCTGGTGATCACCGTGTCGCCGGCCTGCACGCCGCTGATGAGCTGCACGGTTTCCTCCGTTCGCAGCCCCAATTCCACGCGCACGGTCTTGGCCTTGCCATCGCGGATCAGCATCACCACCTGGCCTTGGATGTCGGGCACCACGCCTTCGGAGGGAATGGTGAGCGCATCGGCGATGGTGCCCAGGTCCATGAACACGCGGGCGAAGGCCCCGGGGGCCAACCGCGCATGGGCATTGTTGGCCCGTGCCCGCACGCGCACCGAGCGGGTGTCCGGGTTCACCCCCGGTTCCACGGCGTAGATGGTGGCGGTGTAGCGCACGGTGTCGCCCACCAAGGTGAACTGTACATCTTGGCCTTGCATGATCTGCCTTCCGTGCCGCTCGGGCACATCGAAGTCCAACTTCATGGGCTGCACTTGGGTGAGGGTGGCAATGGCCGTGCTGGGGGCCACGTACCCGCCTTCGCTGATGCTGCGCAGGCCGATCAGCCCGCTGAAGGGCGCGCGCACCACGGTCTTGGCGATCAATGCCCGCAGGTTGTCCACATCGGCCTGCTTGCTGATGCGTTGGGCATGGGTGGCATCGAACGCTTCCTGGCTGAGGCCCTTCACGGCGAGCAATTGCTCCTGGCGCTGCTCGGTGATCTCGGCCAGTTGCAGTTCGGCCTGGGCCTTGCGCAATTGCGCGCGCAGGTCGTCATCGTTGATGCGCACCAGGACCTGCCCGGCCTGTACCGGGCCCCCTTCCTTGAAGTTGATCGAGGAAACGCGCCCGCTCACTTCGCTGCGCACCTCCACCGATTCATTGGCCAGCAAGGTGCCGCTGCTCGCCAAGGTGTTCGCCAAGGCAGCAGGGGCCAGCACATGCACTTGTACCGCCATCGGCGCACCCGTGCGCATGCCCGCGGCGGGGTCCTTGCCGGTGGCGCCGCAGCCGCTGAGCACCAGCAGCGGCAGTGCCGCGAGGGCGGTGGGCAGCAGGCGCAGGGCAGGGGCGGAGCAGGACCTGAAGGGTTGTTCCAAGTTGGTCATTTCGTTCGCGTTGTGCGTTTGGCCGGTTCAGGGGCGTGGGCCTTGTTGGCGCGGTCCAGTTGCCCCAGCATGTGCCGGAGCTGCTCTATGGCCGTGGTCCGCGCTGCGGCTCCCAGGCCGTCCATGGCCACGTCGTTCAGTTGGGCGTAGGCCGCGCGGATGGACCTGATCACCGGTGCCGCTTTGGGCAGCAACACCAAGTGGTGCTTCCGGCGGTCTTCGGGGCACACCTCGCGCCGCACATAGCCCAAGCCGCTCAGGTGGTCGATGGCACGCACCATGGTGGCCTTGTCCAAGTGGAGCCGGTTGGCCAGTTGTTGTTGGGTGATGGGTTCACCCGCTTCAGCGATCTGCACCAGGGCGAAGTACCAGCGGTCCATGTCCAGGTCGGCCAACAAGCGGCGCATGCCGGCGAAGTACTGCTGACCCACCAAGGCGCACCAGTAGCCCAAGGAAGGTTCGTTCAAGCGTTTCATGCTGGTTTTCGGGGGCGCAAAGGTAGGGTTGAAATAGTTTCAGATGAAACTAACTGGGGCCGTTGGTTAAGGATCGTGAACGGTGGCCCGGGAGGCACCGTTGGCCGGGTTGCTGCGGTGCCGTGCCCTGGATGGATCCCGTGGCACGTGCTACTTTGCGGCCCGAACCAAGGAGCCGGTCCACACCCCTCAACCCGAACGAATGAACGTGCGCAATCTGGCCTGCATGGCCGCGATCCTGTCCATGGGCAGCCTGCATGCCCAAGACGACCTCATCAAGAAGATCAGTGGCAACAGTGCCGACACCACCGGTTTCCGCTTCAGCCAGGTGCTCTCCACCCCGGGTACGCCCGTGGAGGACCAAGGCTCATCGGGCACCTGCTGGAGCTACAGCACGGGCTCGTTCCTGGAATCCGAGATGATCAAGAAGGGCGGACCGTCGATCCACCTCAGCAAGATCTACATCGCCCGGCGCAGCTATGAGGAGAAGGCCAAGAGCTACGTGCGCATGCATGGCTCGCTCAACTACGGCGACGGCGGCATCGCCCACGACGTGGTGAACATGTACGCCAAGTACGGCGCGGTGCCCTACGAGGCCTACACGGGACTCAACTTCGGCAATGCCAAGAACCAGAGCGGTGAGATGCAGGCGGTGATCAAGGCGATGCTGGACGCCATCGTGCAGGCACCCAACAAGGGCACGCTCACCACGGTGTGGCCGCAGGCGATCAGCGGTGTGCTGGATGCCTACCTGGGCCACGCGCCGGAGAGCTTCTCGTACATGGGAAAGAGCTACACCCCGCAGAGCTTCGCCAAGGACGTGGTGAAGCTGGACGCCAACGACTACTTGGAGTTCCAAAGCGTGGCGGACGTGCCCTTCTATGCGAAGTCCACGTTGATGGTGCCGGACAACTGGGCGCTCAACCAAGCGTGGAACATCCCCGTGGAGGACATCACGGCCATTGTTGACAATGCCCTCAAGAACGGCTACTCCGTGGCCTGGGGCGGTGATGTCAGCGAACCTTCCTTCAGTTGGAAGAACGGCGTGGCGTTCGTGACCACCACGCCCGCGGCCGAGCTCTCCAAGGAACAGAAGGAGAACCTGTTCAAGGGGCCGCAGCCCGAGCCGGTGATCACCAACGAGATGCGCCAAAAGGCCTTCGACAGCTTCGCCACCACCGACGACCACGGCATGCACATCACCGGCATCGCCAAGGACCAGAACGGCACCGAATGGTACATCGTGAAGAACAGCTGGGGCACCAGCAACCAGCAGGAGGGCTTCTTGTACATGAGCAAACCCTACGCCGCTTACAAGATGACGGCCTTCATGGTGAACAAGAAGGCGGTGCCTGCCGCAATCGCGAAGAAGTTGGGGGTTTGAACGGACCTCCTGACGGCATTGCATAAGGGCGGCCCGCGTGGCCGCCCTCTTGCATCCGGCCGGTGCCACATGCACCGGTTGCTACATTCGGCCCGTGGTGCCGATCCACGCCATTCTTCCCATGCTCCGCAACAGCCCCATCCGCACCCAGCTCGTTCAACTGGTTGTTTTCACCGCCGTGTTCCAGTTGCTGGCCTGGGCTTATTACGCCGCAAGTGGCCAGCAAATGTTCCTTCCTGCCCTTGGGGGTGCGTTGGGGGCATGGTTGGGCGCCACCTGGTGGCAGCGTAGGAAACGGCGATCCCGCGGCAAGGACTGAGTCCACCCGTCCGGGCGGCGGGCATACATTCCCATGGGATCTCCGCCTCGGGACCGGGCAATCCCTGTTCCACCGCAGGATCCGCTTTGCGAGACCACGCGGGAGCTTCAGATCGCGCTCGGGCCTAGTCCTCACCAGCCATCCGCCATTGCCTTCACCAAGGGATCCGGGCTGCCGTAGCTCACGATCCGCACGTCCAATGGCACATCCTTGAACCTATGAAGTGCTTGCCGCAGTGCATCCATGATCCACACCTGGGGATTCCCGAAGGCACCGCCACCGAGCAAGGTGAGGTAAACGATGTTCGAGCCGCGCCGTTCGAGATTGATCAGCGCCGCAAACAACGTGGCTTCTAGGTCGCCTCCAGGATCAAGCGTGCAAAAGGCTCCCAGAGACCGCCATCCACATGGGAGTATGCGAGCGGTAATGCCGAGCAATACGCTTGGGATACGATCTGCGCTGGATCCGCCAAGGTCACTTCCGTATCCCATTGCAGCCCGATCCTCAGCTTCCCTTTCAACCGTTGCCGGACTGCATCATTCATGTCGTGCAGCACGGTGGCGATGTGGGCCAAGTTGCGCCGCACCTGCTCAGCCGTTTCCTCTTCAAAGCCGAAAAGATCGGTGAACCACATGCTGCGGGCAAAGATGCTGCATGGCTTGCGTGCGCGGATGCCGCGCCCAAACCTCATGCGAGTATCCTCCGCTCGTGCGATTGCCAGCACGAGACACTGGTATTCTATATTGCGGCAATCCTTCATACCCGCCGAGCATGTCCATGTCCTATCCTCAAGAATTGGCCTGCCCAAGTTGTGGACACCAGCAACACATGGAGGTTTGGTCCTCAGTGAACACGGGCGACAAGGACTTGGTACATGCGTTGAAAGAACAACGCTTGAACATTTTCGAGTGCGAGAAGTGCAAGTCGAGGGCCTTCGTGGACGGAAGCTTGCTCTACCATGACCTGGAACGGGGGTACTGCATACAATACCTTGGCGAGGAGGTCATGGGAGCGAAGGAAACCTATGCAAGGATCACCAAGCAGGGAACCCAGGTCATGGACGCGATCAGCACCGCAATCGCCATGAACACCCAAGGCGAACATTTTCTCCGCCCCCACTTCGTGTTCGGCATGGATGAGTTGGTCGCCTACATCGATTTCCGTGATCGTTGCGCCCGGTGGGGCAAGGATGCACCGGAGGAAACCCCTGCTGCCGACGCTGATGAATGAAAGCCAATAAGCTGCCATGTCCATAAAGAGAAACCATGAATTCAAATGCCCTGCTTGCGGCCACGAGCAACTGACGTTGGTGTGGTCCGTGGCCTATTCCACAGACAGCATGGCAATGGAAAGGATCATGAGCCAGCGCCTGAATACGACAGAATGCGGCGGGTGCGGTAAGGTATGGATCAACGACGAGCCCGTTCTGTTCGAACATCGTGAGCGCAAGTACTGCATTCAGTACTTGAACAAAGACACCGTGGCCAACAAGGCATATTTTAAGGATGTCACCCAAAATGGGTTGGCGATCCTGGACCCGCTCTCAGCCCGGATCGTCCGTGAAAGCGGCGACATCCACGCGTTCACCCCACATTACGTATTCTCCATGCGGGAAATGGCGGCATACATCGTATTCCGGGATCTTTGTGCGGCGTGGGGAGTTGATTGACCCCGGAGCTCACGCAAGCGCCCTCCACTCGTGCGTTTGTGCAGTACAACCGATGGAATGAGGCACGTGCGGAGGACGCTCGCGCCAATGAAAAGGCGTTGATGTCCCTAACGCCGTGTCCGGCGCTGCTCCCGCCTATCTTTTCGGCGATTCCACCAACCTACGATCAACAAGCTTAGCCAGGCTGTGAACCAGTCCATCGTGTTTGGTTCTGATCAATGTTATAGCTAGTTCGAGATTACGGCACCGGTCGCAGAGGGAGTTATATGCCGTCTGTGACTGGTTTTGCGTTTTCTGACTGTGTCCGCAGCGCTATACCGCGGCTATGCACATCCCCCTTCAGACCGGCACCCTGCTGCTCTTCCTTGAACGTGCGGGTGCAGGCCCATGCAGCATCTCGCGCATTGTTGCGAGCAGAAAGCCGCGCAAACTCAAGTGCTCGTCCAAACCAGGCCAATGCACACCTGCGCCATCGGGCAGCAGCTCGTACTTGTTCAGCTGGGCTTGGCTGGCTTTTGCCAGGCGCTTGAAGCCATCCAAGGGGAACTCCAAGCGGCCTTCGTTGAGCATGACCAGCAAGAGGTTCGCATCCTTGATGGCATGCACGGCGGTGATGCGGACACCTTGTTCGCGGATCATCGCGTTTACGGGGTCTTGTATCACTGGCTTTCGGTTGCTCATAATGCGAAGTATTCGTTCCAAGCTTTTTCAATGCGGCTCCTGTTCTCCTTTACAAGTTCTTCAGCACGCCGCAATTCCTGCACCTTCATGCGGCCGTTATCATCGGCCAGTACCACCGCAGGTTCCAGCCAGTATTTGACCAGCCCATCTCCCTTGCGCACATGCACATGCGCGGGTTCGTTGTTCTCGTTGCTGAAGAAATAGAACGCATAGCCCTCGATGTTCGGTTTGATCGCTTTGGGTGCCATTGGCTTCGTTCAAAGATAAAGCCCATTCGTTCCTTCTTCCTCTGCAACAGTTTCACCGGATCTCGCGCAAGCGTCTTCCGCTCGTGCGTTGGTGCAGTACAACCGATGGAATGATGCACGAGCGGAGGGCGCTCGCGCCAATGAATGGCCCCCCTGTTGTTCTTCTTAGGACTCGATATCAGATGTGGTCCTTGAAATCCGCTTCCGACATGATCTCGATCGGCACTCCGGCCGCCTTCAACTTTAGCGCCTTCTCCTGCTTTCCGCTCAAGCCATCTTCACCGACCAAGCGATAATCCTGCTGGCCGACGACCAAGAAGCCGGTCTGCTTGGTAACACCAACCCCGTTGACCCCTCCGATGTCCGCAATGGCTTGTTGCGCTTCAGCACGGGTCATGGATGACAATGCTCCCGTGAAGACCACTGTTTGGCCAAAGAACAAATTATCCGGGTCTTGTTTTGCTGGATCCCCTATGAAGCTTGAAGGATGGGGAGTGGACCACCGGCTGGTTTTGTCGGACTTGGCCCTGCACGCATGGAACCCGCCGGGGAACAATGCACCGATGGTGGTCCTCAATTTGTTGGGCAGGTCATCTGGCCGTTCAATTCCTGCGCACTCAAACGCCTTCAGCGCCAGTTCCGCCGTGGCCCTGCTGTCCGGCCCTGCGCGGTGATGGCGGAACGCAATTTCATTCTTCGCGCACAGTTCCTTCAGGCCATAGGAAGGCAATCCTTCCCATACGCGTTTGGAGAAAATGTAGCTGCACGCATAGCTCATGTTCGGAAAGGGAATTCCGTATTGCTCCATCGTCCTGCGAAGTACGCTGATGTCGAACCCGGCATTGTGCGCGATCACGAATTGGCCTTCCAGCAACGGTTGCACCTCGGGCCACAAGGCATTGAACTCAGGCTGGTCCTGGACCATCTCCGGCCGTATGCCGTGCAGCAGGATATTGAAGTAGTCGAAGTCGTTCGGGATGGGTTTCAAGAGCCAGCTTCGGGTTTCTCCCACCACACCGTTCTTTACGAAGGTGAGGCCCAGTTCGCAGGCGCTGTTGCGGTTCCGATTGGCCGTTTCAAAGTCGAGGGTGATGAAGTCCATTGGGTGGAACGAGATCCTAAAAACTTCCGATTCGAAGAAGAGCCTTGTTCAAGCTCGGTGATAATTTTGCAGCACGCTCCAAGTTCCAATCGATTCTGACAAATCGACCGAAACGTTCATTGTAGAATACGCCCTTCTTGGCCGTGGAGCCTGTTTCCGGTAGGATATCTTGTTTGAGCCGTTTATTTCTACAGCGTCGCACCAGGTTCATCAGGTTCTCCTTGGGGTCATTCACCTCATCGGGCTGCATGCTGATCTTGCTAGCAGGAATTCCAAGGAATTTGGCAAGACCTGTATTGTCTGCCAGGAGCCAGGATTCCACCTCACGGACAGCGACCCGGAAAAGAAGATAGCCCGGCACTTCAGGAACATTCCACTCCGCAATGAGGCTTGGCGGGCATGCTACGCGGTCCAGGTCCGTAAGGATGATATGTGCCACGCCCGCTTGTGAAGCCCGTGCATATTTACCGATGCTCGCGGCAATTCTTGTGTTGCCACGAGTGACCTCCACTGACCTTATGGACAATTGTGGCCTTGCATGGGAAACTAATCGCACCAGCATATCCGCACCCAGCTGGTCTTCACAGACGAGCATTACTTCCCTACTGCCTGCCATTAATCGAAGAAGCTGAGTTGATCCACACCCTTAGGTTTTACTTTGGGTAGCATGGCTTGCGAGACGGTGTATCCGGACCGCACCAGCTTCCGGTCCGTCTCATCCGGTTCATGGACCACAGTGCCATCCTGGGTTGGATCGAGGCGCAACACCTCGCGAATATCGATCCCCTCGTCGGACAAAAGAGCTTCACTATGGGTAGTGATGAATACTTGCCTGGGATATTTGGCTTGGCGTTGCATCTGAACTACGAGCTTATGAATGCGGCCGACGATCGCTTCGTTCAAGGAAAGTTCCGGCTCTTCCAAGAGCAACACTCCATCACCGTCCAACAAACTCCACATGATACCGAGCAATCGGAGTGTGCCATCGCTGAATTCATTCTCCCGTTGCCAACCGGCGTTGGGCCGCCAATGTTCAAATTGTGCCACCAAATGGGGCGTGCCGTCCACCTTGTCGCGCTCGAACGAGAGTTGCCTCATATTCGGAACACAAACCTGCAAAGCGCGTTCGATCTTCTTCAATCGGGAGTGCTGCACCCGCTCGGTAGCTTTGGCGATCTGCTGGAGAAATGCCTGGCCGAAGGGATCGCCCTCCAAGTGCGATCCACCGATCCGGTCACCATATTTCAACAGTTGTGGCACCAAATGGAGATAGGTGACGCCACTGAAGAAATCGGCGACCTCCCGGAACGACTTGTTCGCGCTTACCTGTTCCAAATGGGTGACCGTGCGCAATTCCGGATCTCCTGCATCCTCTGCATTCGGCCGGTCCAACAACTTCTTGTCCGCGATCAAGTCCACCACGGTTTCTTGGGATACAACGGGCCGTTGCAGCCCGGTCCCTTCACTTTTAATGCCCAAGGTGTAGCGCCACTTTGCCGGCGCGTTCATGGCTTCAGACATCTCCACCTCGATCATCACTTCGGGATCCCTGCGGGCGTTGAGGCACCGTATCCGCTTCAATCCCCCACGGTCGCCAACAACGGCCTTTTGAAGCCCGCCACCCTCCGCCTTTGCAATATCACGCAGAAACCGGAAGACGTCAAGGAGGTTCGATTTACCGGATGCATTTGGCCCTATGAGGTACACCCGCTCACGGAGGTTCACCTCAACGTGCTTGAAATTTCTCCAATTCTTGAGCTTCAACCGTGTGATAATCATGCTTCAAAGTTCGGGATCATTTCCATTTCAATTGCCTAACCCCTTTTCCCACCCATCAACCCACCCACATACCGCTCATACAACTCAAACAAATACTCCACCCGCTTCGCATCATTCGCGAACGGCTGCGGGCGGTAGCACTTGTCCACGGCCTTGTCCAAGGCTTGGTGGGCTTTTACCAGCGCGGGTGGCATGGTGAGCGGGTCGTAGAGGTCCGCGAGGCTTGCGGTGGCGAATTGCGCCCGCGCATCCAGCACCCCTTGCGCGGCCTTCTCCACGGCGGCTTGTTGCGCGGCCGTGGGTTGCTCAGGCCACGGGAAGTTGTTGTACACGATCTTGATCGAATACTGGTATCTGCTTTCCAATCTTCCACAAACATGATTTGTCCAAGCCATGTGCATGTTCGACATCAAGATCCCAAAGTGAAACAGCGTAGCATGTGGCATCAACCGGAGCTTGTTCGAGCACAGTGTATCCGGTTCCATATAACCCATGGGAATGTATTTCCGCCTTTCTGACGAGACTTCCGGAATCACCATGAATCGCTCCTTCGGAATGAATTGCACGTGGAACTGGGTAGGCGTTTCAGCGAGCTTCAAAGAACTTCCACCAGCCGTTGCTTCCCTTCCACTCTTTGCCTTTATCAGCCCCAATCGGTATTTCCTCACTAACTCAATTGTTGCAAGCACTTCGGGCATTGTCTTTAATTCTGATGGAGATGCCTCACCCAACCACAGGCACCAGCGCTGCCAACCGTTGATGAACTCATCGCTGCCCAGCCACCGGTGGAAGTACTTCTTGGATCCGGGTTCATTGCGGATGAACGCGGCCTTCTCTTCGTCCGTGAAGAGGTAGTAGCCGCCATCAATGGGCTTGTTGCCAATACCGATCTCCGGCACATTGCATAGCGGTCGTTGGCGGCTGTAGATCACCACATCCCCGCCTTCCACCAAATACGGGCTGATGTTCGCCACCACGCTTTCCTCCGGTTCGGCCTTTGGGTCCGCGTAGCTGAACAAGCGCTTCTTGGGCACATCGAAATTCGCGAAGCCGATGATGACGCAATGCACGGCGGCCACGCCGCGCGCCTCGTTGTTCCAATGAAACGTGCGGTGTGCAAAGTGGACCTTGATCCCTTGGGCGAGCAGCGGCCCCCACAGCGCGCCCACCTGTTCACCCTGCGTAATGCTGTTGGTGCTCACGAAGGCGGAGCAGGTCTTTCCATCACCGTGCGCCTTCATGTATTGCGCGGCCAGGCCGTACCAACCGCACACGAAATCCAGCGTGCCCGCGCCCTTCACGCCGGGGAAGATGCGCAGGAGGTCCGTGCGCATGTCGGTGGTCATCAGCTTGCTGCCGATGAACGGCGGATTGCCGAGGATGTAGTCGAAGCGATGTTCCAACGCAGGGTCCGCCATGCGAGACCCTGCGGGAGCTTCCCCTACCCCCTCCGCAACTCCCGCAGGGTCTCCGCTTCGGGACCCTGCGGCTCCACGCCCGGGAACCAACAACCCCTGCCAATCCGTAGTAAGCGCATTGGCACACGCGATGGTGGCGCTTTTGCGCAGCGGGATCCGCACCATGTACTCGCCAAAGGCCGCGCTGATGCGCTGGTTCATTTGGTGGTCCATCAGCCACATGGCCACCTGGGCGATCTGCGCGGGGAACTCCTCGATCTCGATCCCGAAAAAGCGGTCCACGTTCAGCAGCACCAGCTTGTCCACGTCCACCACTTGCTGGCCTTTCAGTTGGGCGGTGATCACGGCGATCTCCAGTTCGCGCAACTCGCGGTAGGTGATCACCAAAAAGTTGCCGCAGCCGCAGGCGGGGTCCAAAAAGCGCAGCTCGCTCAGCTTGCCGTGGAACTGCTCCAGCTTGGCCTTGCTGCCTTTCACCTTCTCAAATTCGGCCCACAGTTCATCCAGGAAAAGCGGCTTGATGAGCTTGAGGATGTTCTGCTCGCTGGTGTAGTGCGCGCCGAGGTTGCGGCGGGCCTTGGCATCCATGGCGCTCTGGAACAGCGCACCGAAGATGGCGGGGCTGATGCGGCTCCAGTTGAGGCTGGCGCATTCCAGCAGGGTAACGCGCATGCCGCCGTTCCAATGGGCGATGGGCAGCGGCTCGGCGAAGAGTTTTCCGTTGATGTACTTGAAGTCGGCGAGGCGCTCATCGAGGTTCTTCTGGCGCTTGGCATCGGGCGTGTTCAGCAGTTGGAACAGCAGGGCGATCTGCGGGCCGAGGTCGGTGCCGTCCTCGCGCGTTTGGTCCACGATGAAGTTGTAAAAAGCGTCCTGCTCGAAGATGCCGGTATCGTCGGCGAAGAGGATGAAGAGCAAGCGCACCAAGTAGACTTCAAGTTCCTTTCCTTCATAGCCGGAGGCTTTCAGTTCATCGTGCAGGCGGCCCATGTACTCGGCCGCTTGGATGTTCACGGGATCTTGTTCGCGCACCGGCCGCGCCTCGTAGCCGGCGATGAAGTCGAAGCGCTCGATCTGCTGCGGAAGGTCTTCCAGCTTCACTTCGGTCTCCGTGCCCTGGTCCAGGTCGTACAGCACAAAGCGGGCGAAATCACTGACGATGATGTAGCGCGGCTTCTCGTGCTCCTTCACGCCGTGGAGGTAATCCACTGCTTGAATAGCGGCCTTCTTCAGGTCCTTGCCGCGGCTCTTGTGCTCAATGAGCAGCATGCCGGGCCAGAAGTAATCGATCTTGCCCAAGGCGTCATCGAGCTTGCGCACATGCACTTCGTAGCTGCCCACGGTGCGCGCACGGATGCCGAAGACGTGGAAGAACTCGTACCAGAAGGGCTTGGCATCGGCCTCCTCGTCGGTGGCCTGGGCCCATTGCTTGGCGAACTTGGTGGCGCGGGTGCGGATCTCGCGGCGGGAAATGGACATGGTGGAATGTGAAGGGGCAAAGTAGGAAGGGCACGGGAATGGGGGAAGTTCGCTTCAGGCTAGATGCGTCTTTGTCTCCCTGCAAAAAGGGGATCTTGTGCGACGCCCGCCATGCGGCGGGTCGAACCGCCGGAGATTGTCAGCATGCTACGCTTTGTGACCCCGTTGGGGTCACTTGGTGAGGTGCAATTGGTGACTCCGAAGGATGTCACACAGCGTAGAACTACCGCAACCAGAGTGTGAACGACCCGCCGTACGGCGGGGGGCGCACAGCAAGGCCCATCCCAGCGCAGGATCCGCTTTTTGCCGGTGGTCCTTGTTGGCGTGACCCGGCGCGGGAAGGAACGGAGTCCAGGTTGCAGCTCATAAGGAGCGAGAACCGCTCATTCCTTCTTGGCCTGTTTTGATGGATGCTCCGGACCAACATGGATGCATTCACCAATCCAGTCCCGCCGAATGATCTCCTTCTGCGCAGTATAATCAGCTGAACTTGGATCGTATGTGAAGCCGAACCAATCAACGATCCGCACGGGCCGGTCGCCTTCGATCGCCACGATGCCGAACAGCACGAGACCGGGATAGATCTTGATGTACCGGTGCGTGCGCAATCCGCCCGGCTGTTCAACCACTCGCACCTCATCCGGGTTGCTGAACAGTTCCTCGATGCCTCCAATGAACGATAGGCTTTCTT
Organism: Flavobacteriales bacterium; assembly: GCA_018057455.1. Taxonomy (GTDB): domain Bacteria; phylum Bacteroidota; class Bacteroidia; order Flavobacteriales_F; family PHOS-HE28; genus PHOS-HE28. The sequence goes on along the minus strand of JAGPDT010000009.1, from coordinate 19,154 downwards.
CCCGCGCCGTCTTGCGACGAACTAATTCAATGGGCAGCACCAGGTCATGGCCTTCATGATCACGCAGTGTCCATGCGTTCCCCCATTGTTTGTCGGGGTTGAATTGATGCAGGCCGATGAACTCCCTCATCGCGAAGATCGCCGCTGTCTTCTCCCCTGGATCCAATTGCTCAAAACATTCGCTGGATTCCCGTTGCACTTCAGCTTCGCGCCGGTCCATCAGCTCCTTGGCGAAGCCGCTACGTATTGCAAGCAGTTGAAAGGCCTCCTCATAGAGCAGGTATCGGCTCCCCTCTTCAGTTGGCCGATAGCCATCGTATGGGTCGAGCGCATCGTCCGTTACCACTTTCTCCAGCAAACCCCAACGCACCAGGTCGCTCCTTCGCAGATGGCCCGGCGTACACAGTGGCTCTATGCCATGCTTCTTGGCGTGCCTCAACAATGGAATGGATGCAATCACAGGAGCAAATGAACCATGCATGAAGTCCAACAACTCCGCATGTCCTTCGGCGGCCAATTGCTGCTTCCGGTTGAAACGGTCCCTCACGTGTTTTTGGCTCATCATGCGCAGGCAAGGTAGATCGGGCTTGCCAGTGCTACATTGCCTCCATGCCACGCCGCTACCCGTATCACTTGGACATACCTCGCTGGGCGAAATTGCACGGATATGGCCAGTACCTCGACTACGGGCACTGGCTTGGCAGCAGTGAAGAAGAAATAACCCGCCAAGTGGAAGCAGGCATCGTGCGCCGGAGGCTGCCGGAAGAACCGAGGACCTGGTATCCTGTTGTGCCAATGCCCGCCTGGGAAAAGCACTTCATCTGGGACCGGGATGCGGACATATTGATGTACCGCCCCAAGGCGATCATGGAACTCCGTTATGCCAGTGATGAGTACGCAGCACGATCGATAGCTGAAGGGCATTTCACCGAAGTGTCCTATTGGAACAATGCACAGGGCCGTGCCGATAGTTGGTACACATGGAACGACCCGTACATGTATGGCACCGATCTTCTCCGCATGCAGGCGATGGGCTACGTGCGTGCCGCAGAGCTGCTTGTGGGGAAAGGGAAACCCCAACAAGACCTATGGGCGTTGGGATTCGTGCGCAACAAATTGAAGCGCAGCCGGCGGTCCAGGGATGGGATCAGTTTGGAGGTCCATCCGTTCGCGCGGCCGCATTTGGTCCTTTGGGAGCGTTGGCAGGATGTGCTGGTACGGCCAGGGCAGGACAGCCGGTTCCGCCAACTATTGGACAAGGTGCTCACTGGACGAACCGCCTTATTGCCTTGGCCTGAAGAAGCCTGATGCCGCCAAGCACCGGAAAAAAAGGAAGTTCCGAGGGCTGTGTCGGGCTGCGTGGATAGCAGTAACCCACTGTGACCGTTCGGATTTCCCCCCGGAACTTCAGTGGGCAAAGTAATGGTATCCTGAACTTCCGCTGGGTCTCCGCTCTTTGGCTGCCGTAGCGCTTCGCGCAGGCAGCTCGGGACCCATCTGCTGCACGAAGCACGAGACGCTATGGGAACGTCCCATCGCTGTACCCGCTATTTACCGGACCTGTATGCCGGAGGCATGGGTACGTCTTGGCGTGACCCGGCGCGGGCGGTCCGCCTCACTACATTCCCCCTCCCGCAGGGTCTCCGCCTCGGGACCCTGCGACATACCCCCCGCAGGGGTCCGCATCGCGAGACCCTGCGGGCGCTTCAGCTTGCACATGCGGATGGCGTTCCTGCACACGTTCAGCTACGTGCCGCAGGGATGCATCGGCGCGACTTTGCTTGGTCGGCAGCTTCCGTCGCAAGCCGATTGCCGCAGGGAATGGGCACCTCTTTACCCCACCAAGTGTGCCAGCCCGCTGTTCACCTCTTGGTAGAGGTCGCGCACGCGGCGTTCGTTGCAGAGGTCGCGGAACTGTTCGCGGATCGGCTTGAAGTCTTCATGGAAGGGACAGGGATGGCTGTCGCTGCACCGGCTCAGGCCCAGGCCGCATTGCTTGAACACGTCGGCGCCGTCGATGGCCTCCACGATGCGCATCACGCGCTGGTCCGCTTGTTTGGCCGTGAGGAAGAAGCCGCCCTTGGGGCCTTTGGCGCTTTGGATGAGGCCCGCCTTCACCAACCGCTGCAGCAGCTTGCCCACAGTGTGCTCGTTCTCATCGATGAACTCCGCCACTTCCTTCAGGCTGCTGCGCGCCCCCGTGGCGAGCCGTGAGCCCAGGAACACCACGGCCTTGATGGAGGCTTTGCAGGTGAGGCTCAGCATGGTCAGTAGCTGCCCAGGAATTCACGCCCGGCGTCGGAGATCATGTCCTGGCTCCATGGCGGCTCGAAGGTCACGGTCACCTCCGGCGTGTAGCCGGGCACGTTCATCTTCAGGGATTCGCTCACGTTGGCCATGATGGATTCGCCCATGGGGCAGAATTCCGTGGTGAAGGTCATCAGGCAGGTGATCTTCTTGTCTGCTTCCTGCAGGTCCAATTCGTAGATCAACCCCAGGTCCACCACGTTGAGGCCCACCTCCGGGTCGTCCACGGACTTCAACCCATCATAGGCCTTGTCCAGCAGTGCTTTGCTCTCTTCGGAATGGTTCATGGCTTGAAGGGTTTATGGGTCAACAGTTTCCCCACGTTCCAGTTGTACAGTGCGGCAGCGGCCAGCAAGGCCATGGCACCGGTGTTCAGCAGCGGGGTGCTCGCCAGCAGGATGCCGAAGGCGAAGAGGAGGAAGCCCGCCAGGTACGCCACGGCCATGGCCTTGTACACCGGGTGGCTGAAGATGTCCTTGGGGCCGGGCATTTTTCCCATGGAAGCGCGGTGGCGGTACACCTTGTTCCACACGATGAAGGGCAGGGTCTTGAAGGTCATGCCCAGGATGATGGCGGTGAGCCACCCGAAGAAGATGGTGAAGCCGTAGAGCAGCACCACGGTGGCTTGTTCCCCGCGGGTGGAAAGCAGCACGGCGATCAACACCAGCAGCACCGCCGAGGGCACCAGCAACAGGGCCACGGCCAGCAGCGACACCTTCATCTGGTCGTCCACCTTCTTGCGGATGCGCTGCAAGTAGGCTTGCCGGCAGTAGTGCACGAAGAGCAAGAGCGCGGCGAGCACCATTGCCGCGGGCAGGAAGGTGAGCCATGCGCCCAAGCCATAGAGGAACTGCACGCCGTACAGCACCAGGGCCGTGTTCACCAACGTGAACACCGCCCACAGCAGGCGCGGGTTGGTGTATTTGGAGATGAGGAACATGGGGATGAGGCGCGAGCCCACGCCCAGCACCAGCAGCAGGAACCAGCCCACCACGCCCAAGTGCGCGTGCAGCGTGAGGTAGTGCAGGGAGTTGCGCGGCAACACCGATGCGGTGAAGTTGAAGAGCAGCGCCAGCCCCAAGCTCACGGTGAGCAGCAGCCAGATGGTGCTGGTGAAGACGAACACGGCGTGCACGTTCTCACGCTTGCTCTTGGCGATGCTGATGGCGATGTTGGCGATGAAGGCCAGCAGCGCGGCCAGCACCAGCGAGCCGCCCAGTTGCGCGGGCCAACCCAGGTTGAACACGAAGAAGCCGTATACCAGCAGCGGAATCCCCGTTGCCGCGAGCACGAAGGAGAGGTACGCCAAGGTGTTGCTGTAGAGGTCGTTCTCAATGAGGACGGGCACCAGTTGATGGCTGGCGCCGAGGATGACCATGGTGGCCCAGCCCAGCGCCATCAGGTGGGTGAGGGCCAGCAGGTGCGGCTGGAACCAGTGGCCGGTGAATGCATCGCCGGCGAACAGCAGCATCACCGTGGCCGCCAGGAAGGAGACGGCGGCGTAAGCATAGAAGGGGATCACCACCTTGTGGGAAGTGGTCTTTGCCACGGAACTGCCAAGCGATGGTCCGAACATGGTGGTGCGCACTATCGGTTGGGCGGCTGAAAGCAGCCTTGGTCAGGAAGCGTGCATGGTCGTGGACTTTGCTGTTGGCAAGGGCGCCATCCGTGTCCGGCCGTGTTCACCATGATCGATCCAGGTGGGTTGTTCAGGCCCTGAAGATGAAGAGTTTCACGTCGCCCTCACCGAGCTCCTTGGCGCGGTACTCGAACTTCCGCTCTTCCAGCTCGGGCAGCAGGAACACGGGGATGCGTTTGTGGTCCACGAACAGCGCATGGCCGGCGGGCAGGTGGTCCAGTTCATCGAGGATGGTGAGCATGGGCAGCGGCATCTCCAGGTGGCGCACGTCGATGGTCCTGGTGCGTCCCACGAACCGTTGCATGCACGCGTCGAAGCCGGCACTGTCCATGGGTGCAGGGGCTTCGGGCAACCTGTTTTCGCCCGTTTTGAAGAACCAGGTGTGCCAGGTGTTCCCGTCAATGGCCTTGGAATACGTCCCGAAGCCCTGTTTGCCCAGGAGCTGGATCAAGGGGATGGGCTCGAAGTCGTTGATGATCTTCAGGGTTTCACCGGCCTTCAGCGCTTTCACCTTGCCCAGGATCAGGTTGAAGGGGTCTTGCCCTTGGTTGAGGATGGGCCGCACGTCCAGCTCCTGCACATGCTCCGGCTTGAGCAGCTGCATGAAGGCGGGCAGCGGTGCGCCCTGTTCTTCAACGGCTTCGCCCACCGCGCGGTCCACCACGAAGCCCAGCGGTTCCAGCCTGGTGAAGAAGTCCTCCGGCGTACAGCCGCCGATCCGGCTGGCCATGCCGATGGTGGCGCGCGAGGCCATCAGCTTGCGCAGCAACGGGTTGCGGAGCTTGTTGAATTTGGGCGAGATGCTGACGATGGCCTCCAACGCGTCCGGATGCGCACGGAGCAGCGCCGCGATCTTGGTGTTGGCGTGGATGGGGGTCATGATCGGGGCGGGCCCTTGAATGGACGCGGATGAACACGGATCAAGGATGGAAGCTTGGGCACAAGGGGTTGCATGGTATACGGGATCTTGCTGTGTTCATCCGCGCCATTCAAGGCTGTTTCCCAAGGCGCATCAGGTGCGGATGCCCGGCGCGGTCCCGGATGCATCCGCCTGTTCTCCATGCCTTGGTCATTCCGGTTCAGTTGAAGGACTTCTCCAGCTCCGCGGCTTTCGGGAAGAGGATGTTGTTCTCCAGGTGGATGTGCACGTGCGTGTCGTCCTCCAGTTCGTGCAGCAGGCGGTAGAGCAGGGTGTAGCTGGCACAGGCATCACCGGGCAGGGCATAGCCGTTGGTGAGCGCACCGATCTCGTCCAGCTTGCCGCCCACGGACACGTGTTCCTTCACCAGGGCTTCCAGCGAATCCTTGAAGCGGCCCATGGGGCTGGCGGGCAGGGGCTGGTCGGCCTTTTTGGCGGCCACCAGTTGCTTGATGTAGGGGAACATGTTGTGCTCCTCTTCGGGCAGGTGGGCGGTGAACTCGGCATCCACTTCCTGCACCAGCTTGTTCACGCGGTGGAGCTCCGGGTGGTTCTGGCCATGGACCTGCGCCACCTTGGCCGCATACTTCCTGATCTCCGGCAGGTTCTTGCGCAGGAAGGCATGGTGGGTGTTCACGATGAAGTCCGCCAGGAAGTCGATGTTCCACTCGTTGTAGGGCAGGGCCGTGGAGCTCTGCACCTTGTCCGCCTCGCGCAGCTCCTGTTCCACACGGGTCACGTCCAGGCCTTTGGCGGCGCAGGCTTCACGCATGGTGAGGTGGCCGTTGCAGCAGAAATCGAGGCCGTATTTCTTGAAGACCTCGGCCTTGCGCATGTCCTTGGTGACGATCTCGGCCAGGGTTTCCGCGCCTTGCCCGCTGGGCCGTTTGGTGATCTTCACCTTCCACCATTGCGGGCCCTGTTCGGTGTACTCCCAGGTGAACACGTCGCCCATTTCGCCCTGCATCTGGTAGTACAGTGGTTTGGGGTCATGGTCGTTGTGGATGGTGAGGCTTTCACCTGCTTGCAGGGCGTGGTAGCGGGAGAAGATGGTGGGGTGCTTCTCGCGCGGCGCCAGTTGGGTCACGTCCAGGATGTTCGCACCGGCGTTGTTCCCTGCGATGGCGCGGGTGATCTTCACCTTCCACCATTCGGGGCCTTGTTCCAGGTAGTCCCAGCCGAAGGTGTTGCCGTGCTCGGCCTCCAGGTGGTACCGCAGGGGCTTGGGGTCGTGGTCGTTGTGGATGGTGAGGCTTTCGCCGCCCTGCAGCTTGGCGATGCGCTCGAAGATGGTGGTGTGCTTCACCGCGGGCGCGAGCTTGGTCACGTCCAGGATGTTCAGGCCGGCCTCCTGGTTGCGCGGGGCGATCTTGGTGATCTTCACTTTCCACCATCGGGGGCCTTTCTCCAAGTATTCCCAACCGATGATGCCCGGGTGGGTGTGGCCAAGCTGGTGGCGCAGGGGCGCGGGGTCGTGGTCGTTGTGGATGATCAGGAACCCGCCCTCGGAGAGCTGGGCGATGCGCCCGAAGATGGTGCTGTGCTTCACCGCCGGTGCCAGGCGCGTCACGTCCAGGATCGCGCCTTCCGTTCCCGGCGCAGCTTCGGCTTCTTTGCCGATCCGCACTTTCCACCGGTGGGGGCCCTGTTCCAAGTACTCCCAGGTGTAGGAATCACCGTACAGGTTGTGCAGTTGGAAGTAGAGCGGCTTGGGGTCGTGGTCGTTGTGGATGATGAAGCTTTCCCCGTCCTGCAGGGCGTCCACATGGGCGAAGATGGTGGAGTGTTTCACCGCGGGTGCGAGGGTGGTGACGTCCAGGATGGGCTCGGTCGTTGTTTCCATGGTTGGTCGTTGGGGTGTGTGCCGGGGCAAAGGTAGGGCGGAAGAGCAAATAAAAGCATGTAAATACTTTTATTGGGGTCGGGCCCGTTGTTGACCGGCGGGCACGGCTGGGCGGCCCAGCGGGTGGAGCGGGGAGCAGGCGCGGTCGGCGGGGCCGTGGCCGGGCTTCGCGGCGGAGGGCGTCAGGCTTGGCTCACCTGTGGCTTGTTGGCCTTGGCCTGGCCGTTCTGCGGCCGGTAGCCGAAGAGCTTGTTGTCCTTGATCATGTTGTCCACGTACGGGGGCACCATGGGTTCCCAGCCGGCCTGGCCTTCACGGATCATCTGCAGCACGGCCTTGCTGAGGATGTGCAGGACGCTGGGGTCGAAGGTCTCGATGTCCACCATGCGTTTGTTGCTCAGCAAATAGTCGTACAACGGCCTGGGGCGCGGGTGTACGGGCATGTTGTCCAAGGTGAGCAACGGCTCGTCTTCGCCGGCCTTGCTGGGGTACACGTAGATCTTCAGGTCGCGTGTGAAGAGGATGCCGAAGGCCTCGAGCATGCCGCCGTTGAGGTGGCGGTAGTATTTCTCATCGAACACCTCGATCAGGTTGGCCACGCCCATGATCAGGCCCATGCGGGCCTTGGTAAAGCGGCTGAAGTACTCCACCAGCTTGTAGTATTCCTGGTAGTTGCTGATCAGCACGGTTTGCCCCAGCGAGCAGAGGATGTCGGCGCGGTCGATGAAGTCCTTCTCGTCCACGGCGCCGCTGTCGGCCTGCAGGTTGTTGAGGGTGATCTCGAAGAGCACTTGCAGGTTCTGCCGGTCCACGCGCTGTTCCTTGATGAACATGTTGTAGCCGTTCATGATCATGTCGATGTTCACCTTGGTCACCGGGCGGAAGCTGCCGCGGATGGCCAGGATGTTCTTCTTGTAGAGCACTTCGCTGGCCTGCAGGTTCTGCCCGTCGGGCCCGAAGATCACCGCATCGGTGTAGCCGCGTTTCACCAGTTGCAGGCTCAGCAGGCGGTTGTCCACCTGGCTGAAGTCGGGCCCGTTCATCTGGATCATGTCGATCTCCACCACATGCCGGCTCAGGTTGTCGTAGAGCGTGGTCATCATCAGCTCCGGGTCTTCGTGGTGGAAGAAGCAGGCATGCAGGAGGTTCACGCCCAGCACCCCGATACTTTCCTGCTGCAGGTTGATGTCGGGGTCGTGCAGCCGCACATGGATGATCACGTCGTTGGTGGGGCGCTCGGGCGAGGTCTGGAACCGCACGCCCAGCCAGCCATGGCCGCTGTGCGGGTTCTGGTACGTGCTGGTGGTCACCGTGTTGGCGAAGCTGAAGAAGCGCTTCTGCGGATGGTCCTTGCGGTCCAGCCGCTCCACGATCAATCCGTATTCATGGCGGATCATGTTGCGCAAGCGGCTTTCGCACACGAAGCGGTTGCCCGGTTCGGCACCGTAGATGGCGTTGCTGAAGTCCTTGTCGTAGGCGCTCATCGCCTTGGCGATGGTCTGCGAGGCGCCGCCCGCGCGGAAGAAGTGCCGCACCGTTTCCTGCCCCGCGCCGATCTCCGCGAAGGTGCCGTAGATGGCCGTGTCCGCGTTGATCCGCTTGGCCTTTTGGTTGGCGCTCAATTGCACCCGGTGCTGCTCATGGGTCATTCGCTCGATTTCTGGCAGATAGGCCGGTACAAATTTATGGGCTGTGCCACCGGTGTGCCTGCAAAGGGCAGGGCTATCGCTTCAAATTATTCTGACCGGCATGGGGAATTGTGCGACGCCCTTCGGGGTCGAACCTCCATTCTTCGTGAAAATGCTACGGTGTGTGACCCACTTCGGGGTCACCAAGAGCACTTCCACATGTGACCCCGAAGTGGGTCACACACCGTAGAACCATTGCGCCTAGAGGGAAACGACCCCGAAGGGTGTCGCACAGCATGGCATAGACCACATTGAGAATATGAGGCGATAGCCCTGCTGCAAAGGGCGCACCGTTGCAACAGGCGGTTGTTCATGGCCATTTGAAGTACGCCCACGGGCTGTGTCCTGCATTGCGCGGATGCCTTGCCGCAGTGTTCCCACGCCCGGACCGCGTTCCCGTGCCGGAGGTGTCCACGTGTGGGCACTTGGGTCCTGTTCTTCGTTTCGCCAAGGGCCCAGGCCGGGGATGGTCATGGGCAACGGCGCGGGAACCGGATCGGGACTTCCAGGGTGGCGCGTGCGGTGCGGATCCATGGTGTTGGTCCGCCATGTGTTGGTTCGGCCGTTGTCCGCACTAACTTGTTCCCCTCATGCTGCTCGAGCGTTTCTATTCCGCATTGGCCCGGCACGACTGGGCCACCATGGGGGCCTTATATGCCCAGGATGCCCGCTTCAGCGATCCCGTGTTCCCGGGCCTGCATGCCGCACAAGTGAAGGCCATGTGGAAAATGCTGCTGGAGGGTGGCACGGACCTGCGGCTGGCGTTCAAGGTCCTGGAAGAGGGACCAACACATGGCGTGTGCACCTGGGAGGCATTCTACACGTTCGGCAGCACGGGCCGCAAGGTGCACAACACGATCCGCAGCGAGTTCGAACTGCGCGATGGGTTGATCGTGCGGCAACGCGACCGGTTCAACCTGTGGCGTTGGACCCGTCAGGCGTTGGGTCCCACGGGGCTGCTGTTGGGGTGGACCCCCATGGTGCATGGTAAGGTGCGCACCATGGCGGCAAAGCGGTTGGCCAAGGCCATGCAAGGTTGAACGCCCGTTTACAGGCCCACTTTCTGCAGTCCGCTGATCCCCGGGGCCCCCAGGCGGATGCCGATGGCGAAGCGGACGAACCCGTAGTTGGTGCTCAGGTTGAGGTGTTCGGCGATGGGGGTGGTGCTGTAGTAGAAGGCCGTGGTGAGGGCTGTGTACCAGCGGTCGCCGTTGTACCCCGCGCCAAGTTTGAACTCCGTGACGGCGCCAACGCCCGTGCCGGTCAGCTCTTCTGTTGAGGACGTGTTGATGCTTTGGTGCACGTAGCCCAGGCCCGGCAGGATCGCCGCATGGATGAACCCTTTGTGCCAAAGGCTGAACGTGTGGGTGTAGCCCACGGTGAGGCCGATCAGCGATCGTTCCACGGAACGGAATCCCGTGGCCAGCTGGAAGGTGTCCACCAATGCGGGGCTGAGGATGGAACTGTCCGCGGAGACGAACGACCGCCAACCTGAAAAGCCCAGCACGAAGGTGCCGGCGCTGCGCTTCTGCCGTTCCTGCTGGAAGAGTGCCGCGTTCTGGCTGAAGCGCTTCTTACCGCTCAGGGCGTAGTTGGCCGAGAGCATGTACGTTTCGCTGGCCAGGTCGCCACGCGTGACGGGCCGGTCACCTTCTTCCCATCCGGCCACCCAGCTCCCGGGATCATTGAGGTAGTATCCGCTGGTCTTGTTCCAGAACCCCCGGGCCCACAGGCGGCGGCCCGTGTAGCCCAGCCCGAACCCGCGGGAGGTGCTCTTGCCAAGGGCGGGGTCATAATCGTCCAAGGCAGGAACGGTGAACGTGAATTCGGCGCTCAGCCACTTATAGTTCAGGCCCATGCCGTATTGCTCGGTGGTGTTGGCCGAAAAGGAGAGGCTTTGCCCCTCGTCCTGCTCTATGTCCACGTCCACGCTTTGGTATTTGGTGAGCAGGGACAAGGTGAGGTTGCTGCGGTAGCTGGCCACGTAGTTCGTGTCGTACACCAACGGCGCATCGGGGTCGCCATTGAGCATTCGCCTTAGCTGCTCGCCGAGTTGGGCGTTGGCGTGCAGGGCCGTTGCACTGAAGCAGAGGAACAACAAGCGGCGCATGGGCCCAAGGTATTTTGTGGAACTGGCTTGCGGCATACCGAAAACAGGGGAGGGCACCGATCACCGGAGGCGCATGTCTTTCACCGCTGATTGCGCGGTGCGCTTCACCGTGATGTACCAGTTCCGGTCGGCGACCAAGGTGGTGGTGCGGTCTTTCAGGCCGTGGGCGGGGGAGCTCCAGCGGTCGGTGATCGGCACGGTGCGTTGCTCGCCGTTCACGATGATGCTGACCGGCATGGCGAATCCTTCCACGCAGTTGGCGAACCGCACGTACAGCTTGCCGCGGTCCACGGTCCATTGCAGCTCGGGCACTTGGGTGGTGCGCAGGTATTGGTCGAAGACCTTCCCGAAGTCGTGCCCGCTGAAGTGGCTGATGAACGCCTCCACCTCCGCACTGGTGACGATGCTGTGGCGGTAGCGCCGGTTCATTTCGCGCAGCATGGCCTTGAACAGGGAGTCATTGTCCATGCTGTGGCGAAGGGTATGCACCAGGTTGGAGCCTTTGTAGTACATGTCGCCACTGCCTTCCTGGTTCACGCCATAGGGGCCTAGGATGGGGATGTCGTTGCGGATGTTCCTGCGCAGCCCCACCACGTAGTCTTCCCCGGCGGCTTTCCCGAAGCGGCATCCGGTGTACAGGGCTTCGGCATAGTTGGTGAAGCCTTCGTGCACCCACATGTCGGCGATGTCGGCCGTGGTGATGTTGTTGCCGAACCATTCATGGGCGCTTTCATGGATGATGATGAAGTCCCACTGCAGGCCCCAGCCGCTGCCGCTGAGGTCGCGGCCCAGGTACCCGTTGAGGTAGTGGTTGCCATAGGCCACGGCGCTCTGGTGCTCCATGCCCAGGTGCGGGGCCTCCACCAGCTTGTAGCCATCGCTGTAGAAGGGGTAGGGGCCGAACCAGTCCTCGAAGCATTGGATCATGCCGGGCACCTGCTTGAAATGGGCGCGGGCCCGGTCCTCATTGTCCCGCAGCACCCAGTAGTCCAGGTCCAGCGGCCCGGCCTGTCCTTGGAAGACCTCATGGAAATGGGCATATCCCCCGATGTAGGGTACCAGGTTGTACGGGTTGATCGGGCTGGCCACGGCCCAGGTCCACGTGCTGGTGCCGTTGCCGTTGTCCACGGTGCTGCGCAGCCGGCCGTTGCCGATGCCCTGGGTTCCTTCCGGCACCACGATGTGCAGCGCGGCACTGTCGGGCTCGTCGCTCTGGATGTCCTTGCAGGGGTACCACACGCTGGCCCCAAGTCCTTGGCAGGCCACGCTCATCCATGGGTTTCCGGCGGGGTCGGTGGCCCAGATCCAGCCACCGTCCCATGGCGGGTTCCTGGCTTCGCGCGGTACACCTCCGTAGCGGATGGTCAATGCAGCGCGGCTGCCTGCTTGCAGGGGCTGCGGCAGCTCCACCCAGGCTACATTCCCTTCGCGGGTGAAAGGCACGTCCGTTTCACCGCCTTCGGTGGCCAGGGTCATCGAATGGATCTCCAGCGGGGGCTGGAGGTCCACCTGCATGCGTTGGCCATTTTCCAATGCCCGGAAGCTGATCCGCGTGGTGCCCTCGATCCGCTTGGCGGCAAAGTGGGGCTGCACGGTCACGTCGTAGTGCGTTGCGTCCCACCAGCTGCGGAAGGGGCCATTGGTGCCGCGCAGGGTATCGGCATGGGTGTGGCCCTTGTGGGGTTGCAGCAGTTGTGCGCTGGCCGTGGCGGGGAGCAGTGCGGCAAGGAGGAGAAGGGCGTGCAGCGGTCGCATGCACCAAAGATAGAAGGGGGGCGAGGCGGCCTATTCCACCAATCCGGCGGCTCTGCGGCCCACGCGGATGCCGATGGCCACGCCGATGCCGCCCAGGCCCGCGGCCACCACCACGTGCGGCGAGATGCGTTCCACCACGGCAGGGCCGCCCTGTGTACGGAAGCCCATGATGCCGCTCCAGCGGCGCTCAATGGTGAAGGGTCGGCCCGGCACGATGGTGTTGTGCAGCAGTTGTTCCAAGGCGGCTTGGATCGGTGCGGTGGTGGCGTCCACGGTGGTGGTTTCGCCGGCCTTGTCCAAGTGGCGGCCGCCACCCAGCAGTACGCGCCCGCCCAGGTCGCGGAAGTAGTAGTAGCCTTCTTCCATGTGGAAGGTGCCCCTGAGCCGCAGGCCGGGGATCGGCGTGGTGAGCAGCACCTGCCCGCGGCCCGGCACCACATCGATGGAAGGCTGCAACCCCCGGCTGTATCCGTTGGTGGCGAGCACGGCTTGCGAGGCCTTCACCCGCCCACCGCCTTCCAACCGGAGTTCAACATGGGCCGGTAGTTCTTCCCAGCCCTGCACGGCGGCATTGAACCGCACTTCCACGCCTTCCGCCCGGGCCAGGCCCAGCAAGCGTTGCATCAGCCGGCCACTGTCCACCGCGCCTTCCAAAGGATTCCAGGCCAGGTGTCCGGCGTGGAGGCCCAAGGCACCGGTCCGCTCATCGGCCCAGGTGAACACGTCCTGCCCGAAGATGCCGTGCAGCGCCCGGTTCAGTTCCCCGAACCGGGCGGCCACACGGGTGTACAGCGGATCACCCGGCATGAACACCTCATACCCGCCCACCGGTTCAAAGCCGATGGCTGCATCGCCCAACGTGGCGCGCAGCTCCTGCAGGCCGCGCCATCGCTCCTCCACGCGGTGCAGCGCGGTGTCCGCTCCTTCCTGGTCCAGGTCGTGCAGCAGCTGGCTGGGGCTGCCGAAGCAGGCAAAGCCCGCATTCTTCACGCTGGCCCCGCAGGGATGGGGCCCGCGCTCGAGCACCACCACCTTGCGCAACGGGTCCCGGTGCCGGGCGTGCCATGCGGTGAACAGCCCGGTGATCCCGGCGCCCACCACCACCAGGTCGGCGTCGTTAGGGAAGGAACGCGATTCCCAAATGCTCTGCATGGAGGTCCGGAACAGGCGTTGGATTGGCCCGGCCGCCAAAGTTGTCCTAAATTGCGGCTGTGTTTGCAAAGCCCCGGCAAACCGTTCCTGCATGGCTGTATCCTTCCTTTCCCGCCTCGTGCGCCCCTTGGTGCTCCTCTTGTTCCTGTTCGTGGCAGGAGGCGCACAAGCCCAGATCGACAACATCTATGTCTATGGCACGGTCAAGGACTACAACACCTCCAAGAAGCTCGACGGCATCACCGTAACGGTCTTCAAGGACGGGGCCAAGCTCAATTCCGTGGTCACCAGTGCCAACGGCAAGTACGAGTTCAACCTCGATTACGGCTACGACTACAAGATCCTGTTCGAAAAGCAGGGCGTGGTGGGCAAGAACGTGTCCATCAACACCAAGGGCATCCCCGAGGACGACCGCCAAGGGGGCCTGGCCATGAACGTGGAGATGACCCTCTTCAAGGACATCCCCGGCATCGACTACACGATCCTCAACCAGCCCATCGGCAAATCCAAGTACGACGCCTCCACCGGCATGTTGGCATGGGACCTCGAGTACACCGAGCAGATGCGGGCCGAGCTGGGCCGCCTGCAGAAGGCCTATGATGAGAAACAGAAGCGGGAGGCCGATTCCGAAGCGGCATTCGCCAAGCTCATGGAGCAGGGCAATGCGGCCATGGCGGCCAAGGAATTCGGCAAAGCCGTGCAGAACTTCACCGATGCCTTGGGCCTACGGGCTGGCGACCCCATTGCCACCGCGCGCCTGAGCGATGCCAAGATCAAACTGGGTGAACTCGAGCGCGCCGAGCAGCGCAACAAACAATACGCCGACCTGGTCAAGGAGGCGGATGCGCTGCTGGCCAAGAAGAGCTATGGTGAGGCCAAGGCCAAATATGCCGCCGCCTCCGGCGTGAAGGAGGAAGAGGCCTACCCCAAACAGAAGATCAAGGAATGCGATGCATTCCTCGCCGACCTGGCGGCCAAGGCCGATGCGGACCGGAAAGCCGCCGAAGTGGAAGCCAATTTCCAAGCGGCCATCAAGGCCGGCGACGCGGCCTACAAAGGCGCCAAGTATGAAGAGGCCCGCACCAAATACAACGAAGCCTTGGGGATCAAGCCCAAGGAAAAGTACCCCGCCGACCAGCTCGCCGCCATCGACAAGAAGCTGGCGGAATTGGCGGCCAAGGCCGAAGCGGACAAGCAGGCCGCCGCGCTGGATGCCAGCTTCCAAGCCGCCATCAAGGCGGGGGATGCGGCCTTCCAAGGCGCCAAGTACGAGGAAGCCCGCACCAAGTACACCGAAGCCCTGGGCCTGAAGCCCAAGGAGCAATACCCCACGGCCCAATTGGCCGCCATCGACAAGAAGCTCGCTGAGCAGGCCGCCAAGGCCGAGGCCGACAAGAAGGCCAACGAATTGGAGGCCGCCTACCAAGCGGCCGTTGCCGCCGCGGATGCGGCCATGAAGCAACAGGACTTCGGAACCGCAAAGACCAAATACAACGACGCGCTGGTCATCAAGCCAAAGGAAAAATACCCCGTGGACCAGCTCGCGGCCATTGCCAAGGCCATGGCGGACCAGGCCAAAAAGGCCGAAGAGGAGCGCTTGGCCAAAGAGCGTGATGCCACGTATCAGGCGGCCATGGACAAGGCCCGGGACCTGTTCACCAAGGCCGACTATGAGGCGGCCAAGGCCGCCTACCAAACGGCTTCAGGGATCAAGCCGGAGGAGGCCCTGCCCAAGGAACGGATCGTGGAGATCGATGCCAAGCTGGCGGAACTGGCGCGCGAAGCCGCAGCCAAACGCAAACAGGAGGAGCTCGAAGCCAAGTTTGGCGCACTGATCACCAGCGCCGACAAGAAATTCAAGGAGAACCAGCACAGCGAGGCATTGAATGACTACAAGAACGCCTCCTTGCTGAAGCCGGACGAGCAGTACCCCAAGGACCAGATCGCCGCCATCAATGCCATGCTGGACAACGCGGCGAAGGAACAAGCGGAGAAGGACCGGTTGGCGCGTGAGCAGGCGGAGAAGAACAAGCAGTATGCAGCCCTTGTTGCCCAAGCCGACAAGGATTTCAAGGCCAAGTCGCTGGATGCTGCCACCAATGGCTACACAGCCGCCCTGGAAGTCAAGCCGGGCGAAAAGCACCCCACCGACCGGCTGGCGGAGATCCGGGCCCTGCTGAACGCCCAAGCCGATGCGGACAGCCTGAAGGCGGCCCAAGACGCCGCGGAGCGGGAGCGCCTGGCGGAAGCAGCACGCAAGAAAGCCGAAGCGGACAGCCTGAAAGCCGCACAGGAAGCCGCGGAACGCGATCGTTCCGCCGCCGAGCGGCTCGCCAGGGAACGGTCCATGGCCGACCTGCAGGCCCGCTATGAGGACGCCATCCTCCGGGCCGATGCCGCATTCCGCAACCAAGCGTATGACATGGCCCGGGAAGGCTACAACGAAGCCTTGGGCGTGAAGCCCGAAGAGAACTATCCCGTGGCGCAGTTGGCCGCCATTGAAAAGGCCTTGGCCGACCGCCTGAAGGCCGAACAGGATGCCGCTGCCGCTGCGGAAGCCCAACGACTGGCCGCACAGGAACGCTCACGCCGGCAGAGCGAACAGGCCGATGCCGAACGGGCGGCCTTGGAGCGCGCCAAACAGGAACGCGAAGCCCAGCAGGCCTTGGATGCGCGCTACAACGGCGTGGTCATGCAGGCCGACCAGGCCATGGCCGCCAAGGAATACACCGCTGCCCGCGACCTCTATGGCCAAGCCGTGGACATCAGGCCGGATGAAACATATCCGCAGGTGAAGATCGGCCAGATCGATCAGCTGCTGGCCGAATTGGAACGCCAGCGCAAGGAGCGGGAACAAGCCGCCAAACAAGTGGAAGAGGCGCCACGGCCCATGGCCTCGGCCAACACCGACAACAGAAAGGAAAAGGAAGCGGAAGAGTTCATGCGCGAAGCCCGCGAACGCGAGGAAGCGGAGAAGTACCAGCGGATCAAGCGCCAGATGGCCGATCGTGAACAGCTTGCCACCGACCAGGCCGGGAAAGCCGATGAACGCCACAAGCAGTCAACTGAACAGAACGAGGAGTACAAGGCTTCCGGTGCTGCGCTTTACCAGGGAAGCGAAGCGCTTCGCAAACGCAACGCCGAAGAACTCGAGGCCTTCCGCATGGCCATGGATGAACGCCGCCAAGGCTGGTCCCAACGTGGTATGGGTGATAGCCAGGCAGCGCGTCAGCAGGTGGAGAACAGGGAAGCGGACTTCCGCCAACAGGACGTATCCTTGCGTGAACAACAGGCGGACCACGCTCGGGAGGTAGAAGAGCGCAAGCAACAATGGCTGGCCGGCCTTGGGGCCATGGCTGATGCCGGAAACGCCCGCACCGGTAAGGCGCGCGAAGAACTCGGCCAACTGACCCAGCGCAGCGGTGAAAAGCAGCATGGCCTCAATGCCTTGGCGGACCAGGGGGGGCAGCAGGTGGAACAGGTCAAACAACGGCAGCTGGCCCGTGAACGCCAGGCCATGAGCGGTGCCATGGAACGTACCCAAGGCCAGTATGACCGCATCGGCTCCATTCCCCCCAACGAGAAACGTGCGTTCGAGGACTATGCCCGCAGCGAACTGGCCTCCCAATACCCACAGGGCGTAACCGAGGAGAGCTACACCCAGGGCAACAAGGTCATCATCAAGCGAGTGGTGGTGCAGGGCAACAAGGCCGACGAGTACAGCAAGGTCATCGCCAAGTGGGGCACCTACTACTTCAAGAACGGCCAGAGCATCTCCGAGTTCATCTGGACGTTGCACACGGGGCAGTGAGCGGCCTCATCACCAATTCGCAAGGGGCCATGCGCCTTGCCCAATATTTCCCCAACCCTGCGAGGGCTTGTGCAAGCAGCTTGAGGCTTCCCCCCAGGTTGCTTGGACGAGGAAGGCATTCGCGCAGCCCATAGTTTTTTTTTTAAGATAGCCTCTATCCCGCTGCGGTAGTTGGTCCGGTACGTGCCCAACGGGCCCAAGGCCCATTTCGGCACCGCTCCGTTGCGGTGTGGAACCGGGGAAATGGGTTCACGCCCCTCCGGATCACCGAGTGTTGGACGAGTATATCTACTCCCGATATCGCCCAGCCGAAAACTTCCTTTGTATGAAAATTACCGTTAAGTTCGGAGCAGTCCTACACACCAAAAATCCATAATAATGAAAACGACAGACCTTCTGAAACCCTTGCTGGTAGCGGCTTTCGTAGCCCCCCCCCGCTGAACCCATTGGTGGGCGCGGGTTTGCTGATGGCACAATCCGACGCGTGGGTGGTCGGTGACCAATATGCCATCATGCAGCCGGGTACTACTCCCACCACTTTGGTGGACCTGCCCCAACCGTTGCCGGACGGCAACCACGACAATTGGAAGTACGCGGGTGCATCGGGGACCCTCTCTTCCACCGCCCGTACGGATGGCGCATCGAACCTGATGTTCTTCGCCATCAATGGCAACATCTATGACGGCGACGGGTATTTGATCGCCGATGCGGCAAACGTGCCCGGATGCACGGAGTGCCTATCACCGGGCAGCGCGGGGGAATTCCTCACCGTGCCGGTGCCGGGGCAATGTGCCCTGTTCTATGTGATCCGCGCCCGGCCGCGCACCGAAACGCTCAAACTTTCGTTCTTCGTGAGCTTGTTGGACATGGCCGCGGAAAACCCGCGCTGGCCGGGACGGTTTGGCCAGTTGGTGGACCTTTCCTTCAGCGGATCGAATGCCGGGCAGTATCCCACACCGCTGATGAATTGGTTCAACCTCAATGCCTACGACTCCTACTCGGCTCAACTGTCCGACCAGGGCAATGAGATCAAGAACGGCTACGGCAGCGTGGCCGTGATGGACCCCAATTGGCCCGGTGGAGAACTGCTGTTGCACTGCACCACCAGCGACCGGGTGCGGCAATGGCGGGTAACCTCCGGCGGCTTTACCCCCATTGGTACCATCTGGCTTACGGCAAGCGCGGGCAATTCGGACAAAGGACGCCTGCGCGACACCGACTTCGGGATCGACCAGGCCACGGGCCAGTTGCTGTTTGCGGTGAGCGGCTGCGAAATGGCCGCACCCACCGGCTATCCCTCCGGCATCAACTACACCTCCATGGTGCTGCGGCTCAATGCCACCACCGGTGCGTTGATCAGCAAAACCGGCTACCAGCCCACAAGCCTGGCAACGGTGAACTGTGCCACGTTGGCTTCATCGCCACAAGGCATCTTCGGGGTGGCCTTCAACCCTGCCGGTAACAAGATGTATTTTACCGGAGACCCCAGCAGCGTCTCCTTGGGCGTGATCAACCTCGCAAATGGCGCGGTGACCAACTTGGCCACCTTGCCCAACCTGAACATCCCCAACCCCCAGCTGAAAGCCCGTACGCACCTCAACCTGAACAAAGCCCCTGGCGGAACAGGCACGGCCATCTACTACGCCCACGCCAATGGACTGGCGGCCTTGGTGGGCCCGGACAACCCGGCAACCGCCACGTGGACCGACCAAGTTGCCTTCAGCCAACCCTTGGGCGGTACCGTACTGCTCAACGACCCGCTGGTAGCGGGCATGGCACAACCCTACCAACTGGACGCCCAGGTCTTCCGCGACCCCTACCTGGCGACCTACAACGCCGCTGCCTGCTGCACCTTCCGGGAATCTTTCGCCAACGGCACCAGCGTACACTCCTTTGCCGGGACCACCACCTACACCACGCCATGGACCCA
>JAGPDT010000008.1 GCA_018057455.1 Flavobacteriales bacterium | reverse complement strand
CGAAGGTTTCCTGGAAGGTGGCCCGGGCAATGGCCTGTACAGTGGCCAGGTCCGGCCTACCGGCTTTCCTGATCAACGGTTGGTGCATGCGGCCAAACCTACGGTATCGCTCCATGCCCCGGGCCCATCACCGGAAGGGCCGCCCCTTCCGATCGGTCTCGGAAGGAACGGCCCGTTCTTGGTGTTGCCTGCCCCTTGGTACAGCAGCCGTGGTCGTGGCCTATTTCATGATGGTCAAGCGCTGTACCGTGCGTGCATCATCCACGGTGACGGCCACGAAGTACACGCCCGTGGCAATACCGCCCGGTAGCTGGAGGGTGGCATCGAACCGATCGCCCGGGTTCGCGAATGCCCGGCTGAACACCTGCTGGCCGTACATGTCCTGCACGTCCACCGTGATGTGTCGTTCCTGGGCTTGCAAGCCGCTTATGGCCACATGCACCGATCGTCCATCGTTGGGGTTGGGCCACACGTGGAGCTCGGCGGCCACTTTCCCGGCCGTTTCAGCCACCCCGGTCTGCATGGCCGGAATGGTGGATACCGTCAAGCGGCAGGCGGGACCGTAGGGGGTCCAAGTGCCCGATACATTGGCACGCACCCGTACGTTGACCGGCAGCCCGAGCGGGAAGTCCGCATTGGGTGCGGGCCCGATCATGTTCTCCATCCGTGTGAAGACCTCCTGGTAACTGCCATGCGGATCGAAGAACGCGAACTGGTAGGCTGTTGCGCCAGCCACGGTGGTGGTCACCAGCTGGTCGTTGAGGGTGAGGTCCGTCCGGTCGCAGGAGGCGGGCATGAGCTGCACCGGGCCCACGGGCAGGCAGAACCTGGTGCCCATGTAGCTCAACGCGCCGAATTCGCCGTTGGCATCGATGATCCGGTTGCCCTGGCCGTCGCTCACCACATACCCTCCTTGGCCCATACCGTCGCCGTTGGCATCATGCACACCGAAGCGGTAGCAGGCGGCCGGCACACAGATGGTCTCGGTGATCACCGTGCCGGGTGTGCCATCGGCATAAGGGCCGCCGGTGGCCACCACGCTGTTGCCCGGCGCGGTGCGCAGTTCCCAGGTGGTTTGGCCACCGAAGGCATCGAGTGTGAAGGTGAGCACGATGGTCTCTTCCATGCAGCCCGTAGGGGTGCCGTTGCAATTGCAGTTGGCATCCAATGCATCACCGGTGGTGTTGGGGTTTCCATCATCGCAGGCGCTGCCCACAGTGCCGCTGGCAGCCGGGCACAGGTCGCTGTTGTCCGCCACATAGCCCGCCGGAGGATTGCAGGTAAAGCCGGGTTGGCTGTCGCTGGGGTCGCCCAAGCCGTCACCGTCGGTATCGGCATACCATGTTGTTGCCACATCGGCCACGTCGCATCCGCAGGCACCAGGCGCAGTTTTGTCCGGGTCGTTCACGCAGCCGTCCTCAGCATCGCAGGTCAGGTCGCCATCGGCATCCAAGAAGGTGTGTATGCACTGCATGCCGTCCCAGGTGTCGAGGGTGCAGGGATCGCCGTCATCGCAGCTCACGGGTGAGCCCACGCAGTTGCAGCTACCGTCCAACGCGTCACCGGTGGTGTTGGGATCGCCGTCATCGCAGGCGCTGCCCACGGTGCCCTCCACTGCGGGGCAGTGGTCGGAAGCGTTGGCCACATAACCCACGGGTTGGTCGCACAAGTAGCCCGGTTGGCTGTCATTGGGGTCGCCCAGGCCATCACCGTCTGCATCGGCAAACCAAGTGGTGGGTACGTCGGGGTTGCCGCAGCCGCACACTCCGGGTGAGGTCTTGGCACCGTCGTTGGGGCATCCGTCATCGGCATCGCAGGTGCCGTCATTGTCGGCATCCAGGACGGTGTGTACACAGGTCGATCCGTTCCAAGTGTCCTGGGTGCAGGGGTCATCGTCATCGCAGCTCACGGGCGAGCCCACGCAATTGCATGAAGCATCGATCACATCACCCGTGGTGTTGGCATTGCCGTCATCGCAAGCCGTTCCGGGCTCAGGTCCGCCCGGGCACAGGTCGAAGTAGTTGCAGGCACCGTCGCCATCGGCGTCGTTGCAGTTGAGGCGGTAGCTGATGCCGCAACCACTGATGCTCGTGAACCGGACATAGTACGTTCCAGCGGCCAGCCCATTAAAGGCCACGGCTGTTTGGACGGGGATATGGCCCGATCCCACCGGCACGTCCTGATAGGCCAGTTGACCGCCGCCCTCGTTGTACAGATAGACCCTGATGGCGCCCCCTCCGGCATTCTCGGCGCTCAGGTCGAACGAAATGTTGCCCGCGGCCGGGAGGGCCACTTTGGCATAGTCGTCATTGTTCCCCGTGTGCGCAAAGTTCAGGTGGCCGTTGGCGTTGGATGAATCCGGGTTCACCGCGATGGCTTCAGCGAAGGAGTTGTTCGGTTCCGGGTCATTGCCGTAGAGGGGGGCCAGGACCTCGTATTTCAGTCTGTAGCTGATGCCACAGCCGTTGATGCTCACCACGCGCAGGTAGTAGTTGCCCTGCCCATAGCAGTCCAGATCCACGCTGGTGGTGTCATCATCATTGCCGCCGCCCGCCGTGGCGTCGTAGTACGCGATCTGGCCGCCTCCGTTGTTGTACACGTACACCCGCACCGCGCCTGCCGCGGTGGGAACGCGCTCAGCGATGGTGGTGATCCGCAGGGTGCCGTCACCCGGGGTGAGGATGTAGTAACGGTCGTCGTTGTCGCCGTAGTGATTGAAGTTCACATGGCCCTCGGTGAAGGTGTTGTGGGCCAACAGGGGGTTGGCCGCGGCCTGGTTGAAGTCGTTGTTCGGCTCGGCATCGTTCCCATACACGGCGGGCAGCAGTTCATACTTCAGCTTGTAGCTGATGCCGCAGCCATTGATGCTCGCTACCCGGAGGTAATAGTCGCCCTGGCCGTAGCAATCGAAAAGGGCGATGGTGGTGTCATCATCGTTGCTTCCGCCCGCGGCCGGGTCGTAGTAGTTGATCTGCCCGCCACCGCTGTTGTACACATAGATCCGCAACGCCCCTTGGGCGGTGGGCACGCGTTCAGCGATGGTGGTGAGCCGCAGCGTTCCTTCCGCGGGCGTGCTGATCTTGTAGTAGTCGTCGTTGTCGCCGTAGTGGTTGAAGTTCACATGGCCCTGGGTGAAGGTGTTCGGAGCCAACAGCGGGTTGGCCGCGGCCTGGCTGAAGTCGTTGTTCGGCTCAACGTCGCTTCCGTAGACCGCAGGCAACAGTTCATACTTGAGCTTGTAGCTGATGCCGCAGCCGTTGATGCTCGCTACCCGGAGGTAGTAGTCGCCCTGGCCGTAGCAATCGAAGAGGGCGGTGGTGGTGTCGTCATCGTTGCTTCCGCCCACGGACGGGTCGTAGTAGTCGATCTGCCCGCCATTGCTGTTGTACACGTAGATCCGCAGCGCCCCTGCGGCAGCCGGTACGCGTTCGGCGATGGCCGTGAGCCGCAGCGTGCCTTCACCGGTGGTGCTGATCTTATAGCGGTCGTCGTTGTCGCCATAGTGGCTGAAGTTCACATGGCCTTCGGTGAAGGTGTTCGGTGCCAACAGCGGGTTGGCCGCGGCTTGGCTGAATTCGTTGTTCGGCTCAAGGTCGTTGCCGTACACCGCGCCGGTGATGGCGTACTTCATCTTGTAGCTGATGCCGCAGCCGCTGATGCTCTGTATGCGCAAGTAGTACGCGCCGAGCCCATAGCACGTGAAGGAGGCCATGGTGGTGTCGTCATCACCCAAGGCGCCTGCGGGGGAGTCGAAATAATCGATCTGGCCTCCGGCACTGTTGTACAGGTAGGCCCTTACACTACCGGAGGAAACATCCGCGTTCTCCGCGATCAGGGTCACCGTGATGGTGCCTTCGGCCGGTGTGGTCAGGCTGAAGCGGTCGTCATTGTCGCCGTAATGGCTGAAGTTCACATGGCCCTGCGTGAAGGTGTTGTGCGCCAAAGGGAGGGCGGTGGCGAATTCGTTGTTCGGCTCCACATCGTCCGAGTACACGGGTGCCGTGCGGGTTACCGTCAGCGCGTAGGTATAGCACACGCCCCCATTGAGGCGCCATGGGCGGAAATAGTAGATGCCCTTGTTGAGGCAGGTCATGGAACTGCCCACGCTGATCGGGACTCCATTGGGCCCGGTGTCATGGTCGAAGTAACCGATCTGGCCCCCACCGGCGTTATACACGTAGATGCGCAGACCGGAACCGCTGGCGCCGCTGTTCGCCGCATGGGTGTT
This sequence comes from Flavobacteriales bacterium, assembly GCA_018057455.1. Lineage (GTDB taxonomy): Bacteria > Bacteroidota > Bacteroidia > Flavobacteriales_F > PHOS-HE28 > PHOS-HE28. Next base: position 64,867 of record JAGPDT010000008.1, on the reverse strand, counting down.
GATGTTGAGCTTGCCGTCCTGCGCGAGGTTGAGGATGAAGTAGTCCTCGCTCGTGCCGCTGGCGCAAGGTGCGCCGCCGATATCGCCGTTCATGGCCGTGCCGAGGGTGATGGCATTGGCCTGGTTGAAGGCGTCATTGGGCTCACTTTCCGTTTGCGCCCACAAACTCAACGGCCCTGCAAGGGCCATTGTGCAGGCAAGCAGTTTGTTCAGCGTTCTCATGGGTCAATGGTGTTGATTTTTTGGTGTGAAGGTTTTGCGCCTGGAGCGGCTTACGGTCGAGGGTACTGCACTACGCGATCATCGGTGGATGGCCCGGGATGTGAACGATCCTTCTGCCCGTTCCTGGTTTGCCTGGTTCGAACGGAGTTGCCTTGCGTGGTTGGACGTTGGGTGTTGCCTTGTGATGCAAAATGAAAAGATCCAAGGACCGTGCGCAATCCCGAATTCGGGGGATGGTGCCGGTCCGTCGGAACTGGTTCCACCGGTGCGGTCGGACACAGGAACGGACCCGATCGAGTCCGCCATGCCCCGCGCCACTTGCTCCCGCAGGCCGGCCAGGCCATGCCCTGCTGAACGAAAGGGCCGCCCCTTGGGGGGGCGGCCCTAGTGCCTGCCTAATGTGACCGTGCGCGCGATGGCGCCGCGGTGCGGTCAATCCACCATGCTCACCCGGTGCACAGTGCTGGTGCCGTCCACGGTGATGTTCACGAGGTATACTCCGCTGGAGAGTGTACCGGGCAGTTGCAGCAAGGTGCTGAAACGGTCGCCGGTGTTGCTGAAGGCTTGGGTGAACACCCGTTTGCCGTAGATGTCCTGCACGTCCACGCTGATCTGGTGGGCGCCTCCGGAGAGGTTGTTGAGGTCCAGGTTCACCAGCCCGTTTTGCACGGGATTGGGCCAGAGCATGGCCTGCGTGGTGGTTTGCACCAGGCGGCCGCCGAGTTCGGCATTGTTGATGGTGATGGTGCAGGTGCTGGGGCAGAAGCCGGTGTAGGCCCCGCTCACCTTGGCATTGATCTCCACGTTGTAGGTATTGCCGTCCAACAGGGGCGGCGCCACGGTGTTGTTCCAGGCCAGTTCCAGGATGTAGGTGTTGCGGCTGAAGGTCTGGTCATAGCCTTCGGCATCGTTGAAGATGCGGAACTGGTACTCGGTGGCGCCCATTACCGGTATGGCATAGATGAAGCTGTAGCCGGAGTTGAAGGTGCGCTCCTCATTGCAGGAATGGCCGTAGGCCGGGGCCGATATCAGCTCCGAGCACGTGAGCGTCTCGGCGATGCCCAGGCCCATTTCGCAACCGCTGCCGAAGTGGGCGCTTTCCACGGGGCCCGCCACGTTGCTGCGCACACGGGCGAAGTACGTCACGCCCGGGGTCAACGGGTTGCTCACCATTTCATTGAAGATCACGTAATTGCGGTTGGTGGTGATGCGGCGGATGAAGCCGGCATCGGGATCGGCGAACTCGAACTGGTACTGGTTGGCACCGGTCACCTTGTTGCAATAGACCTTGTTGAGGAGGTTGTTGGTGAAGATGCCGCACTCGGTGAGGGCGATAGCAGCAGGTCCTTCCGGCAGGCAGAAGCCGTGGCTTCCGCCGTAGGTGGCGCTGGCCGGCGGTGCGGCGGGGGAAACGCTCCCGTTGGCGAAGTCATCGGCCAGCAGCAGCTTGCCGTCCACCGTGCGCAGTTCCCATCCGCCGTCGGCAATGCCATCGCCGAAGCTGTCCATCAGGCGGAAGCCATAGCAGGCCTCCACGGGGGTGGACCCCAGGCACACCGGCACCACCACGGTGCTGTTGTCATCACCCGCGGTGAGGCCACCGGTGAAGAGCACGTTGTTCTGGCTGTCGGTGATCTCCCAGCCGATCTGGTCGGCGTTGGCATCGGTGGTGAAGTGCAGCATCACTTGGTTGCCTCCGCAATCCCCCATGCACACGCACTGGGCCGATACCACATCATTCTGCGTAAGGGGGTTGCCATCATCGCAGGGTGCGCCTATGTTCACGCCCAGCACGGGGCAATCGTCACCGTTGAGCTGGGCCACGCGGCCCACGCTGTTGGAAGCAAAGGCGGTGAAGCCGCCGCCCACCAGGATCTTGCCATTGGGGCGGGTGGCCACGGCCCAAATGCCTCCGCTGGCCCCGCCACCGCTGTTGAAGCCGCTGTCCACGCTTCCGTTGGTGTTGAAGCGGGCGATGCGGTTGTGGGTCACACCGTTGGCCAAGGTAAAGGAACCGCCCACGAGGATCTTGCCGCCACCGTGCAGCGCCAACCGGCGGCCCACAGCCCCGGCCACATCGAAGAGTCCGCTGACGGGAAAGAACGCCACATCCAAACTGCCGTCCGCATTGGTGCGGGCGATCCGGTTGCGGGTGGTGCCATTGTACGCGCTGAACTCACCGGCGATCACCACCCTGCCATCGGGCTGGGCCACCATGTCCCACACCGGGGCATTGCATCCGGTGCCGGGACCGTAGGAGGCATCCAGGCCACCATCGGCGTTCACGCGGGCCAGGCGGTTGCGGGCCGTGCCGTTGTAACTGGTGAAACTTCCACCGACGAGCACTTTACCGTCCGGCTGCAAAGCCAAGGCCTTTACATCGCCGTTGGCGCCGGTGCCGGGGTTGAAGGAGCCGTCCAAGGTGCCGTTGGCATTGAGGCGGGCCACGCGGTTGCGGGAGCTGCCGTTCACCGAGACGAAGGTGCCCGCGATGAGCACCTTGCCGTCAGGCTGCACCACGATGGCGTCCACGCGCTGGTTGGGCCCGGTGCCGGGGTTGAAGGTGCCGTCCAAGGTGCCGTCCGCGTTCAAGCGGGCCACCCTTCGGCGGTTGGTGCCATTGTACGAAGTGAAACTGCCGGCGATGAGCACCTTGCCGTCGGCCTGCATGGCTACGGCGGTAATGACGGCGTTCGCCCCCGTACCCGGGCCGAATCCGGGGTCCGTGGAGCCGTCCACGTTCAATCGGACGATGCGGTTCACCGCAGCGCCGTTGAAACTCGTGAAGTTTCCGCCAACGACGGCCTTACCGTCCGGCTGCACCGCAATGGTGCGTACGCCGTTGTCGGCGCCGGTGCCGGTATTGAAACTGGCATCAAAAGTCCCGGTTTGGCCGAAGGCCAGACCAGCAACCGTAAATGCGGTGAACAGGACAGGTACTTTTCGCTTCATGGGTTCAAAAGATTTGAATGAGTCCCTTCCGGAACGGGCATACGCCGCCAAGAAGGGATGGGGGGATGGGGTGTGCCAAATGTAGTGCAACAGTTCTTCAACCAACAAGAAGCCCTGTCCAGTAAAGCCAAATGGCCCGGATCGGCGATCTGCTACAAGATAAACCCCGGTGATATCCGCTTCCCGCCCCAATGAACAGGAAAAAGCAGCGGCCGCCTTACCGTGCCTGCCGGTCGCTTGCGGTTTCTGCGACCGGTGCCTACAAGGCCTCGATCACCCGCTTCAGCTTCTCCCCCACCTCACCGGCCAGATCACCGAGCGCCGCATTGGAAATGGCCATCATGGAGGCCGCCGGGTCCACGGCGGACACCTCCACCCGGCCCGGGGCATGTTCCTGCACCACCACATTGCAGGGCAGCATGGTGCCGATGTGCGGTTCGGCCGATACGGCCTTGTGCGCGAACGGTGGGTTGCAGGCGCCGAGGATCTTGTATGGGCGGAAGTCCACGCCCAGTTTGGTCTTCAACGCAGCCTGCATGTCGATCTCCGTGAGGATGCCGAAGCCTTCCTTCTTCAGTTCGTCGGTGACCTTGGCGATGGCGGCATCGAATTCCAGTTGGATCGTCTTGGAGAAGTGGTAGCTCATGGGGTGGCGGTGTGGTGGTTTCCTGCGGATCGGTGCAAAACAAAGTTCCCCTTTCCAACCGGCCTCTGCCGTGAGCAATGTCACCAGGCCCATTCCCACCACGCTTTGTTCCACAGAAGCGAGCGCCGGCCGGGCGGGCCAAGGATCACACAGGGCCATGGGCACCGGGGCTTCCCTACTGGCACGACCGCTCCCGCGCGGCACACCCGCCGCCCGCCCTTGCCGAACCCTTTTGCGCCTGCCCTGCGTATCGGCGCCACAACAAACCAGTGCCCCTTCTCATGGACCACGCCGCATCCCTTCCCCATGGCCGTTCCTTCCATGCGCCCCCGGCCGGTGTGCGCGTGCACGACCCCGTGGGCAATACCTTCGCCTCCATGGCCGCCCGCTATGACGACCGCAGCCGGATCGACCTCAGCTTCCTGAGCGGCCCGCGTTCGCGGTGGAAGGAGTTCACCACCCTGCTGAAGATCGCCCAGCAGTTCTTCTATGGTTTCCGCAAGCTGCATTATGTGGGGCCCTGCGTCACCTTCTTCGGCAGCGCCAGGTTCAAGGAAGACCATGAGTATTACGACATCACGCGCGCCGTCGCCCGGCGCGTGGGCCGTGTTGGCTTCACGGTGATGACCGGCGGCGGCCCTGGCCTGATGGAGGCGGCCAACCGGGGCGCCAAGGAGGTGGGGGCCAAGAGCGTGGGTTGCAACATCGTGCTGCCCATGGAACAATATGCCAACCCGTACCTCGATGTAAGCCTCACCTTCGACCACTTCTTCGTGCGCAAGGTGCTGCTGCTCAAGTACAGCATCTGTTTCGTGGTGATGCCCGGCGGGGCGGGCACCATGGATGAGCTGTTCGAGACGGCCACCCTGATCCAGACCGGAAAGGTGAAGGGGTTCCCCGTCATCCTCTACGGCAAGGCGTTCTGGACGCCCATGCTGCGGCAGTTGGAACTGATGGTGGAGCAGGGCACCATCAGCAGCGGGGAAATGAACTTCATCCATGTGGTGGACAGCGTGGAGGAGGCCACCGAGGTGCTGCAGGAACAGTTGGTGGGCATGTGGCAGCAGCGCAAGGGCAAAGGGGCCAACCTGCCGGGTTGGTGGTTCCTCAACCAACCGATCAAAGGCAAGACCTTCGTGCAACGCAAGGCGGTATCCTGAGCGGCGCTCAGAACAAGCCCCGGAGCAGGGCGATCACCACGGCATAGCGCAGGGCCTTGCCGATGAACATCAGCACCAGCACCGGCCAAAAGCGCACGCGGAACAAGCCCAGCGCAATGGCGATGGGATCGCCCACCACGGGCAGCCAGCAGAACACTGCCGTCCACGCGCCGTACCGCTGCACCTGCCCGGCCCACCGCTCACCTGTTGAAGGGTCGACCCGGAACCAGCGCAGCAGGCGCCCTTGAGGCAGCCAGCGGCCGATACCGTAATTGGCCAGGCCACCCAGCGTATTTCCGATGGAAGCCGTGAACAACAAGGGCCAAGTTCCCCACGTTCCAAGGGCCATGGCCGCGAGCAACACCTCCGAGCTGAAGGGCAGGACGGTGGCCGCCAAGAACGAGGCCAGGAAGAGCGCGGGCAATCCGGCATCGGTCCAACCGCTGAACAGTTCCATGGGCGCCTGCGAAGATCGGCACGCGATCGGCTCAGCCCCTCGCAAACCCTGATCTGATGAAGCAACTGCTTCTGCTCCTCGTGCCCTTTGCCACCAGCTTGGCCACCGGCCAAGTGCCCGGCTTCCAAGGCAACATCGGGGCCACCGTGGGCATGGGCGTGCCCACCGGTGAATTCGCCGACACCTGGGGCCGGAACATGTTCACCTTCGGCGGGCAGATGGCCTGGCCCATCGGCCTATTGCCGATCCAGGGCGGCTTCGCATTCAACTACGGCATCATGGGCCGCGAAACAGCCACCGTGCCCGTGGCCGAACCGGCGCTTTCAGCCACCGAAGGCAAACTGGCGGTGCAGGCCAAGGTGCTGGGCTACCACCCGCTGTTGCGCTTCAGCCCGCTCAAGGGCAAGGTGCGGCCTTACGTGGACGGCATGGCCGGCATGCGGCAATTCACCACCAGGAGCAAGCTCACCGTGGAAGGCATGGAAGACCCCTTGCAGCAGGAGCGCCAAGCGAACGACTTCACCTTCAGCACCGGCTGGGCCGCCGGCCTGATGGTGGGCTTGGGAGGCATAGGCTACCTGGAGGCCCGCGTGGAACGCTTCAACAGCGGCAAGGCCACCTATGTAAACCCCTCCTCCATAGAGATCAATGGGGCGGGCCAGGTGGACTTCGGCGTGCTGGAGAGCAACACCGACGCGGTGAACATCCTGGTCGGCATCGGGCTGCGGTTCTGATCATAAGTCCTTGCGCCGGCCACCGGAGCTAACCGATCCTTAACATGGGATCAAGACCGGGGAAATCCACGCCCGGGACTTTTGCGCCCACGTCCAAGCCGCCTATCCGGCCGGGCGCAACGAACCATGATCCGCAACTTCCTCTTGGTCCTCGGCATGCTGGCGGGGTCTTTCGCCCTGGCCCAAACAGGCACCATCACCGGGGTGGTACTGGCCCTGGAGAACGGCATGCCACAGCCACAACCCTTCGCCAGCGTGGCGATCAAGGGCACCACCAGGGCCGCCAGCACCGACCTCGACGGCCGGTTCAGCCTGAGCGCCGCACCGGGTACCTACACCTTGGTGGCCAGCCAAATGGGGCAGGCCAGCCTGGAACGGGAAGTGGTGCTGGGCCAAGCCTCCACGGCGCAGGTTGAACTGATCTTCGGGGAAGGTGGCGTGCAGATGGGTACGGTGGAAGTGGTGCGCGAACGCCGTGTGGATACCGAGGCCGCAGTGCTGATGGCCGTGCGCAACAGCGGGCAGGTGGCCAACGGCGTCGGCCGCGAACAGATCGCCAAAGGGCAGGACCGCCATGCCGCCGACGTGGTGAAGCGCATACCTGGCATCACCATCACCGACGGGCGTTTCGTGCTGGTGCGCGGACTCTCCGACCGCTACAGCAGCGTGCTATTGAACGGCGTGGCCGCACCCAGCTTGGAGCCGGACAAACGCGCCTTCAGCTTCGACCTGCTGCCCAGCGGCGCACTGGACCGCTTGCTCATCCAAAAAAGCGGGGCGCCCGGGCTGCCCGGTGATTTCGCCGGTGGCGTCATTGAACTCACCACCATGGGCGTGCCACGGGAAAACGAACTGAAGGTGAGCTACGGCCTGGGCATCCGCGCGGGCACCACCTTCCAGGACCTGAGGCAGGACCAGCGCAGCAGCACCGACTTCCTGGGCTTCGACGATGGCTCACGCACGCTGCCTTCCGCCTTTCCCGCCCACCTGAACGCGGTCGCCCATCCGGACCAGTTGGCCACGCTGGGCCGGGCGCTGCCCAACACCTGGGGCTCCACCGTGCAGCAGGCCGCCCCGGACCAGCGCTTCGGCCTGCTGATCGCCCGCCGCCTCGGCATGCCCGATGCGCGGAACAAGTACGGTACGGTCACGGCCCTCAACCTGTCCAACACCAATGCCGCATGGACCGCGCGGCAGTACAACTACAACGCCTACGATGCCGCGGCGCAACAGAGCGACACCATCTATACCTACACCGACCGGGAGAACGTGCGCACGGCACGCACCAGTGTGATGCACAACTGGAGCGCATTGCTGGGCACCGGCACCAAGTTGGAGTTCCGCAATTTGTTCATCCAGACCGGCGAGAACCGGACCACCGAACGCACGGGCAACAACCTGGAGGAAGGCTTCGAGGTGCGCAACTTCGCCCACCACTACACACAACGCACCGTGTACAGCGGCCAGCTGCACGGCAGCCACGACCTGGGCCACGGCGGCAGCCACATGGACTGGACCGTGGGCCATGGCCGGGCCTGGAGCCAGGAACCGGACCTTCGCCGGATCCGCACGGTGCGCGACATCGGCTCCAGCGATGCACCCTTCCAGGTGGTGATCGCCCCCACGGCCTCCACCCTCGATGCCGGCCGCTTCTTCAGCAACCTGGACGAGCAGACGTGGACCGGCAGGCTGGACCTGGGCCGCAAACTGGGGGATGAAGAGGCCCGGATCACGGCCCAGATCGATGCAGGCCTGTTCGCCGAGCGCAAGGACCGCAGCTTCAGCGCACGCTGGATGAGCTTCCGCAAGGCGAACAGCGGGCAGTTCAACCAGGCCTTGGCCTCCCTTCCGCCGGAGCAGGTCTTCGCCGATGCCAACATCAATGGAAGCACCGGTTTCAAGCTGGAGGAAGGCACCAACCCCAGCGACAGCTACACGGCGGCCAACACCTTGCTGGCCGGCCACCTCGGCACCGCGGTGCGCTGGGCCAAACGCCTCAGGGTAAGCGGCGGCGTACGCCTGGAGCACAACCGGCAGGAACTGGAAGGAGCCACTTACGGCGGCATCCCCGTGCGCGTGGACAATCCCGTGCCCAGCGTGCTGCCCTCGGTGAACGCGGCCTTGGACATCACGGAAAAGTCCTTGGTGCGCGTGGCGTGGAGCAACACCGTGAACCGCCCCGAATTCCGCGAGCTGGCGCCGTTCTCCTTCTATGACTTCAGCACCAACAACGTGCTCTACGGCAATCCCGGCCTCACCACGGCCACCATCAGCAACGTGGAAGCCCGCTGGGAGATGTACCCCGGCTTGGGCGAAGTGATCAGCGCCGGGGTCTTCAGCAAATCGTTCACGGACCCCATTGAACTGTTCTTCGTGCCCGGTGCGGGATCAGGTGGCACGCGCAACTTCACCTTCCGCAACGCGGAAAGCGCACGCAGCATCGGTGCGGAGGTGGAAGTGCGCCGCTCGCTGAACGGCGCCTTCACCCGCGGCATCCCCGGCCGCACGGGCGTACTGTTCAACGCCACCTTGGTACATAGCACGGTGACGTTGGGACCGGAAGCCGTGGGCCAGGCCAACGAACGGCCCATGATGGGCCAAAGCCCGTATGTGGTGAATGCAGGCCTCTTCGTGGCCGACAGCGCTTCCCGCTTACAGTGCAACGTCGTGTACAACATCCACGGCAAACGCCTCCATGCCGTGGGCAGCGCAGGCACACCGGACATTTACGAGATGCCCGCCGGCCAGCTGGACATCACCGTGGGCAAGCAGCTCGGCGAGCGGTTCAACCTGAAGCTCGGCGCAAGCAATGTGCTGAACGCCCGCACGTTGCTGATGCAGGACGGCAACGGCGACGGGCGCCTCACCACCGGCGACGAGGAGGTGACCCGCTTCCGCCAGGGGGCCTGCTTCAGCGGGGAATTGAGCTACTCGTTCTGAGATCACGGCATCCGGGGTCGAGCCCTTCATGGAGCTGGAACCGCACGCCGGGGCCCGCCCCGGGAAACACACGCAGGATCGGCCGCCTCGGGACCCTGCGGTCGTGTTGCCGCTTGTTGGTCCATGGCCCTTAACGCAACGTTCACACCGCGCAACGATCGCATAAAGCGCGCTTCACACCGGGGCAAGGTGCATGGGGTCCCTTTGTGGCCGAAATGAAAACAGACCAGCAAACAAAGATGAAACCGAACCTGAACCGATCGCTCCTGGCCTTGTTGGTCGGGGGCACACTGCTCACCTTCTCCGCCTGCAAGAAGGACGAGACCGCCGAGCCCCACGTGCCAACGCCCTCCGGCAGCGCCTTCACCATCACCGACATCGGCAACAACACCAGGCAGGTGGAAGGCACCACCGCGGCAAACTTCACCTTCACCAGCGACAAACAATGGTTGCTGCACGGCTTCGTCTACGTGTCCGACGGGGCCACGCTCACCATTGAGCCCGGCACGGTGATCAAAGGCGACAAGAACAGCAAGGGCACCTTGATCATCCAGCGCGGAGCGAAGATCCATGCGGAAGGCAGCAGCAGCCAGCCCATCGTGTTCACCAGCAACCAGGCCGCGGGCAGCCGGGACTATGGCGACTGGGGCGGCATCATCATCTGTGGCCGCGCCACCAACAACCAGCCCGGAGGTGAAGCCCTGATCGAAGGCGGACCCGAGGCCTGGTACGGTGGCACCAACGATGCCGACAACAGCGGGGTCCTGCGCTACGTGCGCATCGAATTCCCCGGCATCGCCCTGCAGCCCAACCAGGAGATCAACGGCCTGACGCTTGGATCGGTGGGCCACGGCACCACCATCGACCACCTCCAGGTGAGCCACTGCGGCGACGACAGCTACGAGATGTTCGGCGGCACGGTGAACCTCAAGCACATCGCGGCCTTCCGCGGCTGGGATGACGACTTCGACACCGACAACGGCTACCGCGGCATGGTGCAGTTCGGCATGTCCCTGCGCGACCCGGCCATTGCCGACCAGAGCGGCAGCAACGGCTTCGAGAGCGACAACGATGCCAGCGGCTCCAGCGCCGCACCATACACCATGCCCATCTTCAGCAACATCACCTTCTTCGGCCCCCACACCGTGGACCAGGCCGCCACCAACACGCAATACAAACGTGCCGCCCATATCCGCCGCAACAGCCGCCTCACCGCGTACAACACCGTGTTCGCCGGATATCCCACGGGCCTGTTGCTGGACGGAACGCCCACCGAAGCCGCCGCCGCCGCCAACACCCTGATGATGCGTGCCAGCGTGGTGGCCGGCTGTACCACGCCCTTGGCCGTCGCTTCGGGCAGCACCTTCGACATCAGCACGTGGTTCAACACCGCGGGCTGGAACAACAGCGAGGCCAACGACGCGGCAGCTCTGGGCATGGCGGCACCGATGAGCCTCACCGCCCCCATCCTGTTGCCCAACGCGGGTTCGCCCCTGCTCAGCGGCGCGGACTTCACCGGCGTCGCCGCCGATCCCTTCTTCCAGCAAGTGTCCTTCCGAGGTGCGTTCGGCGCGGAGAACTGGACCGCAGGCTGGTGCAACTGGGACCCGCAGAACACGGTGTACTGACCCGGGTCGGGCAATTGCGTCCAAGGGCTGCCTCCGGGCGGCCCTTTCTTGTTTCCCACCCCGGGTTCATGCTTTGGGCAACGTGAAGGAAAACGCCGTGCCCTCGCCTTCGGTGCTCTTCACGGCAATGGTGCCGCCATGGGCCTCCACAAGGTGCTTCACGATCGCCAAGCCCAGCCCGGAGCCGCCCTCGTTGCGCGCCCGGCTCTGGCCCACGCGGTAGAAGCGCTCGAACAGGCGGGGCAGGTGCTCTGCGGCGATGCCCGGGCCGTCATCGGCCACTTCCACCAATACTTCCTTTCCAATATCAAAGACCTGCACCGTGCAATTCCCGCCTTCCCGGCCGTAGTGGACGGCATTGCCCAGCAAATTCTGGAACACCTGCGCCAACCGGTCGTGATCGGCGAGCACCCAGACCTCATCCTGGATCCCATCGTGCAACCGGATGGCACGTGCGGCGGCCCGGGTGCGGAGGCCGTCGATCATTTCGTCCACCAGGGCCTTCAGTTCCATCCGCCCGGCCTTCACCGCGATCACGCCGCTTTCCAGGTTGGAGATCACGTCCAGGTCCTCGATGATGCGGATCATGCGGTCCGTGCCGTCGCTGGCCCGCTGCAGGAAGATGCGGTTCACCTTGGGGTCTTCCAATCCGCCTTCCAGCAGGGTGAGGATGTAGCCTTGAATACTGAAGGCCGGTGTGCGCAGCTCATGGGCCAGGTTGCCGATGAACTCCCGGCGGAAGCGCTCGCGTTCGCGCAGGTCCACGAGTTCCTTGCCCTTCTCCCCCGCCCAGGCGGCCACTTCGGCATCCACCTCCTGCAACCCCACCGGTCGTTTCGCACCGTCCACACGCCCTCCGCGCGCCTCATGCACGGTGCGGTGGATCAGCTCCACGCGGGCTTGCACATAGCGCTCCACCAACCACCAGGTGCCGGCACCCGCGGTAAGGAACACCGCCAGGACCACGGCCACTTCCTGCACGGCACCCCCGCCTGGAACAAGGTGGAGCACCGCCCCGGCGACCAAGGCCGTGCACAGGGCCACCAACAGGGCGATCGCGCGCGGCGAACGGAGTGTCATGCGCTGCGAAAGTAGCCGCGGGCCTCCACGCGCTGCCCGTTGCGGCCATGGATACCGGCGCAGGGCCGAAGACTTAACGTTGCGGCAACATGGGCAAGGTACATTTCGCCCTTTCCACGCGGCATGCAGGAATTTGGCGCCATGGGATTGCTGATGTTGGCGGGCGCGTTGGGCCTGCTGGTCTTCGGCATGAAGCTGATGAGCGGGAGCATGCAGCAGGTGGCCGGTCCAAGGCTGCGGAGCGGCCTCAATGCCATGACCGCAGGCCGTTCACGCGGTGTGTTCACGGGCATCTCCATCACCTTGGTGATGCAGTACTCCTCCGTGGTGTCGGTGATGGTGGTGAGCTTTGTGAACTCCGGCCTCCTCTCGCTGCGGCGGGCCATCCCGGTGCTGATCGGCGCCAACATCGGCACCACGCTGAAGCTGCTGCTGTTCACGGCCGTGGGCTTCTCCTCCTTGGACCTCTCCCGGGTGGCCCTCGCCCTGTCCGCCCTGTCGTTGCCGCTGCTGCTGGCCCGCACCCCCCGGCTGAAAGCGGCCAGTGAGGCCTTGATGGGCACGGCCCTGCTCTTCCTGGCCATCGGGTTGCTGCGCGAGCACGTCCCCCCCCCCTCGGCCGAGGCCGTGGCCTTCCTGGGGCAGTTCCAGGACCTGGGGCTGCTTTCCCCCTTGATCTTCGTTGGCCTGGGTGCGTTGCTGGCCTTTGCCGTGCAATCCTCCAGCGTGGCCCTGGTGCTCACCCTGGCCCTTTGCGGAACGGGCATCATCAGCTACTCGTCCGGGGCGGCGCTGGTGCTGGGCGAGAACATCGGCACCACCTTCACGGCGAACATCGCTGCACTGGCCGGCAATGTGTGGGCCAAGCGCGCCGCACGGGCCCATCTGTTGATCAAGCTGGTGGGCGTGGGCGGTGCCCTGCTGCTGTTCCGGCCGTTGCTCACGGGGGTATCGGTGTTGACCGGGCTGCTCCACGGGGCAGACCCGCGCACCGATGCCGATGCCCTGCAATGGGCCCTCACCTACTGGCATTTGGGCTTCAACGTGATCAACGGGGCGGTCCTGCTCCAGTTCGTGCCGTGGATTGAAATGACCGTGGCCCGATGGGTGCCCGTGGGCAATACCCTGGATGAACAGTACCGCCTGGCCTATCTGCAGGACCCCATGATGCCGTTGACCCCCGAGGCATCCCTGCTGGAAGCACACAAGGAAGTGGTCAAGCTGGCCAAGCTCTACCAGCGCATGCTGGGCATGTTGCGCGAACTGTTGCTGAAGACCGATCCGGCAATGCGTGCGGTGACCATGCAACGCGTGGCCCGCTATGCCGCGATCTTCGGGCGTGCGGAACGCGAGCTGGGCGGCTTCCTGGCGCACATCGGCACGGAGGTGCGCGAAGAGGCCACGGCCCGGCGCATCCGGTCTTTCCACTCCATATCGCGTGACCTGGAGCGCGTGGCGGCCATCGCCCAGCGCATGAGCAAGGCCATGGAGCGCCGGTCCGACCAACGCCTCTGGTTCGATCCCGCCCAGCGTGAAGCGGTGCTGCAGCTCTTGGACCTCCTGGACCGGGCTGCGCGCATCCTGGTGCAGAACCTGGAGGCGGAGGAAAGCCAGGCCTCACTGGACGAAGCCGCCATGGTCGACCGCACCATCCGGAGGCATTGCACCCGGGCGCGGCAGGAGCGGTGGCAGGACCCCGACGCCCCGGAGACCAGCGCACGCACCAACTTGGTGCTTGCCGAATTGATGAGCGACGGAGAGGTGGCCGGTGACCACCTCCTGCGTGTGACCGAAGCGCTGGTAGGCAGGCGCTGACCGCCGCAAACCACCACGTCCGTCCGCGGGCCGCGTCAGAGCTCGAACCGGTAGCCCATGCCCTTCACCGTGCCGATGCGGTCATCCCCCAGCTTCTCGCGCAGCTTGCGGATGTGCACATCGATGGTCCGGTCGCCCACGATGATGTCGTTGCCCCATACGCGCGCATAGATCTCATCCCGCAGGAACACCTTGCCCGGCTTGCTCATCAGCAAGGCCAGCAGTTCGAATTCCTTCTTGGGCAACTGCAGCACCTCGCCGTCACGGGTCACCTCGATCCGCTCCAGGTCCACCTTGACCCCGTTGGACTCCATCACCTGGCGCTTTCCGCCGGACCGGCCCCCGCGCTTGAGCAGCGCCTGCACCTTGGAAACGAACACCTTGGGGCGCACCGGTTTGTTGATGTAGTCATCGGCGCCCGCCTCATAGCCGGCGATGTGCGAATAGTCTTCGGTGCGGGCGGTAAGGAAGGCAATGAGCACCTGCTCCAAGCCGGGGGTGCGGCGCAGGTGGCCGCAGACCTCCACCCCGTCCATGCCCGGCATCATGATGTCCAGCACCACCAGGTCGGGCTGCTCGCGCCCCGCCACTTCCAACGCCTCCACCCCATTGCTGGCCACCTGAACGGCAATGCCTTCCCGCTCCAGGTTGTAGCGCAACAACGCCAGGATGTCCGCCTCATCGTCCACCAACAATACCTTTTTTACCATGCCTCTGGAGAGCGCATACCTGTTGGTACGCGCTGCAAAGTGAAGCATTGCATGTTAAGGGATCATGAAGTTGCACCGGATCCCCGTCGGTGACCGGACTTGGAGAGCGGCTCCGATACCCTGCCCGGCGCCCAAGCCCGCCACACGCCCTCGTTGCCTGCAGCCTGTTGGTAACCGTGCTGAAAAGCCGTGCAATCCAACCCGTCCAGTTCCACCATTGCGGGGTAAACTTGCGCAACCCCAGAACCGGCATGGCAGAAGCCACCAAGCGCATTGAACGGGCGCTGATCTCCGTATTTGACAAAACAGGACTGGAGCCCATGGTGCGTGAGCTCCACCGCTTACAGGTGACGCTGTGCAGCACGGGCGGCACCCGTGCCTTCATTGAAGGATTGGGGGTCCCGGTGGTGCCCGTGGAAGACATCACCGACTATCCGAGCATCCTGGGCGGCCGCGTGAAGACCTTGCATCCGAAGGTCTTCGGGGGCATCCTGGGGCGCAGGGGCCTGCCGGACGATGTGGCACAAATGGAGGCCCATGCGATCGCACCGATCGACCTGGTGATCGTGGACCTGTATCCGTTCGAGGCCACCGTGGCCGCAGGGGGCAGCGAGGAGGACATCATTGAAAAAATCGACATCGGCGGCGTTTCCTTGATCCGCGCCGCCGCCAAGAACCATGGCGACGTGCTCATCGTGCCGGCCCAGCGCCACTATGCCGAGGCCCTGCGGATCCTCTCGGCACAGGACGGCCACACCACCTTGGCCCAGCGCAAGGCCTTCGCCACCCATGCCTTCGCGGAAACCGCCCACTACGACCGCGCCATCCACGGCTGGTTCACCGGATTTGACCCCGAGGCAGCCCAGCGCCCGGCCCTGGCCGACCTACCCGTGCATCCCTTGCGCTACGGGGAAAACCCGCACCAACCGGCCAGCTTCCTGGGCGACCTCAACGGGCAGTTCGACCGGCTCGGCGGCAAGGAGCTCAGCTACAACAACCTCTTGGACCTGGATGCCGCCGTGGACCTGATCGACGACCTGGACCGCCTCCACGGGGTGCCCTTCGCCATCCTCAAGCACAACAACGCCTGCGGTGCGGCCGTGCGCCCCACCCTGCAGCAGGCTTGGGAAGCCGCCCTCGCCGGCGACCCGGTAAGCGCCTTCGGCGGGGTGTTGATCACCACCACCACGGTGGATGCCGCCACCGCCACCGCCATCGACACGTTGTTCTTCGAGATCATCTGCGCACCGGACTACACACCCGAGGCCTTGGCTCTACTGGGCCGCAAGAAGAACCGCATCATCCTGCGCCGAAAGCCGGCAACCGTACCGCCCCGCCGGTTCCGTTCGGCACTCAACGGCCTCCTCTCCCAGCTGCCGGACCAATTGTTGGAGCGCGCCGAGGACCTGCAGACCGCCACCACCAAGGCCCCCACCCCCGCAGAGCTGCAGGACCTGGTCTTCGCCAACATCTTGGTGAAGCACACCAAGAGCAACGCCATCGTGCTGGCCAAAGGGGGGCAACTGCTGGGCAGCGGCACCGGGCAGACCAGCCGGGTGGACGCCTTGGAACAGGCCATCGCCAAAGCGGGCAAATTCCATTTCGACCTGCGCGGCGCCGCCCTGGCCAGCGACGCGTTCTTCCCCTTCCCGGACTGCGTTACCATCGGTGCGAACGCCGGGATCACGGCCATCGTACAACCCGGTGGAAGCATCCGCGACCAAGCGAGCATCGATGCCTGCAACACGCTGGGCATCGCCATGTGCATCACCGGAAACAGACACTTCAAACACTGACGACCCCGACATGGGCTGGTTCAACAGTTTTTTCACCCAGGAGATCGCCATCGACCTCGGCACGGCCAACACCTTGATCATCCATAACGACAAGGTGGTCGTGGACGAGCCCAGCATCGTGGCCAAGGACCGCACCACCGGCAAGGTCATCGCCATCGGCCGGCTGGCCCAGCAGATGCATGGCAAGACCCATGAGAACATCAAGACGGTGAGGCCGCTGAAGGACGGCGTGATCGCCGACTTCCAGGCCGCCGAGGAAATGATCAAGGGCATGATCAAGATGATCAACCCGGGCCGGCAGCTCTTCACCCCCAACCTGCGCATGGTGATCTGCATCCCCAGCGGCATCACCGAGGTGGAAAAACGCGCGGTGAAGGACAGCGCCGAGCACGCCGGGGCCAAGGAGGTGTACCTGATCCACGAGCCGATGGCCGCGGCCATCGGCATCGGCATCGACGTGGAAGAGCCCATGGGCAACATGATCATCGACATCGGCGGCGGCACCTCGGAGATCGCCGTGATCGCCCTGGGCGGCATCGTTTGCGACAAGAACATCCGCGTGGCGGGCGATGAGTTCACCGATGACATCGAGGAATACATGCGCCGCCAGCACAACATCCTGGTGGGCGAGCGCACGGCCGAACAGATCAAGATCGAGGTGGGCAGCGCATTGGTGGAATTGGATGAACCGCCCCCGGATTACGCCGTGCGCGGACGCGACCTGATGACCGGCATCCCCAAGGAGATCACCGTGACCTACTCGGAGATCGCCCAGGCGCTGGACAAATCCATCAGCAAGATCGAGGAAGCCATCCTCAGCGCCTTGGAAAGCACACCGCCCGAGCTCAGCGCGGACATCTACCGCACAGGCATCTACCTGGCCGGGGGCGGCGCCCTGCTGCGCGGCCTGGACAAACGCATCAGCATCAAGACCAAGCTGCCCGTGCACGTCAGCGAAGACCCGTTGCGCGCCGTGGCACGGGGCACCGGCATCGCCTTGCGCAACATCGACCGTTTCCAGTTCCTCATGCGCGAGTAGGACCGGATGAACCGCCGTGCCTGCTCCGGCCACACGCGGTGAAGAGCCAAGACCATGCGCGACCTCTTCCGCTTCCTCTTCCGGCACCGGAACAACATGCTCTTCCTGGCCCTGATGGCGCTGTCCATGGCCCTGCTCGTGAACGGCAACATGCACCAGCGGGCCCAGGCCATCAGCAGCAGCAATGCCGTGGTGGGGCAGCTCTTCGCCTGGCGCAGCGAGGTGGCCGGGTATGCCAGCCTGCGCAAGGTGAACCACCAGCTGGCCGTGGCCTTGGCCCAGGCCCGGGATGCCCGGTACCAAACGCCTTTGCGCAAGGACACCGTGCAGGTGGTGCAGGACACCCTGCGGTTGCAGACCTATGCCTTCATCACCGCGCAGGTGATCAACGGCACCGTCCACAAGGAACGCAACTACATCACCCTGAGCAGCGGTTCCCTGGCCGGGATCGCTCCGGACATGGGCGTGATCGGCATGAACGGACTGGTGGGGATCGTGCGTGACGTGAGCCCCCACTTCGCCCTGGTCACCAGCATCCTGGGCAACGAATACCGCACCAGCATTCAGCTCAAGCGCACCGGCCACTATGGCCTGCTCGCCTGGGACACCGGCACCCCCTCGACGGCCTCCATGACCGACGTGGCCAACCACGTACCGGTGCAAGTGGGCGACACCGTGGTGACCCGAGGCAACGACGGCATCTTCCCACCGGGCATTCCCGTGGGCACTGTTGCAGCGGTGAACGAAGACCCGGGGAGCAACTTCCACGACATCAAACTGCACCTCGGCGAGGACCTCGGCCGCACCGCCTATGTCCACGTGATCATTGACCTGCTGAAAGCCGAGCGCGATACGCTGGAGACCAAGGCCGTTCGTCCATGACCAACACCATCCTCCACCAGATCCTCTCCTTCCTCGTGCTGGTGCTGTTGCAGGCCTTGGTATTGGACCACCTGGACCTGGCCAACGGATGGGTGGTCCCGTATCTCTACGTGCTCTTCCTGATCGCATTGCCCTTTGACACGCCTCCGTGGGCCACCCTCTTGGCCGGTTTCGCCACGGGCATGGCCATGGACTTCTTC
This sequence comes from Flavobacteriales bacterium, assembly GCA_018057455.1. Taxonomy (GTDB): domain Bacteria; phylum Bacteroidota; class Bacteroidia; order Flavobacteriales_F; family PHOS-HE28; genus PHOS-HE28. Next base: position 46,606 of record JAGPDT010000008.1, on the reverse strand, counting down.
ACCAGCACGCCCGGCATGCACGCCAGCGCCTGCACGCTGATGGCGTATGCGCGCCTGTGGATGTTGCGCATCCTGGCCCCGCGTGACGGCTACGACCCCATCAAGCGGCCCACCGTGCACCACATGGGCCTGAACTGGTACATGACCTACGCCGGCACGCTGGTGCTGCTGCACCACCTCTGGCTCTTCTTCATCGAAGTATACCGGTTCGACCATTTCTTCAGCACCTTGCTTCGGGCGGCCGTGAGCGCCGCAGCCACCTTGCTGCTCTGCCTGCTCACCCAGGCGATCACCTCACGCGAGGCCGTTTCCCGATGAAATTCGACGACCGCAAGTACGTGCTGATCGCCGCCGTGGTCTTCATCTGCGTGGTGTTCATCCTGCGCCTGTTCTGGATCCAGGTGGTGGACGACAGCTGGGAGGCCCGCGCCGCCGACATCAGCGAACGCAAGGTCACCGTGTACCCCTCGCGCGGGCTCATCCTGGACCGGCACGGCGAACTGCTCGTGGCCAACACCCCCGTGTACGACATCCTGGTGGTGCCCCGCGAGGTGAAGAACCTCGACACCCTGGGCCTGGCCGACCTGCTCAACGTTCCCATGGACCAGGTGCGCGAACGCCTCAACAAGGCCAAGGACTATTCCATCTGGAAACCCAGCGAATTCGAGCGGCAGATCACCGCCGGGCAATATGCCGCCATCTCGGTGCACCTGTACAAATTCCCGGGATTCTTCGCCCAAAGCCGCACCCTGCGCACCTATCCCCCGCATGTGGGCGCGCACATGCTGGGCTACCTCAGCGAGGTGAGCGCGCGCAAAGTGGAAGCAGACCCCTACTACAAACCCGGCGACGTGATCGGCGTGGGCGGGCTGGAAAGCTTCTACGAGAAGGACCTCCGCGGCAAACGCGGCGTGAAATACGTGGTGGTGGACGTGCACAACAACGTGCAAGGCGCCTTCAAGGGCGGGCAGTATGACACCTTGGCCCACGCCGGCAAGAACCTCTACACCAGCATTGACCTGAAGATGCAGGAATTGGGCGAGCGGTTGATGCGCAACAAAAAGGGAAGCATCGTGGCCCTGGACCCCAGGACCGGTGAGGTGTTGGCCTTGGTGAGCTCGCCCACCTATGACCCGGAGCTGCTGGTGGGCCGCGTGCGCAACACCAACTACCGGATGCTGCAGAAGGATTCCCTCCGGCCCCTCTTCGACAGGGCCCTGCAGGCGCAGTACCCGCCGGGCTCCATCTTCAAATTGGCCCAGGCCGCCATCGCCCTCCAGGAGGGCGTGATCAACCTGAACACCGGCTTCCCGTGCACCAAGTCCCTGGTAGGCTGCCACAACCACCCCAATGCGGCAAGCGTTGAGCAAGCCGTACAGTTCTCCTGCAACCCCTATTTCTACCAGGTGTTCAAACGATTGGTTGAACAGGGCGCCTCACCCAACCGTTTCGAGGATGCCGCCCTGGGCCTGGCCGAATGGAAACCAGCCATGGAAAGCTTCGGGCTGGGCCACCCGCCCAACCTGGACCTGCCCGCGGTGAAGGGCGGCAGCATCCCGGGGGTGAACTTCTTCAACCGCGTTTACGGCGAGAAGGCGTGGGCCTTCAGCACCATCTACTCACTGAGCATCGGCCAGGGCGAAGTGCTGGTGGCCCCGGTGCAAATGGCCAACATGGCGGCCATCTTCGCCAACCGCGGCTACTTCTTCGACCCCCACCTGGTGCGCGCCATCGGGTCGCCCGACAGCCTGAACAAGAACGTCCGGCGGCACCACACCATGGTGGACGACAAATGGTTCCCGCCGATCGTGGAAGGCATGCGCCGCGTGGTGAACGAGCCGGGCGGCACGGCCCGCGCAGCGCGCATCCCGGGCATCACCGTGTGCGGCAAGACCGGCACGGCCCAGAACCCCCACGGCAAGGACCATGCGGTGTTCATCGCCTTTGCCCCCATGGACGACCCCAAGATCGCCATCGCCGTGTACGTGGAGAACTCCGGCTTCGGCGGCACCTGGGCCGCGCCCATCGCCAGCCTGTGCATGGAGCAGTACCTCACCGACACCATCACACGGCCCGATGTGATGCAGCGCATGCTGGACGCGGACCTGATCGCCACCGAAAAGGACTACGTACCATTCGTGAGCAAACGCCGCAAACGATGAACAGGCGGGACAACATCGTGCACAACATCGACAAGCCGCTGGTGATCATCTACCTGCTGCTGATGGCCATGGGCTGGGCCAACATCTACAGCGCAGCCTACGACCCCGACCACGCCAACCTCTTCGACCGGGCGCGGGAGTACGGGGCCCAAAGCATTTGGATCTGTGCTTCCCTGTTGATCGGCGCGGCCATGCTGCTGGTGCGCGGCCAATTCATCCGCGACCTGGCCTATCCGGTGTACGGCTTCGTGCTGGTGCTGCTGCTCCTGGTGCTCCTGGTGGGCCGCGAGGTGAACGGCGCCAAGGCCTGGTTCGGCGTGGGCGGCTTCGGCATCCAACCGGCCGAGTTCAGCAAGTTCGCCACCTCCCTGGCCCTATCGAAGTACCTCAGCGGTTTGAAGACCTTGCAGGAGGTGCGCTCCCGGGTGATCGCCGCCGTTCTGATCCTCCTGCCCGTGAGCCTGATCATGCTGCAGCCCGATACCGGAACGGCCTTGGTGAGCGGCGCATTCGTGCTGGTGCTCTACCGTGAAGGCCTTTCGGGCAACATCCTGCTGATCGCGATCATGGCCGCCATCCTGGTGGTGCTCTCCCTGATCATGAAGGAATCGGTCTTCACGCTCCCCTTCACCGGATTCCAGTTCCATGGCCAGTACTTCCTGATCTTCCTGTTGGCCGTGTTCTGCCTGCTGGCCGTCCTGTTCGTGGGCAAGTTCATCCTCAAGCACCGCCGCAAGCGCATCTATGCGTTCCTGCTCTTCGGCCTGCTGGGCTCAGCGGCCTTCATCAGCAGCGTGGACCAGCTGATCGACCGCATGCCCATCCACCAACAGACCCGCATACGCGTGCTGCTGGGCTTGGAGTACGACCCGCGCGGGTACGGGTACAATGTGGAACAGAGCAAGACGGCGATCGGCAGCGGCGGCCTGCTCGGCAAGGGTTTCCTGCAAGGCACCTTCACCAAGTACAAGTATGTGCCCATGCAGAGCACGGATTTCATCTTCTGCACCGTGGGCGAGGAATGGGGCTTCGTGGGCTCCACCCTCCTGGTGCTGCTCTTCGGAGCGCTCATTCTCCGTTGCATCCAGATCAGCGACCGCCAGCGATCGCACTTCACGCGCATCTATGCCTATTGCGTGGGCAGCATCTTCTTCCTCCACCTGATGATCAACGTGGGCATGGCCATCGGCCTGGCCCCGGTGATCGGCATTCCGCTTCCCTTCTTCAGCTATGGGGGCAGCTCGCTCATCGGCTTCACCATCCTGCTGGCGATCCTGGTGCGCCTGGATGCCGAACGGTTGGAGGTGCTGCGGTGAACTTGCCGGGCCGTTGGGCCGGTGGTCGCATTCCGTTGCCAATGGCCGGTTGTCCGGCCACCCCTGCACGGGTCCGTCGGCTGGTCTCCACAATGGGCCATGGCCGCCCATCACCTCCGGGCGAGACGGTCCGTGCCATGCCTGTTGATGATCCCGCCCAAGGCCCATTCGCCACCGCTTGCCCGCCCCTGTGCGTGCCATGCGGGGCCGGTGGCCCCATCCAGCTCCCTGAAGGCGGCAATGGACACACGCCCACTCCATGGGTACGGCAAAAGAGGACGGGGCGGCCTCTTGCGAGCCCGCCCCGTCCATCACCGGTGAACGGCGTTGCTCAGTAGAACTGCGAACGGTTGTCCGTTACGTCTGCCGCTTCGCGCAAGGCGTTGAACACCTGCCCGGCGGCGCGGTTGCGCACACGGTCGGTGAGCATCTTCCGGTCTTCGGCACCCTCGGGCATTTCGCCCGCGGGGGTCAAGGCATTCATGTGGGCCACGTACACGGCCATCTCACCCTTCAGTGGTGCGCTGGTGGTACCGTTGCCCAAGGCGAAGATGTGGCCGATGATGCGCGGGTCGTTGTACCCGCCGGGCAGTCCGCCCGCGTTGAAGGCCAAAGTGCCCGACTGCTGCACGGTGGCCCCCAATTCCTTGGCCAGTGCGGCCAGGTCCGTTTGGCCTTGCATCTTGGCGGCAAGGGCATCCGCCTTCATCTCTTTGCGCAGTTCGGCGGTGAACTTCACCCGTACATCCTCCAGCTGGGGAACGCCAGCCTCGCGGATGCCCCGTAGGGAGCACACCACATAGCTATCGCCGCTGGTGAGGGGTTCGCTGCTGGGTGCGCCGGCCTTGGCGTGGTTCACCCAGCTCACCACCTGCTCGGGTTCTTGCAGCCCTTGCACGAAACTCTGTCCGGGCCGCAGTTCGTCCACCGGGGTATACACCACGCCTTGTTCCTCGGCACCCTTGCGGAAGGAGGCCGTGTCGGGGTGGTTCAGCGAGAACTCATTGGCCGTTTTCCAAGCGGCCTTCATGGCCTGCACCGGTGCGATCTTGCGGTCGATGGTGAGCACCCGCCGCTCCTGGCGTTTGCGCTGGCCCAGCACCTCCACGATGTGGTAGCCGTAGGAGGTCTTGGCCACGGTGATGGCACCCACGGGCTGGTCGAAACTGGCCGTGGTGAACTCCGGCACCATGCGCTGGCGGTCGAACCACTCATACACGCCGCCGGTGCTCTTGCTGCCGGGATCATCGGAGAACTGGGCCACCAACGCCTCGAACTTCGCACGGTCGCGCTTGACCACGGCCAGCAAGCTGTCCGCCCGGCTCTTCACCACGGCCTCCTGCTCGGGGCTCTTGCCCTGGGTGGTGAGCAGGATGTGGCGCACACGTGCTTCCTCCACATCGGCCAGCTCGGTCACTTTCACCAGTTTCAACTGGCTGCCTTCGCGGAAAGGACCCACCACGGTACCCGGTTGGGCGTGGATGATCAGGGAGTCATTCACCTGGTCGGCCGTTCCCTCCTGGTAGGCGGTGGGGGTGGCCGAACGGCTGTCGGAATAGGACATCACCAAGGCACTGTCGGCGCTGGCGGTGGCGGCGGCCTGGAAATCAGCCTTCAATCCTTCCATGTCCGCGCGGGCATTGTCCATGTCCTCCTGGGTGGGGACCACCGTGAACTGCACATAGGCAAAGGCACGGGAGGGCGTTTGGCGGTGCTTTCGGTCGTTCTTGTTGGCGTCGTAGAACCGGCGCAGTTCGGATTCGCCCACCGGGTAGAGGCTGTCCGGCTCGGCATCCATGCGCTGGGCCACGAACTGGAAATCGGCCATGGTGTTCTTGGCCGCCCATTCATCCTTCAATTGGGCGCTGTTCACAAAGCAGCTCTTCTTCACCAGGTCGTTGTACTTGGCCTGGATGCGTTGGGGCACGAAGGTGCGCTTCTGCATGTCCAACAGTGCAAGGTTGTTCTCCTGCACATACTTGAAGTATTGCTTGAGTCGCTCGGTGCTCACCTGGCCCGTGGCCGGGTCCATGAAGTTCTGGTTGTTGCGGAAGTCCGGCAGGATGTTGTTGCCGAAGCGGATATCGTCATACTCATCGCGGCTGATGGAGGTGCCGAAACCGGCCTTGTCCGCCTCTTCGCTGAGGGTGAACTGGCGCAGCAGGTCGTTCCAAACGCCGTTGCGTACCTGCTCCTGCAGGTTGTTGTCCACCGTGGAACCGTTCTGCCGGTAGAGGTCCAACTGTTGTTCCACCAAGGCCGAGAACTGCTGGGTGCTGACCTCATTGCCTGCGATCGTCCCCATATTGAGGTCCCGGCCACCGGAGCGGTTGCCGATGAAATCACCGACCACGAACAGCGCCAAAGCCCCGCCCACAATGATCCCCAGCAGCGTTCCCCGCTCGCGGATCTTTCCAATAACTGCCATTTACTTGTGCTTGAAAGGGTGGCAAATATAGGCGGGTGGGGTATACGGGCTTGGAATGCCTGTTGCTGTCCTTTCCAGGAATGGCCGGACCATGGGCCCGTACCGCCCGTAACATGGCCCTTGCCGCCCGAAACGCTGCCAGATCGTCACCAAGCGGGCTGCTTGGTACCTTTGCGCCCCTTTCCCATGGGCAAGAAGGTCTATATCGAGAGCTACGGCTGCCAGATGAACGTAAGCGACAGCGAGGTCGTGGCGAGCATATTGGCCAAACAGGGCTATGAACCGGCGGCCAACGCCGAAGAGGCCGACCTGGTGCTGCTGAATACGTGCAGCGTGCGCGAAAAGGCGGAATACACGGTGATGCAGCGCATCAACGAGATGAACCGCCTGAAGGCCGGCCACAAGGACCTGAAGGTGGGCGTGCTGGGCTGCATGGCCGAGCGGATGAAAGAGCAATTGCTGGTGGAAAAGAAAGTGGTGGACCTGGTGGTGGGCCCCGATGCGTACCGGAGCCTGCCGCAATTGCTGGACGAGGTGGGCAGCGGCCAAAAGGCCGTGAATGTGCTGTTGAGCCGGGAGGAGACCTATGGAGAGATCGTCCCCGTGCGGTTGAACAGCAATGGGGTCACGGCCTTCGTCACCATCATGCGGGGCTGCGACAACATGTGCGCGTTCTGCGTGGTGCCCTTCACACGGGGTCGCGAACGCAGCCGCGACCCGCAGAGCATCGTGGCCGAATGCCGCCAACTGGTGGCCGAGGGCTTCAAGGAGGTGACCCTGTTGGGCCAGAACGTGGACAGCTACCGCTGGAACATCGACGCCCGCGGCACGGTGAAGGACCCCGCGCAACCCGTCACCGACTTCGCCGACCTGCTGGAACTCGTGGCCACCACCTGCCCCACCTTGCGCATCCGCTACAGCACCAGCCACCCCAAGGACATGGTGGACAAGGTGCTGGCGGTGATGGCCCGGCACGACAACATCTGCAAATACATCCACCTGCCCGTACAAAGCGGCAGCAGCGCGGTGTTGAAGAACATGAACCGCGGCTACGACCGGGCATGGTACCTGGAGCGCATCGCGGCCATCCGCCGCCACATGCCCGATTGTGCCATCAGCACGGACATCATTGCCGGCTTCTGCGGCGAGACCGAGGCCGACCACCAGGAAACGTTGGACCTGATGGCCGAGGTGGGCTATGACATGGCCTTCATGTTCAAATACAGCGAACGCCCCAAGACCTTGGCCGCACGCAAGCACCCGGACGATGTGCCCGAGGAAGTGAAAGGCCGCCGCCTGGCGGAGATCATCGAGGCCCAGAAGGCCAACTCCTCCAAGCGCATGGCCGGTTACGTGGGCCAGGTGCACCAAGTGCTGATCGAAGGGGTGAGCAAGCGCAGCACGGCATTCATGTACGGACGGAACACGCAGAATTCAGTGGTGATCGTGCCGCGGGCCAGTGCGCAGCGGACAGTTGGCAATTGTCGGGCTGAAAGGCCGGGCGATGGCGGCGATGAAGGTTCCCAAAGCGACCTGACAGCTGACAACCAACAACTGACCGCTGGGGAATTAAGTCCCGGGGATGTGGTCCACGTCCGTATCACCAGCGCCACCGCGGGATCCCTGCAGGGCGAACCCATCGACAGGAGGAACGAACCGGTCCTGCACGCATGAACGTACAGCCCATCAAGCAGCGCTTCGGCATCATCGGCTCCTCGCCGTTGCTGGACCGCGCCATCGAGATCGCCGCACAGGTGGCCCCCACGGACCTCAGTGTATTGATCAGCGGCGAAAGCGGCAGCGGCAAGGAGGTGATGCCCCAGATCGTGCACGCCTTCAGCGCACGCAAGCACGGCCCCTATATCGCCGTGAACTGCGGCGCCATCCCCGAAGGCACCATTGACAGTGAACTCTTCGGGCACGAAAAGGGCTCCTTCACCGGGGCCCATGAAGCCCGCAAGGGCTATTTCGAGGTGGCCAACCACGGCACCATCTTCCTGGACGAGGTCGGCGAGCTGCCCTTGGCCACGCAAGTACGCCTGCTGCGCGTGCTGGAAACCGGCGAGTTCATCCGCGTGGGCAGCAGCAAGGCCCAGAAGACCGATGTGCGCGTGGTGGCAGCCACCAACGTGAACATGATGCAGGCCGTGCAACGCGGCAAGTTCCGCGAGGACCTCTTCTACCGCCTGAACACCGTGCCCATCCATGTGCCTGCCTTGCGGGAACGCCCCGATGACATCCACTTGCTGTTCCGCTGGTTCGCGCAGGAAGCCGCCGCCCGTTACAAAGCCCCGCCCATCACCCTGACGGACGATGCCCGCCTCCTGCTCACCGCCTACCGCTGGCCGGGGAACGTGCGCCAATTACGCAACCTGGTGGAACAGATCAGCGTGATCGAGAACCAGCGGGAGATCACCGCCGCCACCCTGGCCCACTACCTGCCCAAGGAAAACACCGCCCTGGTGCACACCGGGCATAGCGGCGGGGAAAACGGGGCCGGAGAGGGCATCAACGAACGCGAGCTCATCTTCAAGTTCCTGTTCGACATGAAGAACGACCTCAACGCCCTCAAAGAACAGGTACACCTGCTCAGCAGCGGTGGCCTGGGCATCAGCCCGCCGCCACAGGCGAACTACGCGGAAAAACTCCTGTACCCCATGGGGGCCGAGCCCGGCATGAGCATCCGCATGCCCGGGGACGATAATGAGGACGTTGAACACACCGAGGTGGAGGAGTCGCTGAGCTTGGAGGAAAAGGAACGCGAGCTGATCCGCAAAGCCTTGGACAAGCACCGGGGCAAACGCAAAAAGGCGGCCCAGGAGCTGGGCATCAGCGAGCGCACGTTGTACCGCAAGATCAAGGAGTGGAACATCGATTGAACATCCTCTGCGGGGCCATGGCCCTGTTGCTGCTGGGCGGCTGCACGGTGAACTATTCGCTCAGCGGCGGTTCGGTGCCCGCCACGGCCAAAACGCTCAGCGTGGGCAGCCTCAATGCCCGCGCACCGCTCTGCTCCCCGCAGACCGCACAGTCCATCACCGAGGCATTGCGCGACCTCATGCAGGCCCAAACCCCGCTGAACCTCGCCCCGCGCGACGGTGATATCGCCTACGAAGGCGCCGTCACCGGCTATGATGTGCAGCCCGTGGCGATCCAGGCCAACGAGACCGCCGCGCTCAACCGGCTCACCATCACCGTGAGCATCCAATACAGCAACAAGGCCGACAGCAAGGCCAACGCCGACTTCAGCGTTTCACGCTTCGCAGACTATCCCAGCACGCAGGACCTCAGCACGGTGGAAGCCGCCCTGGTGGGCGAGATCGGCAAGCAATTGGCGCAGGATATCTTCGACCGTACCTTGGGCAACTGGTAGCGCCGATCGACCATGGACCGTGAACGCCTCACAGCCCTGCTGAACCAGCCCGGACAGGTGGATGAAAAGGACCTGGACAGCCTGCGGTCCATGGCCCAGCGGTTCCCTTGGTTCAGCGGCGCCCGCCTGTTGCTGGCCGTAGGTGAGCAACACTCCGGGAACGTGCTGGCCCATGATGGCCCCGGCGAACCCGCCGCACACCTGCCTTCGCGCCACGTGCTCTACGACCTGGTGCATGCCACCCCGCCAGCGCCGCAGACGAACCTGCGCGTGGTGCACGATGAACCACAGGCCCTCGCGGTGGAACAGCCCGGGCCGGTGGCTCCAACACTGGAAACGGGGCCGCCCGCCCCGCCCGCCGCCCGCCCCCTTGAAGCGGAACCTGGGCAGCCCGCACCAACGGACCTCACCATCGGGGCCAGGAACCGGGAAGCTTCCCAGACGCCCATCGGGCCGGTCCCCTTGGCTGGTCCGCAACCCGTTCCCCAAACGGAGGACCACGCGGACACCACACCATCGGCCACGCAAACCGATGCCACCACGGACCACGAACGGAACTTCCTGGACCGGTTGTTCATCGAGGCCGCAAGCACCACAGGTTACGACTTGGACCAATGGGCTGAACCGACCTCGGCACAGGGGCCAGAGGTGCCTTTGCCCATGGAAGAGGAATTCACGCCTCACCTGGCCCAGGCACCAAATAGTCCAGTCCCCCCCCTTCCGGAACCAGCCTTCCCGGAAGCCGCCGAGCCACCGCCGGCCCCGGTGGGCACACCCGCAGGACCGGTGCGGTTACGGTTCACCGATTGGCTGGAACATGCGCCCAGCGAAGCTCCCGTGCCCGTGCAACCCACCGCGGCCACCGCTGCTCCCCATGCTCCCACCCCAGATGCCCGACCACCGGCGGGCCTCCTTGGGGAGGTCCGTACGACTGCACCTGCGGCCAGCCCACAGGAGATCATGGACCGGTTCATCCAACAATCCGCACCACCGGCACCCGCGCAAAAAGCCGCGTTCTTCAACCCGCAAAAGGCCGCCAAACGCAGCCTGCAGGACGATGGGCTGGTGAGCGAGACCTTGGCGCGGATCCACGAACAACAAGGCAATTTCACCAAGGCCAAGGAAGTTTACGACCGGTTGGCGATCAAGCATCCGGAGAAAAGCGTTTACTTCGCAGCCCTTTCCAAAGCCCTTGAGGGCCGATCGAACAAGTAGCCATGGTCGCTATCTCCATCATCATCATCATCCTGGCCGTGTTGCTGGGCCTGGTCGTTCTGGCGCAAAACCCCAAAGGTGGCGGCCTGGCTGCCGGCTTTACCGGAGCCCAACAGATCGGCGGTGTGCAACGCACGGCGGATTTCATGGAAAAGGCCACTTGGACCTTGGCCATCCTGGTCATGGCCCTGTGCCTGGTTTCAGCCTCCATGCAGTCGCCTTCAGCCGTTGCCGACGACCTGGACGCCCCGATCGTACTGGATGAGCAGCCCGAAGCGGGGGCAGCCACCGTGCCTGCCGACAGCACGGGCCTTGCGCTGCCCAACGGGCAGTAGCAGGTCGGTGCGGCCAGCCTGTCAGCCCATGCCTGACAGAAGTAGGTGCCATCCGCACGCAGCACCCCATTTTGGCAGTTCCCCGTGCTTGGCATGGGAATGGCTGGGCGCGTGACCGCAAACAACACCAAATCCAACTACAGAACATGGCGACCAAAGTGAAGCCCCTCGCGGACCGCGTGCTGGTTGAAGCCGCTGCGGCAGAACAGACCACCAAGGGCGGTATTATCATTCCGGACACGGCCAAGGAAAAGCCCCAACGTGGGAAGATCATCGCCGTTGGCACCGGCCGCGTGGCGGATGATGGCAAGGTGACTCCCCTGAGCGTAAAGGTGGGCGACGAGATCCTGTACGGCAAGTACAGCGGCACCGAACTCACCCTCGATGGCAAGGACCTGATGATCATGCGCGAAAGCGACATCTACGCGGTGCTGAACTAATGTACTGTCGGCCCTTCGTGGTCGACGCGACCGATGCGCAGCACCAGCGCATCTTTTCCAACCAACCCGAAAACCAAGCATTTCAATGGCAGCAAAGAACATTCAGTTTGAAGTGGATGCCCGTGACCGCCTGAAGCGCGGCGTGGACCACCTCGCCAACGCCGTGAAGGTCACCCTCGGTCCCAAGGGCCGCAACGTGATCATCGACAAGAAATTCGGCGCCCCCCAAGTGACCAAGGACGGGGTTACCGTGGCCAAGGAGATCGAGCTCAAGGACGCCGTGGAGAACATGGGCGCCCAAATGCTCAAGGAAGTGGCCAGCAAAACCGCCGACATCGCCGGTGACGGCACCACCACCGCCACGGTCCTGGCCCAATCCATCGTGACCACCGGGCTGAAGAACGTGGCCGCCGGCGCCAACCCCATGGACCTCAAGCGCGGCATCGACAAGGCCGTGGTGACCGTGGTGGATGAGCTCAGGAAGATGAGCAAGGCCGTGGGTGACGACAATGCCAAGATCAAACAGGTGGCCAGCATCAGCTCCAACAACGACGACACCATCGGCAGCCTCATCGCCGAGGCCATGGCCAAGGTGAAGAAGGAGGGCGTGATCACCGTGGAAGAAGCCAAAGGCACCGACACCACCGTGGAAGTGGTGGAAGGCATGCAGTTCGACCGTGGCTACATCAGCCCCTACTTCGTGACCAACGCGGAGAAAATGGAGGCCGAACTGGAGAACGCCTACATCCTGATCTACGACAAGAAGGTGAGCACCATGAAGGAGCTCCTGCCCATCCTGGAAAAGAGCGCGCAAACGGGCAAGCCCCTGTTGATCATTGCCGAGGATGTGGACGGCGAGGCACTGGCCACCCTGGTGGTGAACAAGATCCGCGGTTCGCTGAAAGTGGCCGCCGTGAAAGCCCCCGGCTTCGGCGACCGCCGCAAGGCCATGTTGGAGGACATCGCCATCCTCACCGGTGGCACCGTGATCAGCGAGGAGCGCGGCTTCAAGCTGGAGAACGCCGAGCTGAACATGCTGGGCAAAGCCGAGAAGATCAGCATTGACAAGGACAACACCACCGTGGTGAACGGTGCCGGCAAGAAGGCCGACATCACCGGGCGTGTGAACCAGATCAAGGCCCAGATCGAGACCACCACCAGCGACTACGACAAAGAGAAGCTGCAGGAGCGCCTGGCCAAGCTGGCCGGCGGCGTGGCCGTGCTGTACATCGGCGCCGCCACCGAGGTGGAGATGAAAGAGAAGAAAGACCGCGTGGACGACGCGCTGCACGCCACCCGTGCCGCCGTCGAGGAAGGCATCGTTCCGGGCGGCGGCGTGGCCTACATCCGCGCACAGAAAGCCCTGGACAAGCTCGAAGGAAGCAACAACGACGAAACCACCGGTATTGCCATTGTGCGCCGCGCCATCGAGGAGCCCCTGCGCCAGATCGTGGCCAACGCCGGCCTGGAAGGCAGCATCGTGGTGCAAAAAGTGCGCGAAGGCAAGGCCGACTTCGGCTTCAACGCCCGCACCGAGGAGTACGAGAACCTGCTGGCCGCAGGCGTGATCGACCCCACCAAGGTGACCCGCGTGGCCCTGGAGAACGCCGCTTCCATCGCCAGCATGCTGCTCACCACCGAGTGCGTGATCAGCGAGGAGAAGGAAGAGAAGGCCGCAGCCCACAGCCACGGCGGTGGCATGGGCGACATGGGCGGCATGATGTAAGCGTTCTGAACAACTGGATAGCGCAAGCCCCGGTCCGCAATGGCCGGGGCTTGTTCGTTCCTGTACCAGCCAGGTGCCTGGTAACCCTGCGGAGCGCCATGCTGCCACGAACTGTGCCCGCCATGGCGCTCAGGTCCCGAAAGAAGCCGGGGGCCGGGGCCGGGCAACACGGGGCCGGGGCCTTGGGTGCGGAACGCCCGTTCATGATCGCGCCGCAGGCACACCATCCGGTACGCACCGAATGGTTGCGTGCCCATCCGGCCGGCCGATCCCGCTCCGGGCTCCACAAGAAAAAGGGGCCGTCCCCTCTGGAGACAGCCCCGTCATACGCCCGATACGACCCTCAGCCACGCATCACTTCATGGCCTCCGCACTGCGCCCTGCCATGTACTTGTTCCACCAGGTGCGCACCTCGTTCACCTCCTTGAGCTGGGTATCGCGCATCTCGGCCCAGGTGGCATCCGAAGCCCCGCCCATGGCGGCCAACGTGCGGTCCACACGCTCCAGGCCTTGCGCCAGTTCGGCGGCGCGCTGCTTGTTGGAGGCGGCCACCTCCTTGGCTGCGGTCCCGTCCTTGAGTGTGGCGCGCACACCTTCCAATTCCGTCTTCAACGTGGCCCGGATCCCGTTCATGCGGGCCATGGCATCGGTGCGCTCCTGGTTGCCCGTGAGCACCGTGCCGGGAAGCACCGCCCCGTTGAGGTCATAGCTGCCAGTGGGGTCCAGCTTGCCCAAGGCATCATAGCGGTCGCCTGCGGCACCATCGCCCGTGGCCGCCGGTGCGCCGGCAGCCGCGTGGCCTGAAGCATTCGTGGTGGTGCCAGTGCCTTCCTGCCACAAGCTGGCCTGGGCCGCTTTTTCGGCCAGCACCCTGCGGGAGGCATCTTCCATGGTGCCCACCGAACTGCCGGAACCGGCTTTTCCATCACAACCAGCGGCCAACGCCGCCACAATGAACAGGGATAAGATCGGTGTGCTGCCCCGGAGGCCCGTGCTGTTTTTCATGGATCGATAGTTCTAAGGATGGCGGTAAAAGTAGGCGATGCGAAGAAACGACAATATGCGGAACACGGGGCCTGGCCGGTACTCGCGTTCAATCCGTTGCGTGCCCTGCAGAACGGGCTGCACGGTTGTTCCTTCGCCGCAACCACCAAAGCCCGGCCAAGGCCACGGACAGGCCCGCGATCCACCACGGCCATTGGGCACTTCGGCCCAACTGCACGGGCTCCACATTGCCTTCCAGCACCAGTCCGGCCCAGTAGTAGGGCAGGAACAGTTCATCCTGTGCGTTGGCGAGGTGTTCCAATTTGGCCTGTCGCAAGGCCTGGTTCTTGGGCATGCCCTGGGCCAATTTGCCGTGGAACCGCGCAAGGATCGCCGCGGTGGCCTTTTCATCGATGCGCCACAGTGCCATCACCAAGCTGGGGCATCCGGCATAGGCGAAGCCCGCACCCAGCGAACGCATTCCTTCGCCGGGATCGAAGCGGCCGCTGCCGCTTTCACAAGCGGCGATCACCGCCAACTGGGCCCTGAGGTCCAGTTCGAAGATCTCGTAGGCATGCAGGTAGCCATCCCCTTCACTGGCTTGGCCAGCACCATCCTTGCTGAGCACCAACCGGGAGTACATCGGGGCCACCGGGTTCACTTCGGCATGGGTGCCCAGGAAAAGAATACCATAGGTGGCCGCCGTTCTTCGGAAGGCCATCTCGCTGGCCTGGCTACCGGTGATCACCGTCGCCGAGGCCGAACGGCCCAAGGCTTGCGCGGTGCGTACGGCGAAAGGTTGGCGCACATAGTGCAGGAACAGCTGGTCCGCACTGCTGCTGTCCGGCATGTGCTTGAGGTAGTCCTGCTTGACCTGTTCGGTGAATCCCGGTGCCATGGCCAGCACTCCCTTGGTGTGGTCCGTTCCGAGGTCTTCGAACTGGAGGGCGGTGGTGGCACTGAGCAGGTAGCTGATGGTATAGCGCTGAATGAGGAGGTGCCGCAGGAAATCCTTGGTGCCGGGCGCCGAGCACAACACCTCGAAATTCACCGCGCCCAGGGGACCGCCCGGCACGATGAGCAGTTCCTTGGCGGAAAGCAGGGGCAGGACCGGAGCAACCACCCGTTCGTGCAATCGGTGGGCGCTTCGTACAAATTCACCGGAGGCCCTGCGCTCGATCGCTGCTTGCAGGTCCTCCACTTCGCGGGCCAGCCCCTCGGCCTGGATCCGCACCAGGTGCGATCGATCTGCGCCGATGACCAGCGCGTAGAGGTGGTTTGTGGACCAGACATAGGAGACCAATTGCCGATCCGGCGCCAACAGCTTCTTGCGTACCTCGGCGAACGTGGGCGTACGTTCTCCGTAGCGCAGTTGGAAATATTGGGGCCACGCCTGTTCCAAGTGGGCCAGGAAGCGCGTGTAGGCTTCTTCCCGTTCATGCAATCCGGTGATCGAAGTCCGGTCATCGGGGTCGATCTCCAAGCCTTTGAGCAGCTCTTGTTCCCTTGCCATCACCGGATCGGGGATTCCGGCGAAGCGCAACCCCGCGAACTCATTCAAGCGGTCTTTGAGGAGGATCGAGCGGTTGCATTCGGAGAGCTGGAAGAAGCGCTCCAGCTCCTGCTCCTTCCCGGTGCGGGCGTGATCCTCATAGGCCAGTTGCAAGGCCAGGTCGAAGAGCCGTTGCCGGGTTCCCACCAAGCGCAACTTGGAGGCGGCGTCCGAAAGGGCGGTTTTGTTCCGGCCCAAGGCCTGTACGGCCAGGTCCACCAACGCGTTCCACTGGTTCCGCACACTGTCGGGCACCGGCAAGGCGTGCTCGGCTTTCACTTTCCAATAGATGGCATCGGGCAGCAGGCCGGGGTCGGGCTGAACCACGGGAACCCGTGTGGCCCGCAACCGTTGCAGGCGATCCTCCAGCAGGTCCAGCGCCCGGTCCGCGTGCCTCCGGGCCACTTCCCACTGGCCGGCCCCGAAGGCTTGCTCGGCCAACAACACCTCGATCCGGGCCGACCGGCTCCCACCGGGGCCATATATGTTCAGGCCGATGGCACGCGCCTCCAGCAGGTCTTTCAGGGCCTCTCCCCTGCGGCCGGTTTCCGACCGGAGGCGGGCGCGGCTCATCAGGGTTTCCATCCGCACGGGGTCGGTGGCGGGATCGGCCATGCGGCGGCCCATGGCCATGCTGATGGCGAAGAGTGAATCTGCACGTGCATGCCGGCCTTGCCGGGTGAGGATCTCGCCCAGTTTGGAACTGGCGCGGACATACTCCTCGCTCTGTATTCCAAACTTCTTCCCGCATGCCACCAGATAGGCTTCTTCCAACACGCGCGCTTTCTCCAATGCACCGGCGGCAAGCTGGATATCGGCCATGCGCTCGCGGACACTGAGCAGTTGCGGGTCATCGGGCTGCAGCACCTTGCTGCGGTCCGCCCAGGCCAGGTCCAGCAACTTCTGCGCCTGGCCTTCATCGCCACAGGCGAAGTACACGGTGGCCAGGTTGAGGTAGGAGCGTGATCGGTTGACCAAGGCTTCATCGCGGGTGAAGGGATCCGACGCACGGGCGATCACATGGTCGATGGCCCGCAGGCTCTCCTGATAGTTGGACCGGCTCTTGACCAAGTCGCCGGCATTCTGCCAGAGCACGCCCAAATTGCCATAGGTCGATGCTTTCCGCATGAGGGCGGCCTCTGTCGTGTCTTTGCCCAGGGCATCGAGTGCTTTGTGGTACTGGGCTTCCGCTTCGCGGATCCGGCCCAGGTGCCATTCGGCGGCACCCACCGCGGTGTACGATTCGGCCCATTGCACGGCAGGCACTTCACCTGGGGCGGCTTGGGCGTATTGCTCCAATGCCGCGCGCGCAAACTTGGCGGAATTGCGGTGCTCCCCCAATATGCTGTAGTCAAAAGCCAAGTATTGGCGGGCTTGGCCGCGTTTGGCCCGTGTGAAGGCCGGGTCGCGGTCGGTGACCACCAGGGCGGTGGAATCCAACCGCACACAATCGCGCAACCGGCCAGCCTCGTAGTACACCCAGCTCAGGTCGAACAAGGCTGCGAGCAGGGGTTGTGCCCGGCCCCGTTGTTGGACCAAGGCCAGCACGCGCTCCCCGGCCGCCAGCCCGTCATTGGTCCCCTTCACTTTTGAAACCGCCCGAGCATACTTGTACAAGTAGAGGTGGGTGGAATCCACCCATGTAGTGCCCTCCGACGCCCGGAGCTGCGCCCCGATGAGGGCCACCACTTCACCGTAGCGTTCGCCCTCGTAGGCTTGCCCGATGAGCGTATGGCGCCGGCCCAGGTCCTGTGCCATGCAGCGCTGCGACAGGAGGATCAGTAACAGGGCCGGCAAGTACCGCATGGCTCAGGGGTCCAGGCGTTCTTCCACGGCCCTCGCCCGATCGCCGTACACCGGGTCATGCTCCAGTCCAAGGGCGCGCAGGTCATCGGTCCTTCCTTCGTGCAGGAATGCCAAAAAGAGATACCAGCCGGCCTTGGCCTGGAAGACCGAGGCGCTGTTGTCCTTCACGCGCCTGAACAGGGGAATGGATGCAGGGGCGTCTCCTTGGGCCAAGCGGGCGCTGGCGATGAAGAACAGCAAGGTGTCGTTCGCCGGGTCCTGTTGCAGCAGACCGGTCCATTTGCCGATGGCCTCGGCGTGGTCGCCCAATTTGTAGGCCACCATGGCATCCTGGAAGAGCGGGTCCTTGGTGGCGCTCATGGGCACGGGCAATCCGGGATCGGGCACATGGTATTCCGCAAAGAGGCGTTCATTCACCGGAGGTCTGCCGTACCACCACACGGCGCCGAGGATGAGCACGGCCACCAGGGCGGCGTATTTCAGCCAGCTATGCCACCCCGTTGCAGTGGAACGGATGCGGTCCGGTTGCTGGCGGGCCAGCAGGTTCAATTGGCGCTCCACACCGGCCATTTCCACCGCCCGGATGTGTTCGCGTTGCAAGGCCAGCTCCGAATTCAGGTCCGCATCGGCGGCCAGGTCCATCTCAATACGCTGCCGTTGGGCCGCGTCCATGCGGCCCAGTACATAGGCTTCGAGTGCTTCAAAACGGTCCTGTGGCAAGGGCGCTTGATTCATTTGATCGGTTGGTCATCGCCCGCGATGCGGCCACGGAACGCGCGCAGCTTCATCATGCAGCGGTATTTGATGGTGCGGATGCTTTCCTCGGCCACCCCCATTTCTTGCGCGATGGAGGCGAGGTCCATGCGCTCATGGTAGAAGCGGTCGAGCACTTGGCGGCATTTGTCGTCCAAGGTGCCATAGACCTCACGCAGGCGGGCAAGCTGGTCTTCGATCGCACCATCCTGGTCGGGGGCGGGCTCCCTATGTTCGCTATGCAGTACCCGCATGTGCTTCTTTGCCGCGGACCGCAGCACGTCCAGCCATTTGTTCCTGGCCACTTGGAAGAGGAAACCGCCGGGGTCCCGGCCTGTGCCCGCTTGCAGGCGGCCTTCCTTGGCATGCAGCCACAGGACCAGGAAGGATTCCTGGAAAATATCCTTGGCTTCGTCCACTGTGCCGTTGTTGCGCAGGACGTAGTTCCGCACGGCAGGAAAATGCGCCGTATAAAGTTGGCCGACCACGCGGGTATCGTTGCGCAGCAGCCCGTCCAACCAGGCGGTGTTGTTGCCGGTCTCGGATGTGGTATTCCTTGCCAGGGTGGTGGTGGTCTGAACCACGATAATACGGTGAAAGCGGTAGATCGTCCATGGCTTGTCGTTGGCGGATGTCCGTTGGGGTGCCGTTCAGGGTACCTATCGGTGAACCCCGGGCAATGTGGACAAGGCACCCGGAATTGGGTGCTTCCCAGGCGCGGTGTTCCTCGCGCGTGCACCACATTGGCTGCACCGGCCATGGCCGGGTGGGCGGCCATTGTCCCGGCACGGCCTTCGAAACACCGGAGCACGCACTTGGGCAAGTACTCCTACGCCTCCGGCACCGGGGCCGATCCTTTCTCAAAACCCAATTCCACGTCCTGCACCAGCAGCTTCACCAGGTCGATACGGCCATGGGAAACCTGTGCGATGGTCAACCGGAAGGGCCCGTCCTCCACCGCTTCACCGGCTTCGGGCACGTTGCCGGTCCGGTGCATGATGTAGCCGGCCAAGGTGTCGTACGCCACACTTTCGGGCAGCCTCAACCCATAGGCTTCCACCAAGTGTTCCACTTCA
Source organism: Flavobacteriales bacterium (assembly GCA_018057455.1). Lineage (GTDB taxonomy): Bacteria > Bacteroidota > Bacteroidia > Flavobacteriales_F > PHOS-HE28 > PHOS-HE28. The sequence continues at coordinate 27,440 of JAGPDT010000008.1, read as the reverse complement.
ACCCGCCCGCTGAAGAGGAATTCCGTGGGAGAGATCCGTTCTTCCACGGTATCCTCGTCATCATGTTCATCCTCGATATCGCCGACGATGGTCTCCACCACGTCCTCGATGGTGAGCATGCCTGCTGTACCGCCGAACTCGTCCACCACCACGGCGATGTGCGTGCGTTGCTTGGTGAAGAGGTGCAGCACTTCATCGGCCGGCATGGTGCCGGGGATGAAGTCCACCGTGCGAAGGATGGAACGGATGCTGCGCGGACGCTTGAACATTTCATAGCTGTGCACATAGCCGATCACATTGTCAATTCCCGCTTTGTACACCAGCAACTTGGTAAGCCCGGTGGCCTGGAATCGTTTGGCCAGCACAGAGACGGGTTCCTCCACGTCCAAGGCCTCGATCTCTGCCCGGGGCACCATCAGGTCCCGTACTTTGGTGTTGCTCAGCTCCAGGGTATTGCGGAAATATTCCACCTCGGCCTCCACTTCATTGCCATGCGTGGCCGTTTCGCTGACGGCTTGCAGGAAGGCATCCAGGTCGATACGGCCAAAGCCACCCCGGCCCAGGTTGGGTTTCACCCCGACCAGGCGCAGGGCGCCTTCGCTCACGCCGGTGAGCAGCACCGTTGGAAGCCACAGCACGGTGTAGATCACGGCCAAGGGCAGCGCCAATACGGTCAGTGCAGCATTGGGGTCCATGCGGAAAAGGGCCTTTGGCAGGAACTCGCCCAGCACCAGGATCACCACGGTGCTGAGCAGGACCTGTGCCACCAGGATGAAGCCGGGATGCGGATGGATGCCGCGCAACGGCGGTTCCAGCAGCTGGGCCATCAAGATGCCATAGGTCACCAGTGCAATGGTGTGCCCCACAAGCAAAGCGCTGACCACCCGCGCGGGTTTCTTCAGCAACGAGGCTGTTACCCGGGCCCACAAGGCGCCTTGTTTGCGTTGCAATTCGATGTACAGCTTGTTGCTGCCCAGCAAGGCCACCTCCAAACCGGAGCACAGGGCCGATACCAACACAACCAGACCAAGCAACAGCAAGCTTCCCGGGGTCATTCAGGTGATTGTTTTCCGGTGTGCTCCAACATGTACGCCCGGGTCAATGGCCCTCCGGTCCTTGTTGTTGCCGCTCGCGTTCGGCCCATTGGGCCATCCTGCCTCGCATGAAGCGCCGGTAGCCCCACATGGCCGCGCCGATCGCCGGGAACATCAACCAGGTCTTCCCTTGGTCCCACCCGTGCCGGAACAGCATGTACGCGGCCCAAACGCCGCTGATCACGGCCAACACCAGCCAAAACAGTTCCATGAACCGTGCGATCCGTTCCATCAGTTGCTCTCGGTTGGTGCCAAGGTATCGCTCCGATCGATGAACAAGGTGCCCGTGACCCGCCGCACGGTGTAGCGGCTGAAGTCCTCCTCGGCATCCAGTCCTTGGCCGTAGATGATGTCGTTCCGCCGGGTGATCTTCACGGGGCGGTCCGTGAACACTTTGTTGCTGTCCTGGCTCCAGGTCAGCTTTTCGGTCTCCAATCGTTCTCCTTGCGTGTTCACGAACACCACTTGGTCCGATACGGACATGCGGCGCCCCCCTGGCTCGATTTCGCCCCTGCGGGCGCTCAAACGACTTCCGGCCCGTCCGTCCGCCTGGAAAAAGGTGAGTTCCACACCTTCCTCCAGGAGCGTTTGCGGTTTGTCACCGTTGAACTCCAGGATGCGGCCCGCCCGCACCTTGTTGCGCACCCGGCCACTGTCCGAATAAAGGTACTCGCCTTCGGTGGTCACGCGGTAGGGTCCGCCATCGGCCACCTCCATGGCGGCTACCCGGTCCAGATCATTCTTGCAGGCCGGGAGGAGCAGCACCACCGAGCACCCCAAGGCAGACCACCAGGCGGTCATTGGATCTTGGCCGGTGTGAACCAGCGTTCGCCCCGCCAAGGGGTGAACGCCAGTCCGATCCATAGCGCAGCATGGCGTTCCTGCAACAGGCCTGCCTCGGTGGTGCCCCGCTGGCCGAACTCGAGGCCCACATGCAGCCAGCTGTTGGTTTGTACCGCATTCAGGGGGATGGAGATCCCGCCCGAAATGGTGGTGGCTTGAAGTCCATGGCCCCGCACTTCCTGCGGGGCTGTTCCTTGCTTCACGCCCAGGCGGTATACCGAGCGCTGAAACACCCCACCCTCCCCGCCCGGACGGAATCGCGCGGCCGCCGCATAGGTGAGGGCGGTGCGCAAGGTCGATCCCCACGGATAACCTGGCACCTCAATCACCGTTGCACTCCAATCCTGCTGGTGCAACTCCAGGGAGAAGGCCCACCGCGCATTCTGCACGCCCAGTCCGGCCCCGAACTGTACCGGCACCTCCACCCTGCCTTTGGCCCCATCCGTTTGTTCGATGGTGTCACGGCCGGTTTCAATGCCCGAAAGCACGGTGTAGGAAGCGACCATGCCTGAATACCGGGCCTTGAAATTGGCCGGCAGGGCCGTGGAGAGGCCGATGGACCACCGCCAGTTGGCGTCGTCCTTGGTTCGTTTTTTCGTCAGGTCCCCTTGCCAGAGCAAGCTGGCATCGGCCGTGGGGGCGGCCAGGAAGAGGGAGGAAAAGGCCCGTGTGTTGCTGTAGCCATCGTCGTGGGATCGAATGGCCTCGCGCGTCTGTTCAATGCTACCGAAGATGAAATTGAAATCGGCACCCAAGGCCAGCCTGGTGCCCACGTTCCCCACCGAATCGGTGCGTTGTTGGTAGAGCATGGTCCCCAACCCCAGGAAAGCCCGGTCCAGTCCACCGCTTCCACTATAGGCATAGGTGACCGGATCGCCTTCCACCACGTCGGCCAGGGAAGATGCGTAGCCCACGTCGGTGTAGGGTGCCAAGCCGATGCCCAAGCCCCATTTCCCTTGTGCGAAGGGCACACCTACGGAGAAGCCCATGAACTGGCCGTCCAGCTGGGCGTTGGAGGCTTCCGCCGATATGGAACGCGTGGACCGCAAGGTAACAGCCCCTTCGAAGACCGGACGCGCCAGGAAGGCATAGCTGGCCGGGTTGCCCGGGATCAGGCTGTACGGTTCGGTGATCGCCAGGCCGGTGCCTGAAGACAAAGCCTGCGTGGCCTGCCCGGTGGGCACCAGGTCGCCCAAGCCATAAGCACTGTATGGCGATTGGCCCACGCCCTGTGCGGCGGCACCGGCCATGCCCAGTTCAAGGATGAGCAACAGGGCGGGGGTCCGGATCATAGAGTGCGATCGCATGCAAGCCAATGAGGGTCAGCGTAGGGTGTGCAAAGATGCCGTTTTTCAAGGCCCGTGCCGCGTTGGGCGCATCTCCGCCGGTGAGCACAACGGCCAAGTGCCTGTGTTGTTGCCTGAAAGCGCCGATGAAACCGGCCAGTTCCATCAGCAGGCCGTGGTGGCAACCGGCAGCCAAGCTGGAGGCGGTGCCGGTGCCCAACAGGGGCGTTCCCGGGTGCGGGTCCACCAAGGGCAGGCGCGCGCTGTAGGCGTGCATGGCCCGGGCACGCATGTGCAGGCCCGGCGATATGTTGCCGCCTTGGTGCACGGCCAGCTCGTCCACCAGGTCGTAGGTGATGCAGGTGCCCAGGTCGATGGCCAGTACGGGCCTTTGCGGGAACAAGGCTGCCGCACCCACCACATTGGCCAGCCGGTCCACGCCGAAGGTGGCCGGTGTTTGGTACAGGCTGCGCACCGGTGAAGGGGAACCACCGGTAACCTCCTTCACCGGGGCCAATCGGCCCAAGGCATGCACGAATCCTTCATTGGGCCCGGCCACCGAGCCTACGATGATGCACCGGGGCGGGTGCCCGCCGCAGAACTGTTCCACGGCCTCCAGGTCATGATGCGCGGCGGTGGCCAAGCTGGTGATCCTCCCTTGATTGAACAAGCCCAGTTTGATGCGGGAATTGCCCACATCGATCACCAGATCTTCGGCAAGGTGTGCTGTCATGGGCCCAAGCGTGTATATTTGCCGCCCCTTGGCGGAGGGCCAGCCTCCGCAAAGATGGACAACATGGTGCCTTAGCTCAGCTGGTAGAGCAATGGATTGAAAATCCATGTGTCCCCAGTTCGATTCTGGGAGGCACCACGCAAGCGAAGCCTCCGGTCCTCCGGGGGCTTCGTCCGTTGTGGGCCCGGGCGGAACACCGGGTCAGGGATGCTCGTTGAGCCATTGCCGCACTTCCGCCATGTGGGCCTGTTTGGCGGTTTCGCGCAGCGCCCGGCTGGTGGCCGTGAAGTAGGTGTGGCCACCAAGGAAGGTGTGCTGCAACACATTCCATTCGCGCCGCGTGTGCAAGCGGCCCTCGGCCCTGAGTTCCTGGAACAACCGGTCGCCGATGATGAAGAAATCATCCCGGCCCAGGTAATCCAGGTCCGCATCACAGAGGATCTCGCTCAGGGGGTCATTGGCCCTCTGCGGGACCATGGTGCCCATGATCATGCCGGTGATGCGCTCCACGTGCGAAGGGCCGTACCCGAAGCGGGGAAGATGCTCAAGGGCCAGCATGCAGCTGCCCTGCTCGTGGTGTTGCGGCTGCACCATGTAGCCCGCATCATGGAAGAGCGCAGCCGTCTCAAGCAACGCCACGTCTTCTCCCGTGATGCCTTCATTCTGTGCAATGCGCAACACCGCCGCCGTTACATCCAATGTATGCTCGAAGCAGTGGTAGGTGCGCATGCTGGGCAACCCGGCGTGCAATTCCGCCAGGATGAACCGCTTGGCTGCTTGGTGGTCCATGTAGGGAGCAGCGCCCAAGATAAGGTGATGCTGCCGAAGCGGGCAATGGGCCTGGGTGTACCGGTGGGATCGGCCAGTGCCTTCTACTTTTGGGCCATGGCCCGTCCCGCCCCCCGCACGCCCGTGCTGCTCTTCGGTGTGCTGGCCTTGTACATCCTGTTGCAATCCGCGTGGTGGATGTGGCTGTTGCTGAGCAAGGACCGCGACATGCACGCCGTGCAGCAACAATTGCTCGAGGCAGGCATCGTTCCGCAGCTGCCGGTGCGCCTGCCTGAACACACGCTGATGATGGTGCTTGGCGAAGGGCTGGTTTTCCTGGTGCTCTTGCTGGTGGCGCTGTGGATCATCCTGCGCACCATGCGCCACGAATTGTCCCTGGCCCGCCAGCAGCGGGATTTCCTGATGGCCGCCAGCCACGAGCTGCGCACCCCGATCGCCGCGTTGAAGCTGCACCTGCAGACCCTGGAACGGCCCAACCTGGATCCCGGGCGCCGGGAAGCACTTGCGGCCTTTGCCCGTGCCGACGTGGACCGCCTGCACGCCTTGGCCGAACAGGTGCTGCTGGCCAGCCGATTGGACGAGCATGCCGTTGCACCGGTATTGGCCCCGGTGGACCTGGCGGAGGCTACACGGGGCCTCCTGGAGGAAGCCCGTCGTTCATTCGGCCATGGCCACCGGATTGAATGCCTGCTTCCGGCTACGATGCGGGCCACCACCGATGTGGCCACCTATCGTTCCGTCCTGACCAACTTGCTGGAGAACGCGTGCAAGTATTCGCCCTCCGGCAGTTTGATCACCATAGGCCTGCAACTCTCCAACCGCATGGTGCGGCTTTCGGTGGAAGACCATGGACCGGGGATCGCCGAGGAGGACCGGGGCCGCATCTTCCAGAAGTTCTACCGTGGTGGCAACGAGGCCACCCGCCATACCAGGGGTACCGGGCTGGGCCTGTTCATCGTACGCCGCCTGTTGGAGGACATGGGCGGGCGCGTGGAATACCTTCCCGTGGTGCCGCATGGCTCCAACTTCATCGCTCTGATACCGGATCGTACATGAACCACAACAAGGTCGGATTGATCATTCTTGATGGCTGGGGCATCGGCGCCGGCGACCGGACGGATGCCATTGCCCAAGCCCGCACCCCGTTCATGGACCAGCTCCAACGCACCGTGCCCCACGCCCGCCTGCGCACCGATGGGGAGAACGTGGGGCTGCCCGAAGGCCAAATGGGCAACAGCGAGGTTGGGCACCTCAACATCGGGGCCGGCCGCGTGGTGTACCAGGACCTGGTGCGCATCGGCCGGGCCATCGCCGATGGTTCCTTCGGGCGCAACCCGGTTCTACAAGCAGCATTCCGCGAGGCTTCCGCCCCGGGTAAGAGGCTCCACCTCATCGGACTTGTGGGCAACGGGGGCGTTCATGCGAGCAGTGCCCATTTGGTGGCCCTGTGCCATGAAGCGGCCAAGGCCGGCCTGCGGGATGTATTCATCCATGCCTTTACGGATGGGCGTGATACCGGCCCCAAGAGCGGCCTGGATTTCGTCCGGGAGCTGGAAACCGCCGTGGGCGCCACCTCGGCTCGCATCGCATCGGTGTGCGGGCGTTACTACGCCATGGACCGCGACAAGCGGTGGGAGCGCGTGAAGAAAGCATACGACCTGCTGGTGCATGGCCATGGCCACCGGGCCACCGGCGCCCTTGAGGCCATGGAAGCCAGTTACGCCAACGGGATCACGGACGAATTCATGGAGCCCTGTGCCATCACCGGGCCCGAGGGTTCGCCCTTGGCCTGCATCCGCCCGCACGATGTGGTGATCTGCTTCAACTTCCGCACCGACCGCTGCCGGGAGATCACGGAGGCGCTCACCCAACAAGCCTTCCCCGAGCAGCGCATGGCGCCCTTGCCACTGCACTACGTAACGATGACCCAATATGACGCCCGCTACACGGACATCCATGTGGTCTTCGGCAAGGATGACCTGGCCATGACCCTGGGCGAGGTGGCCTCCAAGGCGGGCCTGTTGCAGGTGCGCATGGCGGAGACCGAGAAGTACCCGCATGTCACTTTCTTCTTCAACGGGGGGCGGGAAGCACCCTTTGACGGGGAACGGCGCCGGCTGGTGCCCTCACCCAAGGTGGCCACCTACGACCTGCAGCCCGAAATGAGCGCCGGACCCTTGGCCGATGCTGCCGTGGCGGAGATCGATGCAGGCGACCTGCAATTGATGGTGTTGAACTTCGCCAACCCGGACATGGTGGGCCACACCGGAGTGTTCCCGGCCATCGTGAAAGCCGTGGAGACCACCGATGCCTGTGCCCGGCGGGTGGTGGAGGCAGGCCGCGCCAAGGGCTGGTCCTTCATCATCATTGCCGATCATGGCAATGCCGACAAGGCCATCAACCCGGATGGCTCGCCCCATACGGCCCACACCTTGAATCCGGTCCCGGTCCTCCTGGTGGCCGACCGCCACGTACAGCTACGCGACGGCGTCCTGGCGGATGTAGCGCCTACCCTGCTTGAGCTGTTGGGCGTGGCGCAACCTACGGAAATGACCGGCAGGTCGCTGTTGCGCTAAGGGAACGGCCGGCGGCGCTACTTGCTGCCAAGCACTTGCAGGTGCCCGGTGAACTCCGCTTCCAACACACGAATCCAGTAGAAATACACCCCGTCGTTGAGCGAACTGGCCGAGAAGTTGTTCTGGTAGTTGGCGGTGCGGAACACCTCCTTGCCCCAGCGGTCCCATATCTGCACTTCATTGTCGCGGCCCACGATGCCCTCCACCACGAACTTGTCGTTTTCCCCGTCGCCATTGGGCGTGATCACGTTGGGGATCACCACTTGGCAGCCCGCGTCCACGATGATCGTTTCCGTGATGCTCCTGGGGCATTCATCCGATACGGTCACGGTGTAGGTGCCGTTCTGCACGCCGGAAACATACACCTGCGGGGCCTCCAAGGTATCACCCCATGCGAGGGTCACTTCGCCGAACCCACCGGTCACGCTGGCGAACAAGGGGATGGAATCCTGATCGCATTGCAACAGGAAGGAGGTCTGTGTGGTGAGCACCATTTCGGGGTACTGCAGGATGGCTATCATGGCTGTCACCGAGATTGTATCGCCGCAGGCATTCACCATGAACACGTTGATGATGGCCGTTTCGATGCCTTCGGCCAAGCCGTCCTCAACGGCCTGGAACGGAATGTTCACCGAATCCTCGCCCATGGGGATCACCGCGGTGCCGGGCATGGTGGTGTAATCCACTCCCGGGGTGGCCGTGCCGGTGAAATAGTAGCCCACGGAATAGGTGCTGTCGATGCCCTGGGGACGGAAGATGGTGAAGCGGCCTCCTTCGCAACCTTCAGCCGTGGTGGCATCACCGAAGGCCGTGGAAGCACTGACGGTGGGCAGGATGTTGGACTGGAAGCTGCCCGCCTGCAGGAACACGGTGGAGTTATAGCTTTGGTCGCCGGCATCGCCGATGGCCAGCTTGATGTGGTAGGTCTCCCCGCAGATCACCGAGGCCCTGGCCTGCAACACGGTGGTGAACCCGTTGAGCGCGATGGTGGTGCCCGTGCTGTTGTTCACATAGAAGGCTTCGTTCACCGGCGGGCAGCCGAAGCCTTCCGAGCCGTGGATGTTGGCAATGCTCACCGGCAGGGTGGTACCGGGCACCAAGGCGATGTTGGCGGCGTTGTTGGTGTAGGGGCCGGTGATGCCCGGGCCGCTGAGGAAGAAACCGAACACGTCGTTGAACGTGGCGCTGCAATTGAAGTCGGGGTACTCCTCTGAGCCGAACACGTAGTTGAACTTGATGGAATCACCCGTGGGGATGAAGTCGAACTCCAGCACGGCCTTGTCTTCAATGTCGTTCCCCGGGGTGGTGATGGCCACCAGGTCCGGATCGGAACCCGTGCCCAGCTGGTCACTGCCGAAGTCATTGGCATTGCCCGCCGACGAAGGGGCCAGGCCCGAGGAGAGGATCAATCCGGCAACCAGGCCCAAGTTGGTCGTGTTCCCATTGGTAAAGGAGCCCGAACCAGCCTGCGGGGTAGTGACCACCAGGTTGTTGAAGGTGACGTTGGAGATGGTCACCCCCCCGCCCACCAGCACGTCCTGCACCAACTGCTGCGGGGTCATGGTGGTGACCACATTGAGCTGGGCCACGGCCTGCACCATGGAAAACCCCGCCAGAATAAATGCCAATGCCCTGATCTTCATGTTGCTTCGTTGGATCACCGTCCGTTCGTTCCGCGGACCAAAGTAACGTGTCCGTACTTCTCGTTGGCCTCGTAGTAATGTCCCTTTGCCTGATACTTGAAAACGTAAACCCCCGTGGTGGCCGCTCCACCGCCCTTCACCGTGCCGTCCCAGTGCTGGTTGATGTCCTTGGTTTCGAACACCAAGTGGCCCCAGCGGTCGAAGATGGCCAGGTAATAGGTGCCCACCGAGGAATACACCGGCCCAAAGGTATCGTTGATCCCATCACCGTCCGGGGTGAAGGCATTGGGGAAGAAGAGCGTGCCCGGGGGTATGACCAGCAGGCTGTCCATGGCCTTGCACCCTTCGGCGCTCACGGTGTGGAGCGTCACCCAGTGGTCGTCCAGGTCGGTATAACTGTGGGTCACCGAATCGGCTTTCACAATGGTGCCGTCGCCCAGGTCCCAGATCTTCACCGGCACGCTGTACGGGAAGGTGGAGGTTTGGAAGAGCCAATCATCCTGGCCCTTGTTGTAGATCAGGATCTTGGCCGTGGGGTGCTGGACCGTAACGCGGGAAGTGGCGCTGATGAACTCCCCGCACCGGTCCATCACGTTCACGGTGAAGTCCGCGCTTTGATCGCCCGCATAGGTGAACTTCGGGTCGCTCCAGCTCCACCCTTGCCAATCGATGGTGTACTGGCCTGAACCGCCGGAGATCCTGGCCCACAACGCAATGGAATCCCCGGCGCAGATCGTACTGTCCGGCGTAAGCTGGATGAGGAAGGGCGGATAGTGCGGGATGTAGGTGGTGAAGGTGCTGTCCGCCGAGTAGCCGCATTGGTCCTGCACATGCAGTATGTAGGTGGAATCGCCAGGCACCCCCACCAGCAATGTGTCGGCCGTGCTCAGCACCGTGCCGGCACCGTTGGTCCAGGAATAGGTGTACACGCCGTTGCCGCCCGAAACGCCCTGCGGAAAGAGCACCATTGAATCCCCGATGCAGAACACCAAACTGTCCCAGGACATGATCGCGATGTCCGGCAAGGGCACCGTGGTCACCTGCACCGAATCCGTGGCCGTGTGCATGCATCCATCGAAGGCCGTCACCACATACCAGAGCGTGTCGCTGGCGGGCACGTTGATGGTGGTGCCGGCGCCGGCGGAAGCCCCGCCCTGCGACCAGGTGTAGGTATAATCGCCATTGCCGCCGGTGGTATTCAGCACGCTGATGTCGGCATTGCCCAAACAAGGAATGGCGGTATCACCCACGGCCGTGACCACCAAGGGCGGATAGATCGGAATGGTCACCGTGATGCTGTCCAAGGCAGCAGGCACGCTGCACGTATCGGTCACCGTGACATAAAAGGTGGTGGTGGTGTCCACCGAGACCGTGATGGTGGGCGTGGTATCGCCGGTGCTCCACAGGTAGCCGTAAACCCCGGCACCCGAACTGACCTGCGGGCCGATCACGTAGCTCTCCCCGCACAACCCGTTCACATCCGTGGTCACCAGCTGCAACGGCTGGTACTGGTCTATGTAAAAGGTATAGTCGTTGACCACCTGTGTACCGCTGCACACGATGTTCTGGGAGATGTTGATGGTGACGGTCTCCAACCCGTCCGCATCATATGGCAGGTTGAGCGGGAAGGTGATCAGTGTATCGCCCGGCTGGTAGATGATCTGGGACGGAAAGGGCGGGAAGTAGTCCACACCGGCCGTGGCAGTGCCCCCGATCAACAGGTGGATCGTATCGGTGTTGGTGGTGTCCCCTTGGCGGAAGAAGTTGAACGGGATCACCCCGCAGCCCTCGAACATGGTGCTGTCATTCATGCCCAGGCTGGCAGTGCCGGTGGTGAGGGACGGAACCACCTGGCCTGTGCTGGTGAAGCTGCCGGCCTGCAGGAACACGCCTGAATCAAAGACGCTGTCACCTGCGTCGCAGATGGCCAGTTTGATGTGGTAGGTCTCCCCGCAGGTAACGGCCTCGAGCGCCGTGAGCACCGTGGTGTAGCCCCCGAAGATCACGGTGGTGCCGCCGGTGTTGCTCACATAGTACTGTGCGTTGGACGGGGGGCAGCCGAAACCATCGGCCCCATGGATGCTGGAGATGCTCACGGGCTGGGTGGTACCGGGCACCAAGGCGATGTTCCTCGCGTTGTTGGTGTATGGCCCGGTGATGCCCGGCCCGCTGATGAAGAACCCGAAGACATCATTGAATTGAGGGCTGCAGTTGTAGCCGGGGTATTCCTCCGAGGCGAAGATGTAGTTGAACTTCACCGAATCCCCCGTGGGGATGAAATCGAACTCCAGCACGGCCTTGTCGTTGCTTTGGGGTCCGCTGGGGTTCAGGTCCCCGATGATGTCCAGCAGGTCGGGATCGCTGCCCGTGCCGAGGAAATCCGAGTTGATGCCCGGCTCACTGCCCGGGATCGAACCGGCCAAGGCGGAGGAGAGGATGATCCCATCGCTGATCGCGAACGAGGCCGGGTTCGCCGCGAACGAACCTGAACCGGCTTGGGGCGTGGCCGGAGAAGGCACCCCGTTGTAGGTAATATTGCTCACGGTGATCCCATTGCCCAACAGCACGTTCTGCACCAGCTGGGCGGGGGTCATGGAAGTGCCCACCGTCATTTGGGCCTGCACCAAGCAGGATAGCAGGAAGAGGGGCACGATCAGCACGTAACGAAGGCTCATGGGCAGGGTCGCATTGGCCAAGATAGGCAACCGCAGCAATGACCCGAAAAGGCCACCACCGGTTGCCTGACAAAGAAAACCGCTCCGGGGACACCCCGGCACGGGCCGCTATCTTTGGCCGCTACGAAACCACCAACACCGAACGCATGGCATCCGTGGACCAGCACATCGAGACCAACAAGGACCGATTCCTCGCCGAACTCCTCGACCTGCTGCGGATCCCCAGCGTAAGCGCCGACCCCAAGTACAAGGCCGATGTGGCCCGATGCGCCGAGGCCGTGCGGCTGCGCATGCAGGAAGCCGGGCTGGACAAGGTGGAAGTGTGCGCCACAAAGGGCCACCCCATCGTGTATGGCGAAAAGATCACGGACCCGGGGAAACCCACCGTGCTGGTCTACGGGCATTACGACGTGCAACCGCCCGACCCGATGGAGCTCTGGGACAGCCCGCCGTTCGAACCGGTGGTGAAGAACGGCCTGATCTATGCCCGCGGCAGCGCCGACGACAAGGGGCAATTCTACATGCACGTGAAGGCCGTGGAAGCCATGCTGCAGACCGGCAACCTTCCCTGCAACGTGAAGATGATGATCGAAGGCGAGGAGGAAGTGGGCTCCACCAACCTCGGCCATTTCGTGCAGGCGAACAAACAGCGCCTGGCCGCGGACGTGGTACTGATCAGCGATACGGCCATGATCGCCAACGATGTGCCCAGCATCAACACCGGCCTTCGGGGATTGAGCTACTTGGAAGTGGAAGTGACCGGCCCCGACCGCGACCTGCACAGTGGCGTTTACGGCGGTGCCGTGGCCAACCCGATCAATGTGCTCTGTGACCTGATCAGCAGCCTGCACGACCGCGACCGCCGCATCGCCATCCCGGGTTTCTACGATGCGGTGCAAGACCTGGGCGACGCGGAACGCAAGGAATTGGCCAAGGCCCCCTTCGATGAAACGGCCTACATGAAGGACCTCGGCGTGAACGCCCTGCACGGTGAGAAGGGCTTCACCGCGCCCGAGCGCGCCAGCATCAGGCCCACGCTGGACGTCAATGGCATTTGGGGCGGGTACATCGGCGAAGGGGCTAAGACCGTGTTGCCGTCCAAGGCACGAGCCAAGATCAGCATGCGCCTGGTGCCCCACCAGAAGAGCGAAGTGATCACCCGGCTCTTCGTGGACCACCTCAACAAGATCGCGCCCCCCTATGTGCAGGTGAAGGTGACGCCCCACCACGGTGGCGAAGCGGCCGTTACCCCCACGGACAGCGCCGCCTACCAGGCCGCCAGCAAGGCCATGGAGGAATCCTTCGGCAAGAAGCCCATCCCCACCCGCGGCGGTGGCAGCATCCCCATCGTCGCGCTGTTCGAGAAGGAACTCGGCCTGAAAACGATCCTCTTCGGCTTCGGGCTGGACAGCGACAACATCCACAGCCCCAATGAGCACTACGGCGTGTTCAACTACCTGCAGGGCATCCGCACCATCCCGAAGTTCTTCAAGCACTTCGCGGAGACAGCACGATAAGCGTTGGTGTGGGATTTGGCCCCAACCGGTGCAAGGCTACCACCCGGCAGGACCTGTGGCCTTGCTCTTCGCCTCCGCATCTCCGCGGCTTCAATACCCTTCCCCGGAACAGCCCCCACCCCACGGCCGTACAAAGAAGCAAACCGTGCAATGGCCCGCATCCAAATGACCATGGCAATCCTCCGCGCCTCCGGGCTTCCATGGCCCGCAACGCCCAACCGGGCCGCATTCCTGCCAGCCCTGCTGCTTCCCCTGCTCCTCACCGGCTGCCTCAACTACCATGAAGTGGAATTGCTCGGCGTGCGTGATGCCCGGCTCACCCGCATGGACGCCAAGGGCCTCTCGGCGGTCATCAACGTGGAAGTGAACAACCCCAACGACTTCCGCATCACGGTGACCAACCCCGATGCGGACCTCTATTTGAACGACGTGGCCATTGGCAAGGCCGAGCTGGACAGTGCGGTGGTATTGGCCCCCAACAGCACGGCCACCTATGCCGTTCCCCTGAGGGCGGATTTTGCTGAAGGACAGGGCGTGCTCCCACTGCTGCTGGGCTCCGCGCTCAGCGGCACCATGAAGCTCGGCGTAAAAGGCACGGTGGAAGGCCGCGCCCGTTGGCTGCGTAAACGGTTCCCCTTTGAGGCCCAGCACGCGATGAACTTGCGCTGAGGGCCTGTGAAGGTGCGGACCCCTATTGCTCCTGCCGATCACCGCCCTGCACCGGCGCACGGGTGGTGATCACCAGGTAACCCAAACACCCCTCGGCCAATCCGAATACCGCATCACCAGGCTGGGCGGAGGTCATGGCCGCACGGTCCTTTACGGGGTCGGCAACGGAGTCCGAAGGCCAAGGCGAGTGCGGCGGCAACGCCCGGTGCTCCCGCCAATAACGCTGCAGGTCCAAACGCCCCCCCTGCCCCACGAGCATGCGTTCCTCCGGCCCGTGAAGAACGAAGTTCACCACCAGGCACGCGCCCAGCAGCAGGGGCCCGATGGCCAGCAGGTTGAACCAGAACCACTCCATGCGGTCCATCTTCAGGGCCGTGGCATACCAGCGCTGCGGCACCAGGTTCCCCGCGGATGCAAAAAGGGCGAACCAGCGGAACAGTTCCGTATAGGTGACCAGGGTAAGCTGGCCGATGGAATAGAAGATGAAGAGGATGCCGAACAAGCCCAGCAGCATCAGGGCCACCGGCCACTGCGGCCCTTCGGCCCCGGCATCAACGCCGCGTTGTTGACGGGCGCGTGGCGCGGGCCCGCGCCGTTGCCAAAAGGCCGTTCTACTTTGCACCATCCTTGCATGGGCGCCAAACGGCCAACCGGGCCGGGCCCCCGCCCGTGCACCTTCGCCCGCTCCCTGCTCCACCCGTGAAAGATACCATGCACGCCCATACCAACCGCCTGGCCCGTGAAACCAGCCCGTACCTGCTGCAGCACGCGCACAACCCCGTGGATTGGCAGCCCTGGGGTGAAGCGGCCTTTGCCAAGGCACGGGCGGAGAACAAGCTGGTGCTGGTGAGCATCGGGTACAGCACCTGCCATTGGTGCCACGTCATGGAGCGGGAGAGTTTCGTGGACGAGGACGTGGCCCGGCTGATGAACCGGCACCTGGTGTGCATCAAGGTGGACCGCGAGGAGCGGCCCGATGTGGACCACGTGTACATGGCCGCGGTGCAGCTACTGGCCCAACGTGGCGGCTGGCCCCTGAACTGCTTCACACTGCCCGACGGCAGGCCCGTGCATGGTGGCACCTACTTCCCCAAGGACCAGTGGACCCGCGTGGTGGAACAATTGGCCGGCCTGTGGAAAGCGGATCCCGCCAAACTCGAAGACTACGCCACACGGCTGCATGCGGGCTTGAAGCAGGGTGAACTGATCGCGCCCAACACACAAGGTCCGGACTTCACCAGGGACGATGTGGACCGTCTGGCGGAAGGCTTCGCCAAGGGGTTCGATACCCGGTGGGGCGGCCCGGAGCAGGCCCCGAAATTCCCACTGCCCAACAACTACGAATTCCTGTTGCGCTACGCCCTCGCCACCCACCACCAAGGCATGGCCGAACAGGTGCGGCGCACTTTGGCCAACATGGCGCAAGGCGGCATCCACGACCAGATCGGTGGCGGCTTCTCCCGCTACAGCACCGACATCGCCTGGAAGGTGCCGCACTTCGAGAAGATGCTGTACGACAACGCACAGCTCATTTCCTTGTACAGCCATGCCTACCAGGCTTTCCATGATGAGGCCTACCGGGCCGTGGTGGACCGCATCATCGGCTGGGCGGTGCGGGAAATGCTTGCGCCCGATGGCGGATGGTACAGCGCGTTGGATGCCGACAGCGAAGGCGAAGAGGGCCTGTTCTACCTCTGGACCGAAGAGCAACTGGAAGCAACGCTGGGCGAGGACGCGGGGTTTGCCCGGGACTACTACAACGCCGGTGGCGCAGGCTACTGGGAACAGGGCCGCAACATCCTGCTGCGCACCATGGCCGATGCCGACTATGCGCGCAAGCACGGCCTCACCCTGGAGGAACTGGCCACGCAGCGCGCCCGTGTGGATGCCTTGTTGATGGCGGCACGGGACCAGCGCCCGCGCCCCGGGCTGGACCACAAGGTGCTCACCTCCTGGAACGCGCTGATGGTGAGCGCGCTCTGTGACGCGCACAATGCCTTCGGCGGCCCTGGGAACCTGCAACGCGCGCAACAGACCATGCGGCTGCTGCTCAGCGCCTGCAAACGGCCCGACGGAGGCCTGTGGCACAACCGTGCCTCCGGCACCCCTGCCATCAACGGCTACTTGGAGGATTACGGCTTCTGCATCGAGGCCCTGCTCAGCCTCTATCAGAGCGACTTCAACGAACAGTGGATCACCGAGGCCCGCCAGCTGGCCGCATACGCCATCAACCATTTCCTGGACGAGGCCACCGGCCTGTTCCTTTTCACCAGCAACCTGGACCCCGCCCTGATCACCCGGCACACCGGGATCCATGACAATGTGGTCCCCGCATCCAACTCCAGCATGGCCAAAGGGCTGTTCGCATTGGGGCATCTGCTGGACGACCCGGAGCTGCTGGCGATCAGCCGCAGGCAGCTCAACCAGGTCCTGCCCGGCATGCAGGACTATCCCTCGAGTTTCTCCAACTGGGCACAGGTGCTGATGGACCAGGTCCATCCTTGGTATGAGATCGCCATCACCGGCCCCGGCGCGATCGATCGGCTCAAGGAATTCCACGCACATTATATCCCGGGGCGGCTCTTCATGGGTGCCACCGGGCCAAGCGGCCTGCCGCTGCTCAAAGGCAAGGTCCGGAAAGACGCCACCTCCATCTTTGTCTGCGAGAACAAGGTGTGCCAACTGCCGGTGGGCAGCGTGGCGGCCGCCTTGATCCAAATGCAATGAGAAAGCTCCTGCTCCTGGCCGCACTTACGGCCCACCTGGCCTTGCCCGCCCAGGTCCTGCTGGTTGAACCCGGCCCGGAAGACCCCCAAGGGCTACGGTTCAACCCGGTCTTCATCGCCCGCAACGGCGTCAAGAGCATCAGCGGCCGTTCCTGGGTGAAGCGCGACGGGCGGCCCATGCAGGCGTTGGACCGCCACCACCTCTACCGCTTCGGCGCGGATGGGCGCCTGGGCTATGCCAACAACTCCTTCGGCCACCCCGGAACGGGCTTCGACACCGCCTCGGTGATGTACAGCTATGATGCTTCAGGCCGCCTGCTGCAGGAACTCCACAACGACCTCCATGGCTATTTCGCCCTGCGCCAGGGCTACGATGCCCAAGGCCGTGTGGAGCGCGAGGAGCATGTACGCCTGGAAAACCTCGGCAAGGACCGGTACCGTTTCGTGGAAGGGACCTCCACGATCGTCAGCGATGAGCGCCTGCAGTACACCGTGTTGAACGACAGCACATGGACGCGTACCCGCTTGAACGACCGCGGCCGGCCCTTCGAGGAGGAGACCTTTACACGCGATGCGCTGGGTTACCTCCAGCGGATCGAGCGCCGCAACCTGATCACCCAGCGCCGCGGGCGCACCACGTTCACCTATGATGCCAAGGGCCGCCTGGCCGAACGCCACGAACAGCCCGATCTGGGCGTGCCGTACCGGAACACTTGGAAATGGACCTACGACCCGGCCGGCAACCCGTTGACCCGCGACCTGCTCCACAACGGCGCCTTGGTACGGCACAGCGAATTCCTCTATGCCGAGGGCACCCTGTTCCTCAAGGCCCTGATCACCCGCGACGAGGGGACCGGCCTGATCGAGATCGTACAATACGAGACGGCGCGGTAGTGCCCCAAGCGGGCCATACCCTTGCCCGGTTTCAGATCACACCCAGCTCCTCCCCCACCTTGGCAAACGCGGCCAACGCCTTCTCGATCTGCGTGGACGTATGTGCGGCGCTCAGCTGCACACGGATACGCGCTTGGTCCTTGGGCACCACCGGGTAGAAGAAACCGATGACGTAGATGCCTTGGTCCAGCAGCTTGTCGGCCATTTGCTGGCTCAGCTTGGCGTCGCCCAGCATCACCGGCACAATGGCCGCACCGGCGCCGCGCGTCTTGAAGCCCAATGCCTCGATCCCCGTGCGGAACTGCTTCACGTTGCGCTCCAACTTGTCGTGCAGCTCGGTGGAGCTGCTCAGCAAGTCGATCACTTTGATGGAGGCGCCCACGATGGCCGGGGCCAGCGAGTTGCTGAAGAGGTACGGACGGGAGCGCTGGCGCAGCATCTCAATGATCTCCTTGCGGCCGGTGGTGTAGCCGCCCATGGCGCCCCCCAAGGCCTTGCCCAAAGTGCCGGTGATGATGTCCACCCGGCCGGTGACCCCGCAATGCTCCACGCTGCCGCGGCCGGTGGGCCCGATGAAACCGGCGGCATGGCATTCGTCCACCATCACCATGGCCTCGTAGCGGTCCGCCAGGTCGCAGATGCCCTTCATGTCGGCGATGATGCCGTCCATGCTGAACACCCCGTCGGTGACGATGATGATGTGCTTGGCGCCGTCCTTGCGCGCGGTCTTCAACTGTTGCTCCAGGTCCGCCATGTCGTTGTTGGCATAGCGGTAGCGCATGGCCTTGCACAAGCGGACACCGTCGATGATGCTGGCGTGGTTGAGCGAGTCGCTGATGATGGCGTCCTCCTGGCCGAGCAGGGGTTCGAACACGCCGCCATTGGCATCGAAACAAGCGGCATACAGGATGGTGTCCTCGGTGCCGTGGAAGCGGGCGATCTTCTCCTCCAGCTCCTTGTGGATGTCCTGCGTGCCGCAGATGAAGCGCACGCTGCTCATGCCGTAGCCATGGGAATCCAGCGCAGCATGGGCCGCCTGCACCACCCGCGGGTCGGAGCTGAGGCCGAGGTAGTTGTTGGCGCAGAAGTTCAGCACCTGCCGCCCGTTGACGGTGATCTCGGCACCTTGTCCGCTGGTGATGATGCGCTCGTGCTTGAAAAGGCCGGCCTGCCCGATGGCGGCCAGTTCCTTGGCCAAATGGTCCTTGAATTTTCCGTACATGGCTTGGGGGTATGCGGCCTGTGGCCGGGGGTGGTCCGCGAATATATCCAGCACCGGTGCTTTCGGCAGGGGATCAGCCCACCACCTTGGGCACTTTGAAATAATCACTGTCCTTCACGGGGGCGTTGGCCAGCGCTTGTTCCTTGGTGATCTCCATGAAAGCCTCGTCGGCGCGCAGCACGTCCCGCTCCTCGGTCATGAAGATCAACGGCTCCACGCCGGTGGTGTCCACCTGCGCGAGGACCTCCACGAAGTTGATCACCCGCTGCATGTCCACCAGCGTGGAGGCCCGCACGGCGGGGTCGGTCATGTCCAAACGGGCCAGTTCCGCAATGCGGTCCAGGGTCTTCTCGTCGATCTTCATGGCTCAGGGTAGGCTTTGCGCAAAGGTCCTTCAATGGCGTCAAAAACTCGTTGGCGCAAGGTATCCACATCGGAGGCACCCAGCCCTTGGGTGGGCACGGCAGGGTGCACCACCGCACGGGCCACGCCCGGCCGGCCGCGGCTCCAGGGCTGTTCGGGATCGCCGAACAACAACCAGTTGTTCACGAAGGTGATGGGCACGATGGGCACCTGTTTCTTCACCGCCAGGCGGAAGGCGCCGTCCTTGAACGGCAGCATGCGCGGAGCCTCCGCGGAAATGGTGCCCTCGGGAAAGAGCCCCACCGAAATGCCCTGGTCCAAGGCCCTGCCCGCACGCATCAACGCCCTTGCGGCCTCGGCACCATTGGCGCGGTTCACCGCAATGTGCATGTCCTGGAAGAAAATGTTGAACAGGGGCCAGTACAGCAGTTCATGCTTGCCCAGGAAGACGAAGTACTCGGGCAGCACATTGAACGCGTGCACAATGTCCAGGTAGCTGCTGTGGTTGAAGCATACCACATAGGGCGCGGGAGGCAGCACACCGGTCCATTCCACGCGCAGGGGCATCAGGCCGGCGAAGCCCAGGAAGCGGGCCCAGGCACGCATCAGCCGGAAGGCCGCCGGATAGCCCTTTGGCTTGCGCAGCAGCACCCGGAAAGGGAGGTACAGCAACACCAGCGAAAAGGCGAAGACCAGCGCGAACCACAGCTTGAACACCAGGCGCGACAAAGCGAAGGCCCACTTGCGCAGCGGGCTGCGCAGGTGTTCGCCCACGGCCACCCGGGGCCGGGGTGCGGTATGCTTGGTTCCGTGATCGATGGTTGCCCGGGAAAATGAAGCGCGAAGCTACCTTCTATCTTCGTGCCCCGCCCGAAAGAACCACCCGGGGCACGACCAAATACGGCACACATGCGTATTCTTACCGGCATCCAGAGCACAGGCGTGCCCCACTTGGGCAACCTGCTGGGGGCCATCCTGCCGGCCATCGACATGGCGCGTGCCACAGGCAACGATGCCTTCCTCTTCATCGCCGACCTCCACTCCTTCACCACCGTGCGCGATCCGCAGGTGCTGCATGAAAACACCCATGCCGTGGCCGCGGCCTGGCTGGCCTGCGGCCTGGATGTGGACAAGGTGACCTTCTACCGGCAGAGCGACGTGGCCGAAGTGACCCAACTGGCCTGGTACCTGGGCTGCCTCACGCCCTACCCCATGCTGGCCAACGCCCACTCCTTCAAGGACAAGAGCGACAACGTGAGCCTGGTGAACGCCGGCCTCTTCTACTACCCGGTGCTGATGGCCGCGGACATCCTGCTCTACGACACCGACCTGGTGCCCGTGGGCAAGGACCAGAAGCAGCACCTGGAGATCACCCGGGACATTGCGGCCACCTTCAACCGCACCTATGGCCAAGACACGTTCGTGGTGCCCGAGGCCCGGATCGATGAACAGCTGATGACCATCCCCGGCACCGACGGCCGGAAAATGAGCAAGAGCTACAACAACACCCTCAACATCTTCCTGCCGGAAAAAGACCTCAAGAAGCAGGTCATGGGCATCATAACGGACAGCAAGGCGCTGGACGACCCCAAGGACCCGGCCACCGACAACGTATTCCAATTGTTCAAGCTGGTGGCCGCTCCGGAAGCCGTGGGCGCGATGGAAGCCAAGTACCTGGCCGGCGGCTACGGCTATGGCCATGCCAAGCAGGAACTGCTGGGCGTGCTCCTGGACCGCTTTGCCAAGGAACGTTCCATCTTCCAAGCGCTGATGGCGGACCGGACGGAGCTGGACCGGCAGTTGGCCGTGGGTGCTGAAAAGGCGCGGGCCGTGGCCCGAACCACCTTGGAACGCATACGCAGCCGTGCCGGATACCGAACCGCTCAGCAGGTAACAAGCCCGGCAGTCCGGTAATTGTTGAAAAAACTTGTCCGTTCCTTGCGCCGGGCACCCTTGCATGGCCCTACCTTGCCGTTGAACCATCAGGCCTGTCGGCCTGGAAAAAACTCCTGATGACAATGGCAGTTGAAGCATATTGCGTGAAGTGCAAGGCCAAGCGGAACATGAAGGACGCCGCTGAAGTGACCATGGCCAACGGCCGCAAGGCCATGAAGGGCAAATGCCCCGAGTGCGGTACGGGCATGTTCAAGATCCTGGGCAAATGATCTTCGGGCCCCGCCCCGCGCCTTTGGCTCGGGGCGGGTTGCCCGGCCAGGGCCGCCATGTTGCGCATCAAGCTGCATCGGAGCCGGTTGGTCCGCGCCCTTGGGGCCATTTTGGCCGTGCTGGTGTTCCTGCACTTGATGGTGGCCTTCTGCCATATGGTGCTGCACATCCGGGTGGGCGCGCTCACCCAACTGGTGGACATGGACATGGAATCCAACCTGCCCACCTTTTTCAATGCATTGCTCTTTTTCATCGCTGCGGCCCTGTTCCACGTGCATGGCCGCTCCTCGGCGCGCAGCGAACGGTGGGGCTGGTTCCTCATGGTGGCCCTGTTCATCTTCCTCGGTTTTGATGAAGGTTCCCAGATCCACGAGAAGTTCGGCTCCTTCACCATGCGCCTGCTCAGCCGGAGCGACATGGACCAAGGCACCCTGGCTTGGCTGCGCAACGGCTGGATCATTCCCTATGCCGCAGCAGTGGTGGCCCTGGTGCTCACCTTGGGCCGTTGGTTCCTGCGCCTGGAACCCCTCCTCCGGCGCGGGCTGCTGATCAGCGGTGCCGTGTATGTCGCCGGGGCCATCGGCTTTGAGATGGCCGGTTCCAAAGTGGGCTGGACGTTCACTCCCCAGGACAGTTCCCTCTTCCCATGGATGCCCTGTGAACTGTACAACGACCCCAGTTCCTGCTGGCTGTTCATGGAACCGGCGTACTTGTTCGCCTGCACCATGGAGGAAACGCTGGAAATGACCGGCCTGATTCTCTGCATCCACTTCCTGATGCGCCAATTTGAACGGAAGGGGCAACAGCTTGTGCTGAGCCTGGAAGAGGAACGACCCGAACAAGGATCACGGCAATAAGGTGCGCACCACCTTGCCCGACGTGGTACGCTTGAATGTGCGCATTGCGGTTACCCGGCGCGGCATCTCATGCATGCCCAGCACCTTGATCAGCGACTGGACCACATCGTCCACCACCCGTTCCGCGGGTTCCTCCGTTTCCAATACCAGGGCCACCGCCTGCCCCAAGCGGTCGTCCGGCACCGCCGTGAAAAAATGGGCGTAGGGAATGAGCCCGGCCGTGCGGCTTTCCAGCTCTTCGGGATAGATCTTCTTGCCGCCGCTGAGGATCACGTGGTCCGCGCGGCCCCGCCACCGGAACTGCGTGGCATCCTTCAGGTCCACCAAGTCGTTGGTGACCTGTTGCTTGCGCGCAAGGTGCGGGGTGTTCACCACCAGGCAGCCCCGGTGGTCGGTGCTGAAGGACACGTCACCGATGGCATGGTAGCGCTCGCTGCGCCCGGGCCCGTTCACGCGCCGCAGGGCCACGTGCGTAACGGTCTCGGTGCTGCCGTACCCTTGGAACACCGAGGTGCGCAGGCCCTGCAGGTCTTCTTCCAACGCCTGGCTCACCGGCCCGCCACCGAGCAGGATGGTGTGGAACTGCGCTTCCACGCGCTTGCGGTCTTCCTGGATGGCGCGGTGCAGTTGCAGCGGTACCATGGCCGTGAAGCGGAATGCGTCCCGGACCATCAGATTGTCCAACACGCTGCCGCGCGGATCAATGACGTGCAGGTCCAACCCGAGGGCCATGGCGCGCACCACCATCATCTTGCCGGCGATGTACGTGCAAGGCAGGCACAGCAGGGCACGGTCACCTTCGTTCAGCCCGAAGGCATCCGCCGTGAGGCGCGCACTGCGCACGAGGTCGCGCCGGGGAATGCGGATGAGCTTGGGTGGCCCCGTGGTGCCACTGGTGAAGGCGGGCAGCGCCTTGCCTGCCTGCATCGCCAATTGCACGATCAAGGCACTGAGGTCCTCCTTCCAGGTTTCATCCTTGCGCCGCTTGTCGCTGAGCTTGGTGAAATGCTGGTAGGCTTCGAATGGCGACAAGGTTCGCCCGTCCAGCGTCAAGGACTTGAAGGCCTGCTCGAAGGTCCTGGGATAGACACGCCGGGTGTTCATGACTTGAAGCGGGCCAGGTCCCAGGCCATCTCGGGACGGTAGTACAAGGCTCCGGCCTGCACGGCCAAGGGAGAAGGGATGTTGTCGGTGTACACTTGGCCCGTGCCCAATCCTTGAGGTATGCGCACCCCCAAGGTGGCGGTCCATTGCGCTATGGCGTTGAGGCCGATGCTGCTCTCCAGGGCCGAGGTGATCCACCAGCCGATGCCACGGGCTTCGGCCAACTGGATCCATTCCCTGGCCGCAGCCCAGCCCCCTACCAGGCTGGGCTTGATCACGATGTGCTGCGGCCGCACATGGTCCAGCAGGTCCTGCTTGGCCGTGGTGATGTTGTGGCCGATCAGGTCCTCATCCAGCGCGATGGGCACCGGTGAACAGGCGCACAGTTCGGACATCACCTCGTAGAGGCCGGGTGCCACGGGCTGTTCAATGCTCTGCACTTCCAGCCGGGCCAGTTGCTCCAGCACGGGCATCACGTTGCCGGGACTGAAAGCCCCGTTGGCGTCCACGCGCAAGGTGAGCTCCTGCGCGCTGTAGGTGCGCCGTACCTCCGCCAGCAGGTCCAGTTCATCTGCCGTGGCAATGGCGCCCATCTTCATCTTCATGCAGCGGTTGCCCGCGTCGATCTGGCCTCTGATGCGCTCGCGCATGGTGGCCTTGTCGCCCATCCACACCAGGCCATTGATGGGGATGCCAGCACGGCCCAAGGTGAATTCCGAGGGGAAGAGCTCCTTGCTGCCATGGGCGGAGAGGTCCCTCAGGCACTGCTCCACGGCGAAGCGCACGCTGGGCACCTGTACCAGGTCGGTGTCCAGGCGCTCCACCCAATTGGCGGTATCGGCGCAAAGCTCCAGCAGCTTGGTGCGCACCTCGGCGGGGAACTCCTTGCTGTGCCCCGGAAAGAGGGCGGCCTCACCGATGCCGCGCGCTTCAGGCCGCTGGTGGTCCCAAGCGATGAGGTACCAAACGGTACGGGCGTTGATTACCCCTTTGCTGGTGCCCAGGGGGAAGCGCGGGGTGAGGGTGATTTCCTTCCAATCGGCGCGAAGCATTCAACCGGGGATCAACCCCAAAGAAAAGAGCAATGCCGTTACCAGCGTGGTGAGGGCAAGCACTTTCAATTGCGGGTCCAAGTCACGCGGCTCCGCGGTACGCTGCACCGTGCGCACATGGCGGTCCAGCAGGACGAAGGTGAGCAGGAACGCGTATTGCCACCAGCCGCGGAAATGCAAGGCGGTGAACAGCACCAGGCAGGCAAAACCTCCGTAAACCAGCCCTGCGTGGTACCGCTTGGCGGCCTTGGGGCCGATGCGCACCACCACGGTGCGCTTCCCGTTGGCGGCATCACCATGGATGTCGCGCAGGTTGTTGAGGTTGAGCACGCCTGTGGCCAACAAGCCGATGCCCATGGCCGGCAGCAGCACGGTGGGATCCCACGTGGTGGTGTGCAGGTAGTAGGTCCCGCACACGCCCGCCAGGCCGAAGAAGAGCAGTACGCTCAAGTCGCCCATTCCCGCATAGCCGTATGGATTGCGGCCGAAGGTGTACTTCACGGCCGCGGCGATGGCCACCAGGCCAAGGAGCAGGAAGGCGAAGGTGGCGATGGTGGTGCCGAGGGCCACGAGGATGAGGGCGATGCCCGAGGCCAGGGCCAGCCCGCCGCAAGCCCACATGGCGCGTTTCATGGCCACCGGGGAGATGGCGCCGCTCTGCACGGCGCGTTGCGGCCCTACCCGGCTGTCGTCATCGGTGCCGTGCTGGTGGTCGCCCAGGTCGTTGGCCAAATTGCTGAGCACCTGCAGCAGTACGGCCGTGAGCATGGCCAGGGTAAACACGGGCCAGCGGAACCCGTGGGCAAACCCGGCCAAAGCGCTGCCGGTGAGGATGCTGCTCATGGCCAAGGGCAGCGTGCGCAGGCGGAAGGCGTGGATCCAGGGGGCGAGCATCGGTGCTGACAAGTTCGGCGGCCAAGCTATGCATCCATGGATCGCCAGCGCATGGCTGCTCCTCATTCCGCAGTGCGCGCCAGCGGTGCGATCAAAACCCCGCCCGCAAACCCACCACAAAGTTCCTTCCCGGAGCGCTCACTCCGCTGCCGAAGGTCCTGTAGTTCATGTCCAGGATGTTCTCCAGCGCCAGTTGCAGGCTGAGGTGCGCATTGAACGCATACGCCCCACGCACGTTCAGCGTGTACCAGGCCGGTGCCCCCAGCGGCGTGGTGGCTTTCAAGTTGTCTTCACTGCCCGCCTTGGTGTTGAAATCCCGCAGGCGCTTCCAGCCGTTGTACACCACGGAGGCTTCCAAGCGGAGCTTCTTGGCTTGGTATTCCAAACTGGTGCGCCCGAACACCGGCGGGATGTGGTCCAGCGGATAGCCCGTGCTGTCGGTGCGGATGCGCGCGTAGGTGTAGGTGAAGCCGCTGCGCAAGGTGAAGTGTGCGTTGAAGTGCCCCGTGAATTGCCCGCTTGCGCCATACAGGTAGGCTTCAGAGGTGTTCTGCAAGGCGGCCACGCGGCTCATCACGCCGTCGTAGTCGATGCTGTCTTCGCCGTTCACGGTATAGGGGCCCACGGTGATGGCGTTGGTGTACAGCGTGTAGAAGCCATTGGCCTCTAAGGTGACCCGGTCGTTGATGGTCTTGCTGATGGAACCCTCGAAGTTGGTGGTGTATTCCGGCTCCAGCCCGGGGTTGGGCACGATGACATCCCCTTGGGCGCTGTCGAACACTTTGCCGATGTCGTCCACGTTGGGCGCGCGGAAGCCGGAGCTGGCCAGCAGGCTGAAGCGCCAATCGCTGCCCGGCATCAACACCACGCCGGCCCGCCAGGTCAGTGCCGAATTGTTCTGCTCGTAAGTGCCGTTGAGGAAGCGGAAATCCTCGTCGTCATTGAAGGTGGTATTGAGCCGCACGTTCGTGAATCGCAGCCCCTCGCTGATGATGAGCTTCGGCGAAATTTCCATGCTGTGGTTCACGTAGGCGGCGATGGTGTTCATCTTCGAACCACCGTTCGGATAGCGCGTGGTGCGGTAGCTCAGTGTACCGGTTTCGATGTTCTCCGTGTTGGCCGAGCTCGCCACGTTTTCGTTCCCGAAGTCCACGCCGTAGCGCAGTTCGTGCTTGCCGATGTGTTTCTCCAGGTCGGCATTGAAACCGAACACGTCCACTTCCTCCGTGTTGTGGCCCAGTTTGCTGGAGCCGAAGCGCCGATTGTGCCGCGACTGTTCCTGGTGCTGCCATGACGGCGTGAAGCGCGCGGTCTGGAAAAGGCCTACCTCCTTTTTCACCTCCAGCGTGTAGGCGGCGAAGATGCGTTGCTGCGGGCCGTAGTACCATTCGGCGTACTTGGGGACGATGTTTCCGTCGCTGTCCAACGAGTAGTCGGTGAGCCGGTCGTAACGTGGAACGTCCGAGGAGGTGCTCAGTTGCAGGTTCAGTTGGTGGACGAAATGCTCGCCGGAGCGGAAGCGCAGTTTCTCCAGCAGGTCCAGTTGCTTGTAGCCCGTTCCCAACTGCACGTTGGAATCTTCGTTGCGCTTCACCACGTCCGTGCCGTTTTCGCGTACCACCTCGAAGGGCATGCGGCCCAGGTCTTCATAGAACGGATTGCGCGTGCTGCCCTGCCGCAGGTCGCCGAAGTCGCTGGCGGTGATGCTGGTGAAGCTGGCCAATTTCTTCCCGCGCAGCTCGATGCCTGCATGGGCCGTCTTCTCGTGTGCGGCCGTGGCATAGCGCACAAAGGCATCACCGGTGGTGCGTATGCTGTCCGCTCCCATGAACTTCGGACTGCGGGTGATCAGGTGGATAGTGCCGCCCAAGGCATCGCTGCCGTAGGCCACCGAGTTGGGGCCGCTCACCACCTCGATGCGGTCCAAGGCATACTGGTCCACAGTGATCAGGTCCTGCGTATGGCCGCTGCGCGTGATGGCGTTGTTCATCCGCACGCCGTCCACCACCAGCAGGATGCGGTTGGCCTGAAAGCCGCGGATGGTGGGACTCCCTCCGCCAAGCTGGCTTTTCTGCATGAAGACGGTGCCCGTATTCTGCAGCAGCTCCGCCGCCGTGGGCTGGCCCATGAAGGAAATTTCGCGGCGAGGCAGTATGTCGATCTGCTCGGGCACGTCGCGTTTGGGTTCGGCGAAGCGGCTGCCGCTGGTGACCACTGCACGCAGCAGGTTCATGCGGTAGCTCAAGTCCACTTCAGCGGTAGCCGCCAAGTCCGCCCAAGCCATGGTGACGGGCGTATAGGAAAGGTGGTCGATGCGGATGCTGTCGCAACCCTTCA
>JAGPDT010000061.1 GCA_018057455.1 Flavobacteriales bacterium | reverse complement strand
CTACCTATGGCGCGGGTGGCCACTTTCAACGCACCGCCAAGAAATCCTCAGTATCCACCCCGGCTTGTTTGAGGATGGCCCGTAGTGTGCCTTCGGGCATGTCGCCCGCATGGTTGGGTATGGTGGTGAACCGGCCGGTGCGCTGGCATTGCCAGATCTCGTGTGACCCCGCCGCTTGTCGATGGAACTCGAAACCGAAGGAACGCAGGCGCTTGACAATGTCCCGGTAGCGGAATCCGCCAAGCCTGCCCATCAAAGGCCAACGATCAACGGATAATCGAACCGGTCCCCGAACTCCAAAGGCAGCGGACCAGCGTCGATGCCACGGCCTTCAAGTAGTTTCTTCGCGACGTCCCTTGCGATCTCAAGCGTTTCCGCAATGGTGCGGCCCTGCGCTACCAAGCCTTGCACAGAATCCGAGGTGGCTAGATAAACTCCTTCCGGAAGCTTCTCAATATGCACGACGATCTTGCGTTCCATGGCACGAAGCTACGGATTTACCATGCCGTGGCGCCAACTTCGATCAACGGTTGTTCCCCATCGCTTCCCCGATCGCCGCCACCAATTCCTCCTGTTTGAAGGGTTTGGGAATGAATGCATCCATGCCCGCATCCCTGCATTGCTGCACCTCGACCTGCATCACGTTGGCCGTCATGGCCACGATGGGGATGCGCGCTTTGCTGCCGCCCATAGCGCGGATGGCGCGCGTGGCCGCGTAGCCGTCCATCACGGGCATCTGCACGTCCATGAGGATGAGGTCATACGCGTCCACCGCGTGCATGTCCAGCGCGGCCCGGCCGTTTTCCGCCACATCCACGGTGCAGCCGGGCAGGGCATACTTGAGTTCCTCCTCCGCCACCAGCACGTTCAGCTTGTTGTCCTCCACCAGCAGGATGTGCAGGCCACGCGGCAGGTTGTCGGTTGCGCGTTGTCCGTTGTCGGGCCGCGAAGCGTCCGCATGGGCATGTGCATAGGGCACGGTGAAGGTGAAGGTGCTGCCCTGGCCCAGCTCGCTCGCCACCCCGATGGTGCCGCCCTGCATCTCCACCAGGCGCTTGCTGATGGCCAGCCCCAGGCCGGTGCCGCCGTATTTCCGCGTGTGGTCGCTCTCGGCCTGCATGAAGTCCTCGAACACGTGCGCCAGCCTGTCGGCCGCGATGCCGATGCCGGTGTCCGAAACGGCGAAGCGCAGCATCACCGCGTCCGTCAGTTGTTCCTGCACCGCCAGGGCCACGCGTACGGAACCATGCTCGGAGAACTTGATGGCGTTGCCCACGAGGTTCATCAATACCTGGTTGAGGCGCACGGGGTCGCCCTGCACGGCGGAGGGCACCTTGGGATCCACGTTGCAGGCCAGCTTCAGCCCCTTTTCCTCAGCCCTGTAGTGCAGCACTTCCACCACGCCCTGCAGCACGGCGTGCGGTTCCATGCGCACCTTCTCCAGCTCCAGCTTGCCGGATTCGATCTTGCTGAGGTCCAGGATCTCGTTCACGATGCCCAACAGGCTTTCACTGCTGGTGGTGATGGCGTCGATGTACTGCTGTTGCGCCGGCAGGTGCGCGTTCCTGCGCAACACGTTGCCCATGCCCACGATGGCGTTCATCGGCGTGCGGATCTCGTGGCTCATGTTGGCCAGGAACTGCTGCTTCACCCGCTCGCTGTGCTCGGCGCGCTCCCGTTGTGCATCGGCCTCGTCCTTGCGCCGGTTCAGCTCGGTGGTACGTTCGGCCACGGTGCGCTCCAGCAGGGCACGCTGCCTTTTCAGCCCGTGCGTGCGCAAGCGGATGTAGGTGATGATGCCCCCGGCCACCACCAGGATGTACAGGGACCATGCCCACCAGGTGCGCCACCACGGCGGCAGCACGGTGAGGGAGAACGAGGCGCCCGTGGCGGCCCATACGCCATCGCGGTTGACGCCTTGCACGCGGAAGGTGTAGCGGCCGGGATCCAGGTTGGTGTATACCGCGCTGCGCTCGGTGCCGGATTGGATCCAGTCCTTGTCGAAGCCCTCGAGCAGGTACCGGTAGTGGTGTTCCTGCGGCGCGCTGAACGCCATGGTGGCGAACTCGAAGGTGACCATGTTCACGCTGAACGGGATCGTCATCGCCTTGCTCAAATAGGTCGGGGCCTTCAGCGGGGAACCTGCGGCCCGGAAGTCCACCGGCTTGTTGATCAGCCGGATGCCGGTGATGTGGATGGGATCGGCCGTGCTGTCCTCCAGGAGGTGCTCTGGCTTGAACCGGTTGAACCCGTTGACGCCGCCGAAGAAGAGCGTGCCGTCCGGCAGTTTGCAATAGGCATAGCGGTTGAACTCATCGCCTTGCAGGCCGTCGCTGGCGGTGTAGTTCCGGAAAACACCAGTGGCCCTGTCGAAGCGTGCGATCCCCTTGTTGGTGCTCATCCAAAGCCGGCCAGCGCCGTCGCTGAGCACGCCGTACACCACGTTGTTGGGCAGGCCCTGCTCCGTGGTGTAGCGCACGGCGGTCCCTGTGCGGGTGTCCAGCTTGTTCAAGCCGCCGCCGTTGGTGCCGATCCACAGCACGCCGTCCCCCTCGTCCGGATCGGGGCAGATGGAAAAGACCGCGTCAGACGACAGGCTGTGCACGTCGCCCGGGTCGCTCGCGAAGCGTTTCCAGGCCTGGGTGCGGGGATCGAAGTGCAGCAGGCCGGACACCGTGCCGATCCAGAAGGTGCCGTCCGTGGCGCGTTGGAGGGCTTGTACCACTTGCCCCGATCCCGAGGTGTGCACTTCCGGTGGGAAGAGCCAGTGCGCATACCGCCCATCGCGCCTGCGGAAACGGCCGATGCCATGCTCGCTGCCGAACCAGATCAGCGAATCGCCATCGAGCAGGATCGGGCTGCAGCTTTCCTCCAGGGGGAAAGCGGCACGGTCCGCCGCATCGCGCGGATGGGGCGTGAAGCCGTCGGTGGCCTCGGAGTAGCTCATCAACCCGCCGTAGTTCAACCACCAGGTGCCTTCGCCGTCCTGCACGGGGAAACGGCCCGCGGGCGAGAACACATCCAGTGCTTTGCGCTTCATGTACGTATCGAACGGCAGGGCCAAGGGCCAGGCACCGGTAGCTGGATCGAACGCGCTGAGCAGGTGCGTGTTGAGGCTGATGGAGATGCGGCCTTGGGCCACGGGCGTCATCGGCCCGCAGCTCATGCCGGCCACGGTGTGGAAGCGCTCGGTGCGCGGGTCATGGGTGAGCAGCCCGTAGCCGGAGGTGCCGATCCACAACAGTCCGCTGCGGTCGCGGTAGTTCATCTGCACCACGCCGGCGCGCTGGGTGAAGTTGGGGTCCATGGGCAGCACGCGGCGCAGCCGGTTGGTGGCGGGCTCGAAGAGGAAGATGCCCTTGAAGGCGCAGATCCACAGCCGGCCCTCGGCGTCCAATGACGCCATGGTGGCCCGCATGTCGCCAAGCGCGGAAGGATACGTGAACAACGGCTCCACGCTGGAGGAGGACGAGGTGAGCAGCACGATGCCATACTTGTGCAGTCCGTAGAGCCGGCCGCGCAGGGTGTCCTCCACGGTCACCAGGCCCGTGAGGTCCACCAAGGTGCGGCCGCGCCGCGTGCTGCCGATGGACTGCTTCAGCCGGAGGGTGTCCATCCGGTCCACGCCCCCATGGGTGGGCGCAAGGCGGTAGCTGCGCCGCTCCAGCTCGCTGGCCCACACCGTGCCGCCGCGGTCCGTTGTTACCCAGCACGACCGGTCCAGGAGGTGCTGGATGGTGAAGGCGGGCACCCGGTTCCGCGCGGTGTCGGCACCGGTGAGGGTGAGCTTGCGCAGGCCGTCGATGCGCGCCAACCACAGGTCGCCGTTGGCATCCTGCACCATCTGGTGGGTGCGGTCCTCGCCCGGGGTGAGGTCGGTGAGCGCATGGCGGAAGGCGGCGGCGGGCCGGTCGAACACGTCCAGCCCACGGTCGGTGCCCACCCACAGGCGCCCCGCGCGGTCCTCGAAGAGCAGGTGCACGTTGTTGTCGCTCAGCGAGGTGCTGTCCTTGGTGTCGTGGCGGAACACTTCAAAGCGGTAGCCGTCGTAGCGGTTGAGGCCGTCCTTGGTGGCGAACCACATGAAGCCATGGCGGTCCTGGAGGATGGCGGTGACCATGCCCTGGGAAAGGCCGTCGTTGATGGTGATGGCGCGGAAGGCCATGGTGAGCGTGTCCCATTGGGCTTGCACCCGCTGCGCGGGCAGCAAGGACAGCGCCAGTAGGATGGGAAGCGCCCGCCTCATGCCGGTAGGAACAGGCCCTTGCTCATGGCATACACCACCAGCCCTGCGGCATTGCGCGCACCGGTCTTCAGCAGCAGGTTGTTGCGGTGGAAATCCACCGTGCGCGGGCTTACGAACAGCTGCATGGCGATCTCCGCGGTGGTCTGTTCCTGGCAGATGCCGCGCAGCACCTCGATCTCGCGCTCGCTCAGTGGATCTGTTTCGTTGAAGGCGGCCTTCACCTGTTTTTTCTTCACCAAGCCGTGCAGCATCACGCGGTCCACGGTGTCGTTCAGGTAGAATCCGCTCTGGGCCACGGCGCGGATGGCCGTGTCGATCTCGTCCGGCTCAGCGCTCTTGAGCATGTAGCCGTTGGCGCCCATGCCCATCAGCTCGGCGATCACGGCTTCTTCATCGTGGGTGCTGAGGATGACCACCTTCACCTGCGGATGGTCCTTCTTCAGGTGCACCAAGGTCTTGCGGCCGTCGAGCACGGGCATCTGCAGGTCCAGCAGCACCAGGTCCACCGGCGTTTCCTTCAAGGCCGTGAGCAGTTCCGCGCCGTTGGCGCATTCCAGCACCACCTCCGCACCGGCCATGTCCTTCAGCAGCATGGCCATGCCCTTGCGGAAGAGGCGCTGGTCGTCGGTGAGGGCAAGGCGGATCATGTGCTAAAGATCAGCAAGGCCGGGCAACCCCCACCCGGTATTTCCACCGGGTCCGTTCACCGGTGGGGGGATCAGCCAGGGAACAGCGCACGCAGCTCCATGTCCACCTCGGTGCCGGCGGCATCAATCGCCTGTGCCCATTCCAGCAGTGCCTCAGCCGCCGTCCCCGGAGCCGGTTCCCCGATCCGCAACAGGGCTTCCAGCATGCACCGCGCACCCAGGTAGTGCGCCTGCGGCTTCAGGTCGTGCGCCAAGCGGGCCATGCCCGCATGGTCCCCACGTTGTGCAAAGGACATCAGTTCCGCCAGGCGGGCCGGGGTCTCCTCCAGGTAGATGCCCACCCATGTGGCCATGCGCGTGCGGTCTCCCTTGTACAAGCGTTCCAGGTAGGAGAGGTCGATGGCGGGCATGGGTGCGCAGGCTTGGCGAAGATCGTTCGGAATGGGGTTCTCCGCGATGTGGTCCGGCACGGTACCGGAAGGCCACCAGCCCCGGCCTGCGTTCCCCACAGGAAATCCCTATGGGTGCCTCGAAGTACCTTGAACAGATGACACACATGCCCATCATGGGTCCGGTCAAGGCGCGACGAAAGGAAACGGGGCCAAGGATCCTACTGCGGAGCAACGAAGCATGGGCCCATGAGAGGCGTGTGCCCGTAGGGTCGGCGCCAAGCATCGATGATCCCGGAGCGAGGTGCTTCGAGGTACCCTTGCGAGTACCGCATCGGCCCTGGTTCGCTGCGGCAGCGTGCGCTTTCGGGCCTTGTGGCGGACCCTGCCGCATGATCCTGGATCAAGGACGGTGGACCTACTCTTTTACCACCTTGCGTATGCCGCGGCGCTTGCCCTGTTCCACCAGCAGGAAGTAATCCCCGGGAGCGTAGTTGGCCATGGGCAGCTCGTACATGTCCTGGCCGTGCAATACTTCGGTGAAGAGCACTTTGCCCGTAGGGCCGAGCAGGCTGAGCGCCATGCGTTCATCGGTGGCGATGGGAAGTTGGATGACGGCCCGCTCATGGACAGGGTTGGAAACCACGCCCCATGGAGCCAGTGCGCCCTGGTCGGCAACCCCCACGCTCCCCGAAGCACCTGCGGCGACCCCTTGGCCCGCAGTGGCTTCGTAGCCATAGGCCATCACTATGGCACTAGCAAGGCTCGTGACGTTTAGTTGCACCCACCCGTAATGGTCCAGGCCATCTCCACCCATGAAGCGGCAACCGAGAAATCCGGTTTCGCCAAACCAACTGAAATTATTGGCGTTCATTGCCCGAACAACTGTTGCCAGGCCATCGATCTGGAAATTCGGATTGCCCGGTGCGATGGAATCGCCCGAAGCCAGCAGGGAGGGGTAGATCGATCCCAGCACGGCATTTCCCGGAGGAACCGAAACGCGTACCAATTGCGAATCGGTGGTCGAAGCGTAACTCCCAATAATGAAGGAGGAATGTTGAATCGTGAGGTCAACCTGGCCATCGGCGTCAAAATCCACGTTGTATCCCGCATCGGACAATACGATGTCCGGGTCGAGGTCCACGTAGACCACCTGTGCCTTCGCGTTCGGCGCCACCGCCAAGAACGCGGTCGCCATGCCGGAATAGTTCAACCAAGTAGCAGTTCCGGCCCTCTTCGGCGTGCTTCTGCTTTTCATCGCGGTCTGGTTTGGGGATTCCCGTACAAGGTAAGTGATTCCCGGACCGTACCCCAATTCCCCTCACACAGGGGTCCCCGCTTCCAATGGCTCCTGATCCGCGAAAGTGGCCGCGGAACCACGGGGCTGCCCCTTTCCCTTGCGCTTTGCCACGCGGGCGGTATCGGTGGGGATTTCTATTGATCAGATGATGGAATGCCGCTCTCCGATGCACCCTCACAAAGTCCGTTGGCAGGGGTCCTGGCGGCGATGACCGCGCGGGGACTTCCGGGGCAGCAATCCCATCAACATGAAAGTCGGTCTGGCTTGTCCTTTACCTTGGTACTGGCATGAAGACCGTAAACAACCATTCCACCGGACCGGCAATGGACCCGCAGCGCCCGCAGATCACCACCAAGGACGGTTCATCCTTCGAGGTGACCAAGGAGGGATCGCTCTCGCTGCTGGCCTTGGGCTACCGCGGTTTGCTGGCCTGGCGCGCGAAACGAAAGGACGCGATGAAGGAACAGCCGCCAACGACCAACGGACCTGATGAGCAAGCGTAAGGTGCTGGTGATCGGCTGGGACGCGGCCGATTGGAAAGCGATCGACCCGCTGATGGACGCGGGCCTGATGCCAAACCTCGAAAAGATGGTGAGCAGCGGCGTGCGCGGCCGCTTGGCCACCCTGGACCCGCCCCTCTCGCCCATGCTCTGGACTTCCATCGCCACGGGCAAACGGCCCTACAAGCACGGCATCCTGGGCTTCATCGAAACCGGCCCCGACGGCAAGACCCTGCGCCCGGTGACCAATGTGCACCGGCGCGTGAAGGCCATCTGGAACATCCTCACCCAGGAGAAGAAACGCACCCACGTGCTGGGCTGGTGGCCAAGCCATCCCGCCGAGCCCATCAACGGGGTGATGGTGAGCAACTTCTACCAGCGCGCGCACAAACCCATCAGCGAGCCGTGGCCCCTGCGCCCGGGCACGGTGCACCCGGCCGGACGCAGCGAGGAATTCGCGCGCTTGCGGATCCACCCGGCGGAGCTTACCGCGGCCCACATCGCCCCCTTCGTCCCGGACTTTGCGCAAGTGGACCAGGACAAGGAGCGTACGCTCACCTCCATCGCACGCGTGCTGGCCGATTGCTCCACGGTGCATGCCGCGGCCACCTATCTCCTCGAACAGGAGGAATGGGACTTCATGGGCGTGTACTATGATGCCATCGACCACTTCAAGCACGGCTTCATGAAGTTCCACCCGCCCCGGCGGCCGTTCGTTCTCGAACGCGAATTCAAGCTGTACCAAGGTGTGGTCACGGCCGCTTACCGCTTCCACGACCTGATGCTGGGGCGGCTGCTGGACCTGGCGGGCGACGATGCCACCGTGCTGCTGATCTCCGACCACGGCTTCCATCCGGACCACCTGCGGCCGCGTGCCTTGCCCCGCGAACCCGCCGCGCCGGCCCACGAGCACAGCCCCTACGGCATCTTCTGCATCAAGGGGCCGGGGATCAAGCAGGATGAATTGGTGCACGGCGCCAGCCTCCTGGATGTCACCCCCACCTTGCTCACCCTCTTCGGCCTGCCCATGGCGGGCGATATGGATGGGCGCCCGCTGCTGGACATTTTCGAACACCCCCCGCAGGTCCAGGTGATCCCCTCGTGGGAATCCGTGGAAGGGGAATGCGGCATGCACCCCCGCAACCAAGCGGCCGATGCGGTCTCGGACATGGACCGCGGATCACTGCAGCAGTTGGTGGACTTGGGCTACGTGGAGGACCCTGGCGAGGACTTGGAAAAAGCCAGCTTGCGCACCGTGCAGGAAAACCGGTACTACCTGGCGCGTTCGTATGTGGATGGCGGCCGCCACTTGGAAGCCTTGGGACTCTTCGAGGAGCTCTTCGCCGCCGCCCCGGACCTGTTGCGTTACGGCCTGCAACTGGCCCAATGCCAATTGCGCGTGGGCAGGCCGGCCGAAGCGCGCACCACCTTGGAACATACGCGCAGCGCCCGTGCCAAAGCCCACGAGGAAGAGCGCCAAAAGCAACTGGCAGCCCCGCCGCCGAAAGACAAGCCGAACGCCCCACCGCCCAAGGACCCGGGCCCCTACCGCCAGGAACCCGCCCTGCGCCTCTTGGAGACCAGCGTGTTGCTGGCCGAGCAACGCACCGATGAAGCGATCGCCGCCCTGGAACGGATGGCCTCGGAAGAAACCTTCGGCAACCGGGTGCAACAACGCTTGGGAAACGCCCTGCTGAACGCCAAACAATGGCCTCGCGCAATTGCCGCGTTCGAAAAGGCGATCACACACGACCCCCAGGCCGACCACGCGTTCTACGGGCTTGGCCTGGCGCACCTGCGCAACGGCGACCCGGAACGCGCCGCGCAGGAGATCCTCCAAGCCATCGGCCTGAACTTCCACCGGCCCTTTGCCCACTACCACTTGGGCGAGGCCTTCACCCTGCTGGGCCGCTACGAAGATGCCGCACATGCGTATGAGGTGTGCCTGAAGATGGCGCCCGGCACCAACCGCGCACGCCTGCATTTGGCCGCGCTGAACAAGGAACACCTGGGCAACCCGGACAAGGCTGAAGCGCTGCGCCTGGAAGTGGGCGAACGGGTGGCCACGGACGTCATCACCGTGGTCTCCGGCCTTCCCCGCTCCGGCACCTCCATGATGATGCAGGCCCTGGTGGCCGCAGGGCTCATCCCCTTTTCCGACGATATGCGCCCGGCGGACGAAAGCAACCCGCACGGCTACCTCGAGCATGCCTCCGTGAAAGGCTTGGCCCGCGATGCCCGTTTCCTGGAACACGCGAATGGGAAGGTGGTGAAGGTGGTGGCCCCGCTGTTGCCCTTTCTCCCGCCCCGGTACCACTACAAGGTGGTGTTCATGGAGCGCGGACTTCAAGAAGTGATCGGCTCGCAACGGCGCATGCTGGCACGCAGCGGAAAGGAGCGATCGGCCAAGACCTATCCGCTGGGCTTGCAGGATGCTTTCAAAGAGCACCTCCGCAAGGTGGAACGCTGGCAGGAGCAATGCCCCAATGTGGAGATGGTCCGCGTGCCCTACCGCGATGTGATCGCTGACCCGCATGCCGCCCTGCAGCGCGTCAGCGCGTTCTTCGGCAACAAGCTGGACGTGGAGGCCATGGCCCAAGTGGTGGAACCGGCGCTGTATCGGGAACGGTCCGCAACGTGAACAGCGAGGACCCGCTGCACACGCAAGTCAGGTTTGGCGAGACCCTGTGTGTGCGCACGTGGGGAATGGACGTTCGAGCACCCCCCCCTGTTTCACTACCTTCGTTCCCGTGGTCAATTCTTCCAACTCCAACCCTCCGCACGAATGAACAAACTTGACGCCAGCCGGAAAATCGGGATCAACGACAAGTTGGCCTACCCGGGCATGGCATTGGCCTTTCTGGCCGCCGCTGCGGAAGCAGAGGGACAGATCGTCTACACCGACCTCGACCCCGATGTGGTGATCTCCTTCTCCAGCTACGACGTGGACCTGGACAACGACGGCACCGGTGAACTGGAGATCACCCGCACCGAGTTCGGCTCCATGCATTACGTGGGCATCACCGACCTGGCTCCGGGCGCCAGCATCCTGGGGGTGTACTACTACAACGATATGTTCCCCAACGTGCTGGCGCCGGGTGATCCCATCGCCGCGAACAACCCCCAATGGGAAGCCGGGCCGCAGGGCTGGTTGTTCAGCTTCTACAGCTACGGCCAATGGAACAACCAAAGCGGTTTCCTCGGGGTGCGGTTCCAGTCCGGTGCCGATACCCTCTACGCCTGGGTGGAGCTGGAGATGACCTACAACACCGCCATCGTGAAGGGCTATGCCTACGAAAGCCAACCGGGTACGGCGATCAATGCCGGCGATACCGGGTTGCTCACGGCCCTCCCGGCCGGCCACAAGGCCGCGAACGGGCTTTCGCTGTTCCCCAACCCGGCCGTGGACCGGATCCACGTGGCAGGCCTCACCGGCACCGTGGATCTGCGGGTGTTGGCCCTGGATGGCCGCGTGGTGCATGCCCAACAGGCGACGCTCGCTGACACGCAGGAACAAGCCCTGCTGGAGGTGGGCGCATGGCCCGCCGGCACCTACGTGGTGGAGGCACGCTCAGGCGGCCGCATCCAACGGAGCACGTTCGTAAAGCATTAGGTCAGGTACGGACCGCACCGTTTTATGCAACAACGCCGGCCCATGGCCGGCGTTGTTGCTGACGGAGGCGGCTTGTTGTGCCGGCCCGGTCACAGGGCTTGGGCGGCCTACACCCCGAACTGCGTGAGGTGGTGGTGCAGGTGTTTGTAAAAGAGCGTGTTCCACTCGTTCACGTTGAGCGGGCCGAAGGAAGCCGACGCTTTTCCCTGGAACGATGCCGCACCTGCGGATTGCACTTTGTTGAGGTAGTTCACCAGCTTGGTGCACTCGTGTTCCAGTTCCCGGTGGTCGGCCACCACGAACGAAGGCGCCGTGCGGCCGTTGCGCGGATAGGGCTTGGGGCCGCAGACCGTTCCTTTCACCAAGAGCTTCAGCATGAACCGCTTGAGGCCCTTGGCCGGCGGCCACCGGCGCTGATGGTCCGCATCGTACAGCGCATCATACGCCTTGCTGCAATGGGCCAGCATCTGCGCGGCGTTCA
This sequence comes from Flavobacteriales bacterium, assembly GCA_018057455.1. Lineage (GTDB taxonomy): Bacteria > Bacteroidota > Bacteroidia > Flavobacteriales_F > PHOS-HE28 > PHOS-HE28. Next base: position 8,910 of record JAGPDT010000061.1, on the reverse strand, counting down.
TCGTGCCCCACTGCGGGCGTGTTCCGGGGGTGATGCGGTGGATGCGCGCGATCAATTGGTCGCACACGGGGCGGGTGAAGATGTCGGGATGCTGCATGGGAACGGTGCCCAAAGCTCGGGCTGTTTTCCCTTCCCCAGGGATCCGGGGCCCCTCGTTGCTCAGTTCGTGCGGTACAGGATCACCTTGTCCTTGTCGAACCGCACGAAGCGGTCGCCGGTGCTGTCGAAGCGGGGCCGGTAGCAGCCTTCGAGCTTGCCGAGGACGGCCCCGGTGGCAGGATCGAACCGGATGAATTGGTTCAGGTCACCGGGTTCCTTGCCGGTCCACACGATGAAGGCATCGCCGCGCAATTCCGAGAGCAGGCATTTGCCGGTGTTGGTGGCGTACTTCAGGTGCAGGTCGGGGCCCATGGCGGCGATGCCCTTCTCACCCTCGATCAGGAGCAAGCCGTTGTAGGGGTAGCAGCGCAAGGCCTTGCCGATGGTCTTGCTGTTGTAGTCCACCTGTTGCATCACCTTGCCGGTGGCCGCGTCGAACACGTAGATGTTCTTCTCGCCCAAGGCCTGTATTTGCGTGCCGTCGCTGAGGATGTTGCACTCGCCCTTCTTGAAGTTGTCCGCCAGGTCCATGGCATCGGTGTTCCACAAGGCCTTGCCGGTGGCGGCGTCGTAGGCGCGCAGCGATGTCTTGCCTTCAAAGGCGTATTCCACCTTGTAGGTGCCGTCGCCCACGCCGCCGTTGGGGTTGGGCACGAAGATCTCGTAGCGCACCACGCCCCCGAACCGGGCCACCAGGTTGCCCCCTGCCACGAGCAGCTCCGAAACGATGTCGTCCTCATCGAGCTTGTCGGCCGTCCACAGCACGGCGCCGGTATTGGGGTCGAGCTTCTTCATGGTGCGCTGGCCCTTGCTCAGGTCGGCGAGGTACACGCCATCGGCCGTGATCAGCGGCATGGCGGCGCGGCCGATCTCCTGTTTGGCCTTCAGGCCCACGCTGGTGCCGGTGTAGTCGAAGCTGGTGTTCCACAGCACCTGGCCCGTGGCCAGGTCCAGGCAGGTAACGCCCTCGTAGACCACCAGCACTTTGCCGTGGGCGGTGAGCACGTTGAGGATCACCGGTCCTTCTTCGGCGGGCAGCATGTCATGCACCAGGTGGGCCACCACCTTGCCCTCGAAGCTGGTGGTCCAGTTGTGGCCGCCGCTGGCCGTTGCCGTCAGGTTCAGCTTGGTGCCGCCCATGGCACTTTTGAGCAAGCGGTCATCGAATTCCAGCGACACCGTGGTGCTGCTGGCCGCATCGAAGCACGCCGAATGGTGGATCCGTTGGCCGCGTGCCACCGCCGAGGTCTTCCGCTGGTGGGCCGCCTTCTTTCGCGCGGGCAGCTGGTCGGAGCCCACTTCGGCACCGGTGCGGTAGTCCAGGTATACGATGGTGGTGGGGCCGTTCTTCTCTTTCTGCAGCTCCACCTTCACGGTCTCGGTTTCGTGGTCGGCGTTCCAGTCTTCGCATTCCTTCACCCCGTACTTCTCCTTGAATTTGATGCCCCAGAGCTGCTTGCCGGTGGCGCCGTCGAGCACGGCCACGGCCGTGGCATCGCCCCCGATCACAAAGGCCAGGTCGGGCGTGGTGGCGTTCCAGCCCGAGGCCAGGGTGAATTCGGACTGCCACACCGTGGGGAATTCCTGCTGTGCCAGCAGGGTGAACGGGCAAAGGAGCAGGACCGACAGGAGCGTGCGCATGGGTTGGGGGCTATGCGGCAAAGCTCCTTCGGCCAAGGTTCAAGGGCAATACCACTTTGATGTGATGCATGGGTGCCGGTACACGTTCACATCAAAGTGGTATTGCGGCACGGTGGCCATGCCATGCACTTTTGCCTGCATATAGAGAAAGGACCACATGAAGCTCGCCTACCTCGTTCTCCCGGTGCTGTGCGCCGGCCTGTTGATCACCGGTTGCCAGAAGGAGACGGCCGAGGAGCCGGCAGCACCCGGCAGTCCGGGCGGCGGCGGCAACGGTGGGGGTTTCACCCCGCCCACCACCAGCTATTGGAAGATCAACGGCGTGGGCAACACCGAAAGCATGGATGCCGTGGGCGTGGACCTCGACGGCAATAACATGGGCGTGTCCAAGCCCTTCAGCGACCTGGGCTACGGCTACTGCCAGCTGCGGATCTTCGCCAATGGCAACGACGTGAACATCCGCGACCTGGTGCCCGAAGGCGGCTACCGCGACTTCCCCATTGCCACCACCACGGTGTGGGATCCAGGCGATACGGTGGAAGTGGAGCTGGATGTGCAGGACAACAACAGCAGCACGTCCGGGATGTACTTCTACCGGGTTGAAACCGGTGTGCTGCACGTGTCCAAGCTCAACGGCAAGCTGCGCTACACCAGCGCGGGGGTGTACACCCTGAGCGGGGTGAAGTACCCGGACATGCAGGATTATGCCTACAGTTGCCAGCTGGAGTTCTCCCAGGTGCAGCCCTGAGCCCGGCGATGCTCAGCGCGGATAGAGCTTGTTGAGCGCGTCGGTGCGGGAGCTCACGTGCAGTTTGTCGTAGAGGTTGCGTACGTGTGTGCGCACGGTATCGATGCTCAGGTGCAGCGTGTCGGCGATCTCCTTGTAGCGCAGCCCGCGGGCCAGTTGCTCCAGGATCTGCCGCTCACGGCTGCTCAGCAGGTCCATTTCCTTGGCGGTTTTGCGTGGCGCGCTGAAGCTGGCCAGCACACGGCGCGCAATGCCCGCGCTCATGGGCGATCCGCCTGCCGCGATGGACTTCACCGCCTCGGCCACCTGTGCGGGACCGGCGTCTTTGAGCAAGAAGCCGGTGGCCCCGGCGCACAGCGCGTTGAAGAGGCTCTCATCGTCATCCTGCACGGTGCACACCAGCACCTGCACCGATGGCCACCGGGCCTTCACCTGCCGGGTGCAGTCGATGCCATTGATGCCCGGCAGGTTCAGGTCCATGATGATCACCTGGGGCGCCACGTCCGGCGCCACTTGCGCGAGGGCCTCGGCGCTGGGGAAGGCGCCCCAAACCACCAGGCGGGGGTCCGGCTCGATCGCCTCCACCAGGGCTTCGCGCAGCACCTCATCGTCTTCAACGACCGCCACCCGTATGCGTTCCCCCGTGTTCATCGGCCGAAAGATCGGCCCTGGATGCGGATCGTGGTTCCTTCTCCAGCAACGCTGGTGCGTGCAAAGTGCGCCCCGATGTCCTGCGCGCGCTGGCGCATGTTGTCCGTTCCGTGGCCGCTGCCCTGGGGCACGGCGGTGGTGATGCCCCGGCCGTCATCGGCCACCGCAAGGGTGTAGCCGCCATCGTGTTCGTCCCAATGCAGGGTGATGCAGGTGGCCGCGCCGTACTTGTGCGCGTTCTGCAGGGCCTCCTTGGCAATCAGGAACAGGTTTCGGCGGAAGGTGCCGTCCACGGGCCAGGTGGGCAGGGGGTCCGGGTAGCGGGCCACCACCCGTGTGCCGCTTTCCTCGAAGAGGTCGCGGGCATGGTCGCTGATGCGCAGCAGCAGGGCGTCGAGCGTGTCGTGGCGCGGGTCGTTCATCCACACCACGTCGCGCAGGTTGTCCAGCAGTTCCGTGCTGATGCCGGCCAGCTTGTCGAAGCGCACTGGTGCGTCCTGCCCGCGCTTGCTCGAACGGGCGAGTGCGGCCATGCGGGCCAGGCCACTGCCCACGTCATCGTGGATGTCCTTGGCCAGGCGGGTGCGCAGGCGCAACTCCCGCAGCTCGCGTTCGGCCCCGGCCGACTTGCGGCGCGCCCGGCCGCGCTGCACGGCATACACGGCATAGCCCACGGCGGCGGCCAACAGCACGGCGGCCAGGGTGATGGTCCACAGGGAGGCCCAGAAAGGCAGGGGCACGAGGATGGTGAGCAAGGCTTGTTCAGGGCTTTCCGTGCCGTCGGCGTTGATGCCTTTCGCCATTAAGGTGTACCGGCCGTGGGGCAGGTTGGTGAATGTGATCGGCCGGGCCGCCTCCTGGCGGTGCCAAGTGGTGTCGTAGCCCTGCAAGCGGTAGGCGTAGCGGTTGTTTTCCGGGGCGGTGAACTCCAACACGGCAAGTTCAATGCGCAGCTCGTTGCGGCGGAAGGGCAGGGTGATGTCCTGTCCGATCGGCACGGGGGTGTCTGCTGCGAAGGTGGCCACCACGCGCACCAAGGCCGTGTCGGGATCGTCCTCCACCGCTTCCGGCCGGAATCGGTTGAAGCCGTTCACCCCGCCGAAGTAGAGCAGGCCGCTGGCCGAGCGGAGGGCGGCGCCGGTGTTGAACTCGCGGCTTTGCAGGCCTTGTTTGGCGCCGTAGTTGCGGAACCCGGGCCGCTGCGGGCGGAAGTGGGAGAGCCCCTTGTTGCTGCTGATCCACCAGGTGCCGTCACCGGCGGGCAGCATCATGTACAGGTATTGGTCCGGCAGTCCGTCGTGGATGGTGTAGTGGCGCAGGATGCGGCGATCGGCCAACGACCACCGGTAGAGGCCGTCGCTGGTGGTCATCCAGGCCTCGTTGGCCCCGGCCGCGGTGAAGGAGGTCATCACCGCTTCGCTGTGCGGCGCACCCCCGGCCAAGGGCAGCCGTACGCCCTCCTTCCATGCGCTGATGGGCAGCAGCGTGCCGGAGCACCACCATTGGCCCAGCGGGTCCAGGGCGATGCGCTCGGCCAGCCTTGCGATGCTGTCGGGGAAGGCCGCGGGCAGGGCCGTTATTTGCCAGCCGTTTCCTTCGCGCCGGTAGCGGGCAGACCCGCCCGCCGTGTAGAGCACCGCATGGCCGCCGGCGTCGCGCAGCAAGGCATGCGGCCGCTGGTCCATGGCGCGGGCCCTGGCATGGCCGCCGGCCTGTTCCAGGATGTACACCCTGCCGCCGTGCTGCGCCCAGGGGGTTCCGGCGGAATCGTTGAAGAGCCGCGACCAGCTGGCGTGGGCATCAAACCCCGGCAGCACCAACGGTTCCAGTGTGCCGGTGCGTTCATCGAAGAGGGCGAGGCCGCCGAGGTGGAAGGCCACCAGCACCCGGTGGGCATCCCACTGCGCGAAGCCGCGCACGAACCACGAAGGCGGCTCCCACGGCAGCCCCATGCCCGCCATGCAAGGGCCGAACTTGATGCGCTGGGGCGCGAGCTTGATCACGCCCTTGCCATCGGTGCCCACCCAGGTGTTGCCTTGGCGGTCGAAGGAGAGGCCGGTGAGGGCCAGCGGGCCTTCGCCGGGGGGCAGCAGGGTGTAGCTGTGCGCAATGGTGAGGTCGTCGCGCAGTTGGAGCACTCCCGTGTTGCTCAGGGCCAACCACAGCCGCCCTTGTGGGTCGCGCGCCGCGTGTTTCAGTCCTTGGGCTTTGCGCAAGCAAGCGCGCAAAGCGGCGGGCACCTCCTCGCGCGTGCCGTCGGGCCGCACCAGCCAGCCGTCGCGGTCGGAGAGCAACAACCACTTGGGCCCCACGTCGATCAGGGCGCACACCTTGCCCGTTGGAATGGTCTTCACCACCCGTTCGGGCCCGCCGTCCAAGGGCCGGATGATGATGGAATCACGCACGTACAGGCACATCTCGTTTCCACCGCGCAGGAAGAAGCTGTAGGAATCGAGGTGCCGGGTGGCCGTCCGCTTCGTGCCGCCGGCGGCGACGTGCAGGAGGTCGCGGCTCAACGGGGAGTAGAACAGCGCCGTATCCGTGGTGGTCCGCACCGGCTGCCAACAACCGGGCACGCCGCTACCGGAGCCCACATGGGTGAAGCGGCCCGTGCGGCGGTCCAGCCGGTCCAGTCCGGTGCGTGTGCCCACCCACAGGTGGTGGGCATCGGCTTCGGCCAGGCCCCAGATGGCGTTGTGCGAGAGGCTCGTGCTGTCGCGCGGATCGTGCTTGTACACCACCATGCGGGTGCCGTCGAAACGGGCCAGCCCGTCGCCGGTGCCCAGCCAAATGAAGCCTTCGCGGTCCTGCAGCACATGGTTCACCATGCTCTGCGGCAGCCCGTCGTCCAGGTCATACCGTGTGATGCCGGGCAGCTGGGCCCACAGGCCCACCACGGCGCCCAGGACCGCCGCACCAAGAGAAAGGACCCGCCGTGCCGGCATGCGGCCGCAAAGTAGGGGCCTTCGGGGGGCCCGCGCCAGGGGGCCTCTGCGCTTCCTGCACGACGGCGGGGGAGAGCCCTTCGAGCCTTGGGGTCAAGGCTGGCCCAATTTGAGCACCCGTGCCATTGCGACCTGTTGGCCACGGTGATCCAGGATGCGGACCAGGTACGGCGATGGTGCCAATGCTCCGAGGTCGATTTGACCCGCATCAAGGAAACCTTGCTTCAAGAGCCGACCGCTCGTATCCGTGACATGGTAGGTGGCCTTGGCAGGAAATTCTCCGGCAACCGTCACGCTGCCATAGGTGGGATTGGGCTGTACCGTTACGGCGGTAACCGGGCGGTGATCTGGTGGTTCCATGCCCACCGTAAGGTCGCACCCGGCAGCACCCAATGGGTAGATCGCACTACCTCCGACCTGTTGGCACAGGAGCTGATCGCCATTCTCGAACGGGGGTGCAAGGACCGCTGCCACCCCGTACGTGCCACCCACACCCTCGATCACCTTGCAGAAAGCGGAATCAACGAAATTCCCGGTACCCCATCCCAGCACCCACGTCCGGTGCCAACCGTCATTCAGTTCCGTGCTGTCCATGGCCAGCACGCTCACGTTGCCTTGGAAGGGGTTGTTGTAGGTGGCCGGATACGGCCCGATCCCGATGGTGAAATCATACAACAGCATTTCCGCATCGGCCTGCACATCGAAGAGGTACACCTTCCGTTCAGAGGTATCCTGCCGGATATACGCGAAATCGTACTGCGGCTCCGCGTAGTAGCCGGTGGTTTCGGTACACCACGGCGGGAGCCATTGACTCGCGTCGATAAGCTGCCAGTAACACAGCCCATGCGCCAGCAACCGATGGTACGTGGTGCCGCCGATGACCGTATCGGTGCCGAAGTACACCGGCCTGGTGCAGGAGATGTACTCGAAATCCCCGCAGTCCATGAGGGGCTGCAGCCAGCCATGTACCTCCACCCATCCCGCATTGGACTCCGGGAACGGGCGATACGGTGATTGCGCACAAACTGGCAGGCTCGCGCAGAGGAGCAGGCACGTCATTGGGGTGTTCATGCGAACGGCTTTGGTTGAAGACGCATCCAGCGGGCAGTTCGCTGCTTTTCAATGGATGCATGGCAACCGCACCTTTTTTTACAAGGCACATTTGCATGCATCCGACCTGCATGCCGGCAGCACCGTTGCGCCACCATGCTACCTTTCCTCCCCATGCCCACCCTTCTCCTCCTCGCCGGCGGCAAAAGCACCCGCTTCGGAAGGCCCAAGCAGCTGGAGCCCGTGGGCCCAGGCGGTGAGGCCCTGCTGGATTTCACCCTGAAGGATGCCTTCCACGCCGGGTGCGGCGAGGCCATGATCGTGGTGCGGCCCGAGCACGAGGCGATCTTCACCGATCGCTTCGCCCATGATCCACGCATACACTTCACGGTACAGCATGAAGCACGGGGCACCGCCCATGCCGTGATGCTCGCCTTGGAACATTGCCGCGATGCCGCCATCATCGCCAACGGCGACGACCACTACGGCAGCACGGCCATCGGACTGGCCGCCCTCCACGCCCTGCACGGCGATCCGCAGCAGCATGCCTTGGTGGCGTTCGAGCTGGCCAACACATTAAGCCCCAGCGGTGGCGTGAACCGCGCAGCGTGCATGGTTGATGCGCAAGGCCAGCTGCTTTCCTCCGAAGAGGTGAAGGGACTGACAGCCGACGCCACCGGCACCATCACCAGCGCTGATGGCCGCACCTGGCCCTCCAACACCCTGGTGAGCATGAACCTCTGGGTGCTGCGCCCCGCGCTGTTCCCGCTGTTCCGTGAGCGCTTCGCCGCGCACACCGCCGCCAGCGGCGAATTCGGCCTGCCCGCCGTGGTGGCCGCCGCCATCGCACAGCACCACCGCTTCGCCGTGTTGCGCACCACCGAAGCCTGGTGCGGCCTCACCCACCCGGCCGATGCCCCACTCGTGCGCCAACACCTCACCGCCCGCCCATGAGCCCCGCCGACCGCGACCTCGTCCATGTGCTTTGCGAAGCCTTCGGCATCACCCCCGTGGAGCACGACATCCTGCCCTATGGCAGCGGCCTCATCAACAAGACCTTCCTGCTGAAGGACCGCGTGGACGGCAACCACTGGCTGCTGCAACAGGTGAACACCGCCGTCTTCAAACGGCCCGAGCTGATCGCCTACAACAACTACCTGGCGGCCGAGCATCTGCGCTCGCATCACCCGGCATACCGCTTCATGCGCGGCCGCCGCACCGCCGAGGGCAAGGACCTCTTTGCGCACCCCACCCTGGGCGCCTGGCGCGTGTTCCCCTTCTTCCCCAACACCATCAGCTACGACCAGGCCGTGCGCCCTGCCCAGGCCTTCGCCGCCGCCCAGCAGTTCGGCCGCCTCACCCGCTACCTCGATGGCGTGTACGTCGGCGCCTTCCAGACCATCATCCCCGATTTCCACAACACCGCGGCGCGCTTCGCCACCTTTCAACAAAGCATCGAGAACGCCACGCCCGAACGCCGCCAACAAGCCAAGGCCGCCATCGACTTCTTCCTGGCCCGCGCGCACATCGTGGACGCGTACAACGCCGCCATGGCCGACCCCGCCGTGCATACGCGCATCACCCACAACGACACCAAGCTCAACAACGTGCTCTTCGACAAGGACAGCGGTGAGGCCGTGTGCGTGGTGGACCTCGATACCCTGATGCCCGGCAAGGCCATCTTCGACCTCGGCGACATGATCCGCACCTTCATCTCCACGGCCGCGGAAGACGATCCCGACCCCGCCCACACCCACATCGATGCCGAGGTGTACG
>JAGPDT010000060.1 GCA_018057455.1 Flavobacteriales bacterium | reverse complement strand
CCAGTGGTGTTAGCGGTTGCGATCGCCAGCTTGGGTGGGGAGGCGCACGCCCAATATTGGCGCCCCCTGGGATTGGGCACTGTGGGTGTTACGGAGATACAAACCCTGTATGGGGACAGTATCTCCGGCCGCCTGCTGGCCGGAGGGACATTCCTGCATATCCGTAATGTATCGGATACGGTACTGGCTTACGGGCAGGCGGCTTGGAACGGCATGCGGTGGGATAGCTTGGCCACGCGCATTCAGCCCTTCCAAGGAGGTGAAATGGTAGGCCAGACCCATTGGTACCTAAGATTCCAGGGTAGGCTGTTCGCCTGCGGATTCTTTGCCTTTCTCACTTCGGACAGCATATGGAATACAAACTTTGCGCGTTTGGATGAATCAAGTCAACGATGGGAGGAGTTGGAATGCATCAATTCGGTCCAAAGCGAGCTCACCACTTTGGTTCCCAAAGTGCCGGACACCACGCTTTATGCCACCGGCTGGAAAGGCTCCCTTTGCGGCATGCCGGAGAGTTGCGTGTTCCGCTATGATGGATCGGCGTTCCTCAGCTGGGCACCCTTTGACCTGATCCCGCCGGACAATAACAACTACGTGGGCACGATCTTCGATTACAAAGGCAAGACCTACCTTACGGGCAGCGTGCGCGACCCGGTGGAGCCGGGGTACGCCACCTTCTTAAGGTGGACTGGTACTGCTTGGGAGCATGTGCCCGGGTGGAACACGTTGAGCCCCATCAAGGAGATCCTGATCCACAACGATACCCTGTACGTAGGGGGTGCGTTCCGCTTTGCCACGGGTGGCCCTGGAGACCTGATCGCCAGCTTCGACGGGGAGAATTGGGACGATATGGGCGGGGGCCTCAGCTACCCCCCGGTGCCCAATGGCGCTGCCGTGCTCGACCTGGAATGGTGGCAGGGACAACTGCTGGCCAGCGGCCGCATCAGCCAGGCTGGCGATGCCGATTGCACCGGCATCGCCAAGTGGGACGGACACCGCTGGTGCAGTTTCGCCGGCGTACTTCAACATGCCTCGGGCATTGCTTCACGGATCACCGACATGGCCATCTGGCGGGACAGCTTGTACATCTGCGGGGATTTTTCCACCAGCGATGGCGAACCGGTGCGCCAAGTGGCGCAATGGATCGGCGGGGAGGCCACCGGGGAGTGCAGCACGGTGGGGGTCCTGGAAGCCGACCACCGGCCACTCGACCTGGTGGTAACGCCCACGCCCGTGGATGGTGCATGGATGGTGCGATTCCCGCATCCGGGCCCCTGGCAAGTGGCCACCTACAACACTGCAGGACAGCAGGTGGGCGCGTGGTACCACGCGGCTTCTCCGCTCCTGCTCGACCTCTCGACCCAGCCGCCCGGCATGTACCTGGTGCAGGTTTCAACGCCCGGAGATGACGTGCGGCACGCAAAAGTGGTACGGCCCTGACGTGGGCGTCAGCCGTTGAACAGACCTCGGGCCCTGTGCCCCCAGGGCTATCGGACCTGAAGTCCCCAACTGGAGGCTGATCGTGAAGTGTTGACCGGCTGCTAGTTGTTCGTTGTCAGGACCGTTCCAACACGTTCTGACGGTACTCCCCAGTTCGGAGCGGCCAACCCGGACACGCTGGCTTTGGGTCGATCTCAGCCAGTTGTCCACAATGCCCAAAGCGGCAGGTCAACCCTTACAACTGACAACTGATGGAGAAAGCCGGCTCAATGGGCGGTTCAGACCCGATGGCCCTACAGGTGCCCCTCCACTATTTCGCCCGAAGGGTTTACATTCGCCGCCGTTCCCCTTTGGGAGCAGCCATGCTCTACCTCTTCTATCTCCTCGCCGCCGTTTCCATCACCGCTGCCGTGGTGGTGGTGGCTGCCCGGAGCCCGATCAACAGCGTGATCGCGCTGGTGGTGTGCTTCCTGAGCATCGCCGGGCACTACCTGCTGCTCAACGCGCAGTTCCTGGCCATGGTGCATGTGATCGTCTACACCGGCGCCATCCTGGTGCTCATGCTCTTCGTGATCATGCTGCTGAACATGAACGCCACGGTGGAGCAGCAAAAACCTTTGGCCGTGCGCCTGGTGGCGGTGGTCACCGGCGGCCTGATGCTGCTGGTGCTCCTGGCCGCCACGCGCCAAGGGCTGTCCACGGCGGCACCGGAGGCCTTCAACCCCGGCATCGGCCTGGTGCGCAACATCGGCATGGCCCTCTTCAAGGACTTCCTGATCCCCTTCGAGGTGAGCAGCGTGCTCTTCCTCAGCGCCATGGCCGGCGCCATGATGCTGGCCAAGAAGGACGGTACCGAAGATGTGAACCTGCCCCCCAGCAGTGAACCCCGTGACAAGGCCGCCTGATGGAGAACGTGATCACCGCCATCCGCGTGGTTCCCCTGGACCACTACTTCTTCCTGAGCTTCCTGCTCTTCAGCATCGGCATGGCCGGGGCCCTGTTGCGGCGCAACATCCTCATCGTCATCATGTGCCTGGAGCTCATGCTCAACAGCGTGAACCTGCTGCTGGTGGCCCTCAGCGCCTTCCACGGTGATGCCGGTGGGCAGGTCATGGTGTTCTTCATCATGCTGGTGGCCGCCGCCGAGGTCACCGTGGGCCTGGCCATCGTGGTACAGATGAAACGCAACGCGGACGGGGTGGACATCAACCAATTGAACCGCCTGAAATGGTAAGCACCGACCTGCTCGCCACCTTGGTGCCGGCCCTGCCCCTGCTGGGCTCGCTGTGCATCGGCTTCGGCCGCCGCAAGCTCTCCGCCACCCTGGCCGGCGGCCTGGCCACCGCCTTGGTGGGCCTCGCCTTCGTGTGCAGCCTGCTGCTGTTCCTCAACCACCAGGGCGGCACCCGCATCGTGCACCTCTTCGATTGGATCACGGTGGGCACCATGCAGATCCCCTTCGCCTTCCAGATCGACGCGCTCAGCCTCTGGATGATGCTGGTGGTCACCGGCGTGGGCACCCTGATCCATGCCTACTCCATCGGCTACATGCACGATGACCCGCGCGTGGCCACCTTCTTCGCCCAGCTCAACCTGTTCAGCTTCGCCATGCTGCTGCTGGTCATGGGCTCCAACTTCCTGGTCACCTTCATCGGCTGGGAGGGCGTGGGCATCTGCAGCTACCTGCTGATCGGGTTCTGGTACACCAACCCCGAATACAATTACGCCGGGCGCAAGGCCTTCGTGATGAACCGCATCGGCGACGTGGGCATGGTGCTGGCCATGGCCCTGCTCTTCCTGCAGTTCGGCACCCTGGACTACACCGGGATCATGGACCAGGCCGGCGACCTCTCCCCCGGCAACCCCCTGCTGGTGGGCGCCACCCTGCTGCTCTTCCTGGGGGCCACCGGCAAAAGCGCCCAGCTGCCCCTGCTCACCTGGCTGCCCGATGCCATGGCCGGCCCCACCCCGGTCAGCGCCCTGATCCACGCCGCCACCATGGTCACCGCCGGCATCTTCCTGGTGGTGCGCAGCTCCGTGCTCTTCGAACTGGCCCCCTACACCCAGGACCTCATCCTCTGGGTGGGCGTGGCCACGGCCCTCTTCGGCGCTACCGTGGGCCTGTTCCAGAACGACATCAAGAAGGTGCTCGCCTATTCCACCGTGAGCCAGTTGGGCTACATGTTCGCCGCCCTCGGCGCCGGGGCCTACAGCGCGGGCCTGTTCCATGTCACCACCCACGCCTTCTTCAAAGCCCTGCTCTTCCTGGGGGCCGGCAGCGTGATCCACGCACTGGGCGGTGAACAGGACATCCGCAAGATGGGCGGCCTGAAGAACAAGACCAGGACCACGTACCTCACCTTCCTGATCGCCACCCTGGCCATCGCCGGCATCCCGCCGCTGAGCGGCTTCTTCAGCAAGGACGGCATCCTGGCGCACACCTTCGCCCACAGCCCCGCAGCCTATGCCATCCTGGTGTTCGCCGCCATGCTCACCGCCCTGTACATGTTCCGCCTGCTCTTCCTCACCTTCTTCGGCACCTACCGCGGCAACGCCCACCCGCATGAAAGCCCCGCCATCATGACGGTGCCCCTGGTGGTGCTCGCCGTGCTCAGCGCCATCGGCGGGGCCCTCAACATCCCACACGTGTTCGGCGGCCATGAATGGCTCAAACAGCAGCTGGCCACCGCCGTGGAAGCCGTGGGCTACGAGCACCTGGCGCTTTCAGCCTCCACCGAATACACCTTGATGGCCTTGAGCACGGCACTGGTGCTGCTCGCCATCGGGTATGCCTGGACGCGCTTCGGCAAGAAGACCACCCTGGACGGCGAACCCGCCGACATGCCCCTGCCCAAGCGGCTGATCGCCAAGCGGTGGATGCTGGACGAGCTCTACGCCGCCCTGTTCGAGAAACCCTACGGCCGGCTCAGCCGCATCTTCTTCAGCGTGGGCGAGAACAAACTGGCCGTACCCCTGACCGCCGGCACCGGAAAGACCACCCACGACCTGGCCGAGCGGCTGCGCAAGCTGCAAACGGGCAATACCAGCTTCTACCTCTTCGGCATGATGCTGGGCGTGGTGGTGCTCCTGCTGATCACCTTATTGAGCGTGTGAGATGGTATTGCTGGCCCTGGTCCTCATCCCCTTGATCGCCGCCACCCTGCTGCTGGCCCTGCGCCCGGCCGCCTCCACCGCGCGCGGTCTGGCCCTTACCTCCTCCCTGCTCACCTTGGTGCTCACCCTCTGGCTGTGGTACACCTGGAACGGCACGGCCGTCATCGCCATCAACCACGACTGGGTGCCCGCCTGGGGCATGCGCTTCGTGCTGGGCTACGGCGGCATCGGCCTGCTGATGCTGGTGCTCACCGCGGTGCTCTTCCCCTTCATCATCGGCACGGGCTACAAACAACCCGCGGGCGACGCGTCCTTGGTGAACGCCCTCCTGCTCTATTGCCAATCGGCGCTCTTCGGGGTGTTCATCGCCCAGAACGCCTTCCTCTTCTACATCTTCTTCGAGCTCACCCTGCTGCCCATCTTCTTCCTGCTGCTGCGCTGGGGCGGGGAGCACAAGCGCACCATCACCATCCGCTTCTTCCTCTACACGTTGTTGGGCGGCCTGGCCCTGCTCTTCTCCATCGCCTACGTCACCCTCCAAACACCGGTGCCCCACAGTGCGGACTTCACCGCCTTGGCGGCGCTTGATCTGCCGATGGACGTGCAAGCATGGCTCTTCTGGGCCATGTTCCTGGCCTTCGCCATCAAGATGCCCATCTTCCCCTTCCACAGTTGGCAGCCCGAGACCTACACCATGGCCCCCACCCAGGGCACCATGGTGCTCAGCGCGGTGATGGGCAAAATGGGCATCTACGGCATTGTGGTCTTCCTGTTCACCATTCTCCCGGAAGGCAGCGCCCACTGGCGCCACTGGGTGGTGGGCCTCAGCCTCTTCGGAGCGCTCTATGCGGCCGTCATCGCCTTCCGGCAAGATGACTTCAAGCGCCTGGTGGCCTACTCCTCCATGAGCCACATGGGCCTGATGTGCGCCGGCCTCTTCGCCCTGAACACCTACGGGATCAGCGGCGCCCTCTACCAGACCTTCGCCCACGGCGTGCTCATGGTGTGCCTCTTCTTCATCGTGGGCATGATGCACCAACGCACGGGCAGCCACCACTTCGCGCAGATGGGCGGGCTGAAGACCGCCATGCCGCGCCTGGCCCTGCTCTTCATGCTGGTGGTGGCCAACGCCATCTCCATGCCACTCACCCAAAGCTTCCCCGGCGAATGGCTCATGTTCACCGGCCTCTGGCGCATGCAGCCGTGGCTGGCCCTGGCCGGCGTGGCGCTGATCGTGCTGGGCGCCATCTACATGCTGCATGCCTACCAGCGCGTGCTGCTGGGCCCGCCACAGGACAAGCCCGGCCTCGTTGCCGCCGATGCCGATGGCGACGAACATTTCCTCCTGGTGCCGCTGATCGCCATCTGCTTCCTGGTGGGGCTCTTCCCCAACCTGGTGCTGCAACTGGTGGACGCCCCCGTGCAGCAATTGTTGAACTCCATCACTTCCCTGCCTTGAAATGAGCGCGCTGATCCTGATCTCCGTGCTGGGTGCGCTGATGCTCTACCTGGGCATCTACGGCAGGAAGAACCTGCTGGCACCGGCCGGCATTGTGGGCCTGTTGGGGGCCATCGCCCTGCTGGCCACCGGCTGGCACATCCCGCACGGGCTGCTGGCGGGCATGCTGGAATTCGACCGCCTGGCCACCGGCTTCAGCATCGGCATGGCGGCCATCACCGCACTGATCTTCCTCTTCGGACCGGATTACTACCAGCGCAAGCAGTGGCACGTGGCCGAACAATATGCCCTGATGCTCTTCTCCTTGGTGGGCGGCATCCTGCTGGCCTCCTGGACCAATTTGCTCATGCTGTTCCTGGGCGTGGAGGTCCTCAGCATCCCCTTGTACGTGCTGGCCGGCGGCAAGAAACGCAGCCTGCGCAGCAGCGAAGCCTCCTTGAAGTACTTCCTCCTGGGCTCCTTCGCCACGGCCTTCCTGCTCATGGGCATCACCCTCCTCTACGGCCTCACGGGCTCCTTCGACATGGGCAAGCTGGGCGCCTTCATGGCCGCCCAGGCCGCGCCCCACATGATGCTCAACTTCGGCCTGTTCTTCGTGGTGGCCGGCCTGGCCTTCAAGGTGGGGGCCGTGCCCTTCCACTTCTGGAAACCCGACGTGTACCAAGGGGCCCCCACGCTGGTCACCACGTTCATGGCCACCGTGGTGATGATGGGCGCCATCGCCGGCTTCCACCGCTTTACCGCCGTGACCGGCATGCCCGATGCATTGGCCCATACCATGGCCCTGCTGGTGCTGGCCACCTTGCTCGTGGGCAACCTGTCCGCCTTGCGCCAGACCAACTTCAAGCGCCTGATGGCGTACTCCAGCGTGTCGCACAGCGGGTTCCTGCTGCTGGCCTTGTTGTCCAATGGCCCAACCGTGGGCACCACCCTGCTCTACTACACCTTTACCTACGCACTGGCCTCCGTGGGCCTGTTCATCCTCTTCACCGTGGCCAAGCGCGCCAACCACGGAGCCGAGCACAATGGCATCTTCAAGGGGCTCTTCGCCGCGAAACCCTGGACGGCCTTGTGCGCACTGGTGCTGCTGCTGTCCTTGGCGGGCATCCCCCTCACCGCCGGCTTCATCGCCAAGTACCAGGTGTTCCTGCTGGCCATCGGCGCCGGTTGGCTCAAGCTCATGGGCTTCGGCGTGCTCATGGCCTTGCTGGGCATTTACTACTATGTAATGGTGGCCCGCGAGCTCTTCCTGCCCGCCGAGCAACCGGTCACCTTCTCTCTGGCCCCGCTCAACGGACTGGCCGTGGCGCTCTGCACCGCCGCCGTGCTCGCCTTGGGCCTGTGGCCCCACCTGCCCTTCTGACCCCCGCTGCGGGGCCTGTCCCGGCCGGGCCGCCAGGAGGGCGGCATGAACCCGCGCTCATGGCCTTGCAGCCCGCGGGCAGGCCGGCAGCGGTTTCTTCGGTGCTTCCCCTTCCGCCCTTGCCCCGATCGGCGGCCATCCGCTACTTTCGGACCTGAACCCTCCCCCATGCGCATCCTCCTCAAACTGCTCCTTGGGCTCGCCGCTACCGTGGCCATCCTGATCGCCCTGTTGTACCTCACCGGCAACGGCCACATCGTACGCGGCGTGCGCTACACCTACCTCATCGGGCGCAGCGGGCCGGAAATCGATGACCGCAACTTCTTCCCCTACGCCACCATTCCGGCCGACCACCCCCAGCCCTGGCCCCGGAGCGCGCGCTACGGCCACTTGAAGCTCGACAATGAACAGGTGGCCGCCCTGAACAAGCTCAACACCGTGGGCTTCGTGGTGGTGAAGAACGACAGCCTGCTGTTCGAGGACTACTTCGATGGCTGGCGCGCCGACTCGGTGAGCAACAGCTTCAGCGTGGCCAAAAGCTACATCAGCCTGCTCACCGGCATCGCCATGCAGGAAGGCCGCATCAAGGACCTCAAGACACCCGTGGGCCTGTACCTGCCGGCATTCGACCAGGTGGATAGCTGCCACAAGCCCATCACCCTGTGGCACCTGCTGACCATGAGCACCGGACTGGACTGGAGCGAAAGCGGCAGCAGCCCCTTCAGCGACAACGCCAAAGGCTATTACGGCACCAACGTGAGCGAATTGGCGATGGAGCAACCCTGCCGTGTGGAACCCGGCAAGGAATTCGACTACATCAGCGGCAGCACGCAGATAATGTCCGACGTGCTCCAGGAAGTCTACGGCAGGCCCCTCAATGAACTGGTGCAGGAGAAGATCTGGAAGCCGCTCGGTGCCGAGCACACCGCCTATTGGGGCAAGGACCGCGAAGACGGCGACTTCAAGGCCTTCTGCTGCCTCTACGCCACCGCGCGCGACTTCGCCCGCATCGGCCAGCTTTGGCTGGACAGCGGCAAATGGCACGGGCATCGCATGGTGCCCACGGACTACTGGCGCGCCTCCATCACCCCGGCACCCTTGATGGACCAGGGCGTGCCCAACGAACGTTACGGATTCTTCTGGTGGCTGGCCTCGGTGGACGGCATGCCCATGTATTACTGCCGCGGCTTCCATGGCGAATATGTGGTGGTGATCCCCAAGGAGCGCCTGGTGATGGTGCGTACCGGCGCCAAGTGGGAAGAAAAAAACGACAAGGGCCATCCCAAGGATGTGTTCCAATGGGTGGCGATCGCAAGAGCGTTGGCGGCGAGTGCGGGGTGAGGGGGGTGAGGAGGGTGATGGAGGTAATTGGGGTGATACGCCCCTACCCACTCTCACTCCCCTGACCTCCCCGTCCTCCCCCACCAACTCCACGTTCACCCTGGTAACCAGGATCGAAAAACAAATTGCCAACATGCGCACCGACCACATCAAAGACCTCGGCAAGATCCTCTTCTTGGACATCGAGACCGTGCCGGAGGTTTACGACTTCGGTAAACTGGATGAGCGCGGCGCGAAGCTCTTCAGCGACAAAACGCGCTTTGAGCAAGAGCGGAGCGGAAAGACGGCGGAGGAATTGTACGGCGACAAGGGCGGCATTTTCTCCGAGTTCGGCAAGGTGGTTTGCATTGGCGTGGGCGGGCTGAAGCGGGAAGAGGATGGCCACGCCTTGCGCGTCACCTCGTTCCATGGCGATGATGAACGCGATGTGCTCCAGCGTTTCGTTGACCTGCTGAACAAGAGCTACAACACGGATGACCATTGGCTGTGCGGCCACAACGGCAAGGAGTTCGACTTCCCCTGGATCGCGCGGCGCTGCATCGTACACCGCATCAAGCTGCCCAAGCTGCTGGACGTGGGCGGCCTCAAACCGTGGGAAGTGGGCTTCATCGACACCATGAATATGTGGAGCTTCGGCGACCGCAAGAACTTCACCTCCCTGGGGCTGCTCACGCACCTCCTGGGCATCCCCACGCCCAAGGACGACATCAGCGGGGCCGATGTGGCGCGGGTGTATTACGAGGAGCATGACCTGGAGCGCATCGCCACCTATTGCAAGAAGGACGTGGTGGCCACGGCGCAGCTGTATCTGCGGCTGAAGGGGGAGGCGGCGGTGCGGGAGGAGCACATCGCGTTGGTGTGAACCCGCGCTTAAACTACGTTGCCGTCAAGGCCCTTCCTTCGGCTGGAAGGTGGTGATCACCGGGCCGCTCACGTACAGCGGCAGTGTATCGCGCAGCCAGAAATAGCTCACGAACAGGTCGTTCTTGCTGCGTACTTCAGGTGTCAGATAATACGTGCGCACCGTGGTCCACACGTTGGCCGGCAGGTTCTTCTTCTCCACGTCTTCCGTGGTGTAGGCGTAGTTCTTCCCGCCGTGCTCAAAGGTGGAAACGAAGCTGCCCTTCGTGCCGGGATCAGGCATCATCACTTTCCATTCGGCTTCAATCCATGCATGGTCATGAGCGGTCAGATCCTTGAACGGGATGTGCAGCGCAGGTGAGAATGGATGTTGTCCGTCCAAGCGGTAGGCGCTCACTTTCGCCCCGGTTGCGGAGTCGATGAAAATAGTGTCTGCTGCGGGCAGTTGAACGGAAACCTCCGGCATGGGTACGCGCATATACTTCGTGCTGTCCGGCCGGCCTTGGTCACCGCTGTAGGAACGGTACACCAGCAGCAGGTCTTCCAGGTTCGCGGGCACTTCGGTTTCTCCAAAGCCCGCTTTGTAGGCCGCCCAGGTCATTCGTGATGAATGGATGATGCCGTGCTTGAACTGCCAGTATTGGAACACATTGAGCAACGTGCAAAAGGCGAGCAGGATGGCCATGCCGCCGCGCCGCGATCGTGATCCAGCCCACGCCCATTGCAAAACCGCGGCCAACGGCAGCGCCATCACGGCATACGATCCCACCATGGCGCGCGAGCCGAAGCTGTCCGCGTACCACCAGTTGGTCCAGCTGGAAAGCACGAACAGGTTGAGCAGGAAGAAGACCAGCACAGGCTTGAACGCTGCATGCCAATGCTTGCGCAAGAGCCAGATCCCTGCCGTGGCCACGAGCATCAGCGGCGTGTAGATGTACCAGCCCTTGCGGAAGCTGAACAGGAAGGGCCAGGTGTGCGGGTTCAGGAAGTCGAAGCCTTCGCCGGCGTTGTTATAGGTGTCCAAGATCCAGTGGCCCGTGGCGGCTTTCCAGTAGATGAACTGCGGCAGGCCGATCAGGAACATCACGCCGATGATGGGCAGCCATTGCCTGCGCAGCCGCCATGCACGGGCGAACGGCTTGGCCATTTCATCTTCCCTGCGCCAGAGGAAGGGCAGCAATACGCACACGCCTTCACTGGGGCGGACCAACATCGCCAAGCCCATCAGCACGGCCAGCACCAAGGCACGCCCCACGTTGCGGTTCGCAGTCCACCGGAGCGTGGCCCACAGGATGCCGGCATACAGGCAGAACAAGGTGATGTGCGGCATGGCCGTGCCCACGGTGGCCTGATCGATCAGGTTGGTGGCGGCGAACAGCAGCAGCAGGGTACACGTGACGATCCATTCGCTGAAGCGGCTGCGCAATACGGCCCGCAGCGCCAATAGGCCAAGCAGCAAATAGATCCATACACCGACGCGCACCGCAAGGTCGTAAGGCGGGGAATATCCATCCTGCGGCTGGCCCGTGATGCCCGCAACCCAATGCCCGGCCACGAACCATGGACTCCACAGCACCGCAAGCCCCATGGGATATTTGTCCACGTGCGTGCCATCGTCCAGCGTGCTGATCTGGTACAATGTGCCCGAGGCATCATGGTCCTTGCGCGCCTGGTCCACCCAGCCGATGTCCTTCAGCAAAGGGTCATCGTGGATCAGCGCGGCAGGCAAGTACAACTGATATCCAAAGGAATCCCAGGTGAAGCGTGTTCTGCCCGTGTCTTTGAAAATGCCGATGGCCACAAGGAGCCAGATCAGCAGCAGGGAGGTGAAAAAGGAAGGGGAGGAAAGTCTATGGCGAATGGACATCGGAACGCTGTCAATCCTTTCAGAGCAGGACCCAAGCTGAAAAGGCCTGCCAAGGTCGTTCATCACTGCCGATAATCAATACACATGGATTCGGCACGGAGTTGCCCCGGTCAGGCACCTGTGTTGCAGGCAACCTATGCCAACAGCCGGGATTCGGTCAGGTCCTTCAAACCGGCCTTCCATCATCGCCTGAGGAGATTAGCAACATGCGTGATCGCGAATGGGTGAAAAGAGACTTCGGAACACATACATCGCTTCGTTCATCCCCAGCTTGAACATCGATCGGGTGTTTCTTTCCTCGCGCATCCGAGAATCGCAAAGCGGATTCACCCCGTTCTTTGCTTCGCAATGAATGATCCAGGGATTTGGTGAACGAGGATGGACGACACAACCAATGAACGCAGGTGGCGATCAGTCCTGCTTACAGGTCTGTTTGTCTTCGTGGCCGGTTTTTACTGGGGTGTACTGAAGTCACCGGACAAGGTGGTGCTGAACGGTGCCGGTGATGGACTGAAGAACTACTACACCTTGCTATGGCAGGCGAACAATGACACCTCTTTGCTGCACTATTCGGGTTCCAATTTCCCGTTCGGGGAAAGTGTGTTTTACACAGACGGGCACCCGTTGTTGAGCTGGTTGATCCGTTGGTTGCCTGGCCTTTCGGCCCAAGGTGTTGGCGTATTGAACCTGCTGTTGTTCCTGGGTCTGATCGCCTGCGGGCTATGCCTGTACGAATTGTTGCGCACACTGCGAGTGGTGCCATGGGCATCGGCCGTCGGTGCCTTCTCCATCACCGTTCTTCAACCTCAAGTGTTCCGTCTTGGTGGGCACTTCTCATTGGCCCATGCGTGGATGATCCCGCTTTTCCTGCTGCTGAGCGTCCGCTTGCACCGTGCCGGGACAACAAGTTGGCGCCCCGCGGTATGGGCCTCTTTGGCCGTGGTGGTCGCCTTTCTTACACACGCCTACTTGGGCTTGATGGGCACCATGTTGTTGTTGGCGCATGGTTTCAGTCATTTTATGCTCGGTGGTTTCCGGCGGGCTGCATTGCGTACTTTTTTCACCCGCACACTTCCCGCAGCAGGGGTTCCCATGCTGGTGTTCCTCCTGCTGCTTTGGTTGAGCGAAACCGCGAGCGGGCGCCCTTCGGGGAACCTGGGCGCGGACCGTTTTGCCACGCAGTTCCTGAACTTGATCGTGCCCTTGGCCGATCCCTTCAAGACCCCGTTGAAGGACTTCATCAACTATGACCAACTGGAGTGGGAGGCGTGGTGCTACTTGGGGTTGTCCTCCATCCTGGTACTGGTGGTCGCAGGCGGCTTGCAGTTGCACCGTTGGTCAATGCACCAACCGGCCAAGGCCATGGATGAGGCCGGGCACTTGCTGGCCGGAAGTTTTCTGGTGTTGCTCTTCGCCATGGGCGTGTGGCAGGACCTGCTGGGGAACAGAGTACCCTTTCTGGACCAGTTTCGGAGCACAGGCCGGTTTGCCTGGCCTTTCTTCTTCGCAAGCGCGGTATTCTGCACTGTGCGATGCCACGACTGGCTGATCGTTCCAAGCAACAGCCGAAAGCGGGTGGCCATTCCCGCTTTCATTGTGGTGGTCGGCTTCATGGCGGTGGAAGGATGGGCCTATCATCGCGACATGCACTGGGTAATCGGCCAGGCTGGCAACCCCTTCCGTGAGGATGGGCTGAATGATGACCAGCGTGCGTTGGTGCAAGCGGCCCGGGCAAGTGGCGCATCCGCGATCATGCCGCAGCCTTGGGTCCATTTCGGCAGCGAGGAATACGATGCGTCGGCACCGGAGGGGATCTTGGCGCGTGCCATGCCGTTGGCCTATCACAGCGATATACCCATGCTGGCAGGGTTCACCAGCCGTACTTCGCTGACCCAGACACGGATGCTCTTCGCCTTATTGGCGCCTACTTATTATCCAAAACAGCTTCGGCGATTTTTGCCCGACACCACCCGCATCCTGTTGCTTCAGCTTTCGGGTCCCACGTCACCGAGGGAGGATACCCTTTGGGCACACGCGGAACCGGTGATCGGGAATGCTGCCGGCAGTCTGCGCATGATCACGGCTGGCGAATTGACCAATGATGACCGGAAGGCGCACTTGCAATGGTACGGCACCATGCGCGACTCGATGCCTGCGCAAGGCCCATGGCGCTTCTCGAATGGAATGCGATTGCCCGCCAAGGACATCGCCTCCCAGGTCCGCTTTGGGCCGGACAGCCTCTCCGGCCATGTGAATGAGTGGCACGAACTGGTGCGCCTGGAACCCGGCACATTCGATACCTCCATAACCTACCAGTTGAATTTCCGCTATGAAACCCCGGATCCCTGGGCGGTGAACATCAACTTGGTCCTCTTGCATGAAACCCCGGAAGCCACAGGCGGCATCTGGGAGGAATTGCTCAGTTTGCGCAGCATGCCCATGCAATTGGCGGAAGGTGTTGCCGTGTGCAGCTTCAATTTCAAGCCGCATTTTCCGGGGAAGAGGTACAAGATCTTGCTGAACGGCCCCGCAAAGGTCTCTTCTCCGTTCACCATTCACGATGTGGTCCTTCGCCCGTTGGACGTGGATGTCTGGCGGGATGGGACATGGGAAGGCGGGCCTACGGTCTTCCTCAACGGCCTTCCCCTTACCTACGCAGGAAGCCCCGCAGCATCACCTTGAGGAAATTGGCGGATTCGCGCAACAGGATGCGGTAATTCATCTGGGAAAACCGCACGCCGTCGTTCAAACGGGCATTCACCAGTTCCACCTTTAATTCCTTGTGGCGCGAAACGAGCATCACGAACTCCATATCAAAGAGAAAGCGGTCTATCGTAGTATCCAGAAACAAGGAGCGTCCGCGTTCGCCGAAACCCTTGAGCCCGCATTGGGTGTCGCTGATGGGGAAGCGCATGACATGGCGCAGTACCCAACGGAAGGTCTTGCTGATGGCCCGCCGTGCGGGTGGCACGCGGTTGTAGTACTGCTCCCCGCGATGGCCCAGCACCACGTCCGCCCCGGCCATCAGTGCGCGACATACGGCAGCCGTGCTTTCAACCGTGTAGGGCAGGTCCACATCCGTTACCACGCATGGTCCCATAACGGCAGCCACTCCCGTGCGCAGCGCCGCACCCTTTCCGCGATTGGTGCCATGCACAAGCCATTGCACGGACCCGAGTTCACGTTGAATGAGCTCGCGGTCTGCGTCGGCGACCTCCTTGGTGGATCCGTCGTTCACGATCGTGATCGGCAGGCTTTCCACGTCCAAGTTCCTTTGCAGCGCCTCAACGCGCTGCACCAGCAGCGCCGCCCAGCCATGCGGCGGGTTGTAGCAGGGGATCACCAGGCGGGGCGGGGAAAGCATGGACATCCTACATTTGGCACATCCACGTGGGCCGTGGGCGGATCGCCGCAAAAGAACGGCACATTGGCCGAAGCGAAGGTCAGAGATGAAGATCGCCGATGACCGTTTCCCGGGTTTGCGCTTGTTCAGCCTGCTATTTCTTGCCGCTTTCCTGGTAGCGCTATGGGTCCATGAGGATGAACTGGGGTGGTTCCTGCACAAAGGCACGGACAGCCTCGGCTATTACCAGTGGCTGCCGTCCATTCTGCTGGAAGGAAGGCTGGACGCGATGCCATGGGTCTTCGGCCTGGAGAACGGCAATGGCCTCAGCCTGTTCAACATCGGCGTAGCCCTGTTGGTGCTTCCCTTCTTTGCAGCCGGGCATTGTTGGGCACTTGCCGCAGGTATTGAAGCCGATGGATATTCATCGCCATACTGCGTGGCGCAGTTTGCAGCCGCTGCCTTCTATTTGGCCACGGGCGGCCTGCTAGTGTTCCGGGTGCTGTGCCGCTATCATGCACAACAGGTTGCCTGGTGGACGGTGGTGCTGCTGTACCTCGGCACCAACCTGTTCTACTACGGTTCATACGAACCCGGCATGTCGCATGTGTATTCCTTCTTTCTCTTCGCCCTCTTGCTGTGGCTTACGGAGGAATGGATCAAAAAGCCGCGCCCAGCCGTTCTGATCGGCATGGTTGCGGCACTCACAATGATCGTTCTGGTGCGTCCGTTGAACGGCATCGCAGTGCTGATCCCTGCCTTGTACCGCACCTGCGGATTGCGCGACGCATGGACGCGATGGCGGCCAGCGCTGCACATGCGGCGCGGGTTGATGTTCGCAATTGGGGTGTTGCTGCTGCTGGTGGGTCCGCAGTTGTTGTACTGGCACACCATCACGGGCAACTGGATCGTTTTTACGTACGGTTCCAAAGGAGAATCATTTGACTTCAGTGCACCCCATCTGCTGGACGTATTGGTGAGCCATCAGAATGGCTGGTTGATGTATACCCCACTGATGCTTCCGGTATTGGTTGCGCTCGTGTTCAGGGCGAGAAAGGCCGCTTGCGGTGCGCGAACGATCCTGGCCGTTTGGATTTTGGCCTGGTATCTCTATGGCAGCTGGTGGGCTTGGTGGTTGGGCGCGGCCTTCGGCTTTCGCGGCTTCATCGACTACTTTGCACTGTTTGCCTTGCCATTGGCCTTCCTTGTTGAGCGTGCTTCATCATTCAATACAGCATGGCGTAAAGTGGCGATCGGCGTAGCCATTTCCCTGGTATTCCTGAACATTCGGCTTGCCGTGATCTATTCATCCCCGTGGGACGGGCCGAATTGGACGTGGGCACGCTATGGCCACGTGTTGTCCAAGGCGCTTTTCCTGGAGAAATAGGAGCTGATGGCCGGGCCAAAGACTGTCCCACGGTCAAGGATTCAAGGCCCCACGCGGGAATGCCCGTCACCAAATCGCTGCATCTTGCGGTCTGCCCATTCCAATAGGCTGCCCCACCGATCGGTGCCGTACAGGGTGATCGTGCCCAAGTCGTATGTGGGAATGCTGTCCCCTGCGGCTGTGAACAAATCCTCACCAGGGTCGCCTCGCTTCACCGAATAGCGGAGGCCGGTGGCCATCCAGTGGTGGAATCGGAAGTCGCCCAATAGCTCGAAGCTTCCGTCATCAAGGGTCACCGTGTGGTACGATGCGGACCAGTGCTCATCCCATCCGATGATCACGCCTTGGCGTACCGGATCGCCCGAGGCATCCACCAGCTTCCCGCAGATCCGCGAAGTGGAATGGCCGGAGTAGTTGTAGTAGTTGGGCAGTTCCATGCAAGGTCCCTTGGGCGCCTGTGGGTCGAATGTCCGGAACACGTCGGCCACCGGTTTCGGCGTGCCCTCCACGAGGTGCCCCTGGCGGGTACGGGAGAAACCTTCGCGGGCCAGCACTCCCATATGGGAGGGGTGGAACTCGTGCCAGCGCACATCCTTGTACTGCCACCACGAATAGCCGGTGGCACCACATGCACGGGCCTGTGCAAGTGTCCTTTCCGCGAACGCGCGCTGCTCGTCGAAGAGCACCGAGTCGTTGTCCGCCGGAATTGCCGTCTCACCTACCATCCATGGCACGGTGAGTTCCTTGCCGTACCAGGCCAATTCATTCATTACCTGGTCCCGTTCGTAGTCGTACGGGTGAAAGGAGATGAAATCCACGTCGATCAGCTCGGGGTCGAACTCGAACGCCTCGCGTATGCCGGTGAGGCCCAGCGTGAACAGGTGGTCCGGTGCATGTTCGTCCATCAGCTTCCGCCAGCGTGCTACCGTGCGGATGGCCACCTGCTTGGGCCGTTCCAAGCGGTCAAAATACAAGGGTTCGTTGAAGAGGTCGAAGGCGAGGATGTTGGTGTCATTGCGGAAATGGTCCAAGTAGCGCGCCAAATACGGATCGGTTTCCGGCATGTCCACGGGAATGGTGGTAAGGGGGATCACCATCAGGCCGGATTCCGCGCAGATCGTGAAGAGCTCTTCCAAGGCTTGCAAGTACGGCGGCCATGAGGCCTCGGAGGCGAACAGCAGCAGGGTGTCCCGCCCCGGCAGGTTGGCCGCGCTCAGACCGAGGGAGTCCTTGGTGTCATCGCGGTCCAGATCACTCCAGATGCCCACGATGCGCACCGTGTTGAACCCAAGGTCGCGGATCATCTCCATGTCTGCGCGGAAGCGGGCCGATGCCGTGTCCTTGGGGCAGTAGTGCTCCGCCCGGCTGTTGCGGTAGTCGGCTGCGGGCCCGAACCAGAGTTGCCCCCCTTCCCAACGGGCACTGGCGATGTAGTTCACGGCCAAAGGGAAGAAAACACTGTCGTGCAGGGTGAATCCCGAAGGACCCAGCTGCACCATCCGCCGGTCCTTGGTCCTGGGCCCAGGATCCATGCCGGTGCAAGAAACAAGCACGGACATGAATATCAGCAGGAACGCTACGGCACGCCTGCTGGAAAGGTATTGGCTTCCGATTCGTTCATGCGGGGCGCAGCGATCGTTCATGAATTTCTCCTACTCAACTCACCACCCGTATTTCACAATGCACCAGATGGCCCGGAAGCCGTCCCGCCAACCGATCTTCTTGCCCTCGGCGTAGGTGCGTCCATAATAGCTGATGCCCACCTCGTAGATGCGCGCATCCTTCACCCGGGCCAGTTTCGCCGTCACCTCCGGCTCAAAGCCGAAGCGTTTCTCCCGCAGGTCAAGGCTTTTGGCAATGTCGCTGCGGATCAGCTTGTAGCAGGTCTCCATGTCCGTGAGGTTCAAATTGTTGAACGCGTTGGAGAGCTGGGTAAGGAACTTGTTGCCGATGCTGTGCCAGAAGAAGAGGATGCGGTGCGGGTGGTGGCCCATGAAGCGCGAGCCGTAGACCACGTCGGCGAAGCCGTCCACCACGGGGCGTAGCAGGTCGTTGTATTCGCGCGGGTCGTATTCCAGGTCGGCATCCTGGATGATGAGGTATTCCCCCGTGGCCTCCTTGATGCCGCGGTGGATGGCCGCGCCCTTGCCCATGTTATGCGGCTGCTGGATAAAGCGGATGCCCATGGCGGGATAGGCAGCGATGTAGCGCTCCACCGCTTCCACCGTGCCGTCCTTGCTGCCGTCGTTCACAACGATCACTTCCTTTCCAATCCCGTGGATGAGATCCACCTCGCGCACCTTGTCCAGGATCAGGTGGATGGTGGGCTCTTCGTTGTAGGCGGGAATGATGATGGAGAAAGTGCGAAGCATGGATAGTTTGCGAATGGCGGCCCGAATGTACCGTGGTACACTTGATCCAACCGGGCGCTGAGCCTGATCGGCCCTTTGATCACCTCAGGTTCACTCTGGAGTCCTGCCCATGCCAAGTCGGAAAAATCCGCGAAATGACGGTTGTCCGGCCAGGACCAGGGAAGCTGCCATTGTCAACAGCCATAGCACGCGGGACTGCAGGCGGGGGTCCACCACCGACAAGCTTGAGGTGATGGCTGCATTCAGCACCAGCCAGACCAGGACCCATGCGATCAAGGGTCCCATCAAGGAGTGCGTGCCTTCCCCTCGGTTCAGCTGGTTGAAGGCCAGTATCAAGATAGACAGGACGAGTGTGATGGCAACCCTCCGGTTGGTGGCGTCAAGATCGTTCCAGAACCCCCATGTTTGGCGTGCGTTGCGATATGAGTAAGTTTCAGCAGGCAGTCGTTTCTCCACGTTGTAGTAAGGGGTGGAGCCTTCCATATATGGATCCAGGCCGGCGCCAACATCCCACTGGAATAGCTGGACAAGGGTGGATACCGCTGCGGACCGGAAGTATCGCAGCACGTATTCACGTCGGGCGAGCACGTCGCTTACTACCGGGGCCAGCAGGGAATCGGCTTCTCCAATGGTGATTCCCAGCTTACTGGGCAGGCCATTGGCGCTCCATAGCATGTGCCCTGCGTCTCCCGGCAGGTCATCTTGGCAATCGCAAAGAGGGTTGTTCGGTGCCGGACAAACCTCCGCGAGGTAGTCCGCCATGATATTCCCCTCGCATAAGCGGCCGGCGAGGAATACATTGCCAGCATTGGACAAGCGCAGGTGACCATGGTCAACGAGGTTGAAAAGCATGATCATCAATGCCGATGAACCAATGACCACGTTGAGCCCGGCCCATCGCCACCAGAATACCCGGGGCGCAGGAACCTTTCGCAGCCAACCGCCAAACAACAGGATCGCGCTCAATGCGGCAGCCATCGGATAGTGTGCGTTGTGGGTGGCCAGCGCGAAGTAGAGAATCGCCCACAACGCACCTTCGCGCCAAGGCCCCAGCGACCGCGCATGAAAGAGCAGGAAAACAATGATCAAGACCAATGGCGTGAAGTGGTCCGCCATGATCTGCGCTGAATACCAAGGCAGGCTCGAACACAGGACAAGCACTGTCAGCAGCACCAAGTGCACACGTACCCAACGCCCAGCTTCAGTGATCACCACCCGGCAAAGCAGCATCAACAGCCAACTGGCCAGCATGCCCTGGAATACGACCATCGTCCATAACGTGCCCTGCCAAGTGACCGCACGCATGATCAGTGCGTAGCCGATCGGCCGGTCGTCATTCTGCACCAGGGAGAACATGTTGGCTATGTACGTGCCGGAATCGGCATAGACCAGCGGGTAGTGGTTCACCAAGGCCAGCGCTGAAATGCCGAGCCCTGAAAACAGATAGTACAGAAAGGAGCGGACGAGGCGGCTCTTCATCTCAGCAAGACTCACACTACCATCTCCCTCACGTCCCCCTCCACCACCAGCCTCCCTTCCGTCTTCGCCTTGATCTCCTCCACGCTCACGCCCGGCGCACGTTCAATGAGCTTGAAGCCTTCGGGCGTCACCTCGAA